>JAFVVS010000100.1 GCA_017502025.1 Alistipes sp. | reverse complement strand
GGGAGTACACCGACCTTACCGCTTGCGAACTTTTGGAATTGAGGGTCTTGGATAAGCGTTTGGAGATTGACTTCCGGGTGCTTGGTTGCAAAATCCTCTTGGTCTTTGCGATACCATTCCTTTTCCTTCGCTGCTTTGTCGGCTTGCTCGACTCTTTCTCGTTCCTTCTGCTTTTGGAACTTCGAGTAGTCCGAGAGGGGGTCTCCGCCGTTCTTGGCGATTTCTCTCATAGCGAGGTATTCCTCAACATCGGCGTGGTCTTTCATTTCCTCGTTGGTGTAGGGGTTCTTGCCTCCGAGAGTCTCGATAATGGTTTGTTCTCTTACCGCTGCCTTCGCTCTTTCGAGTTCGGCTTGGCGTTCTGCCTCACGCCTACGGCGAGCGTTTTCGGAGTTCTGTTCCTTTGTTTGAGTAGTTCCGGTTTCCTTCGTAGCGGTAGTTCCGCCTTGCGGTTCTCCCGGAGTGTCCGTGAACTCAACATCGTTTACATCGTCCTTGGTGGTGTCGACATCAGCGTGGCTATCGACCTCCGTGTCTACGGTTGTTTGCGCTGTTTTAATTTCTTCTGGCATAAGAAGTTCTCCTTTGCATTTTTCCGCTATTGCTGCGTAAGATTTTTGTATAGTTATAGGAGCGACCTATTGACTATCGGTTGGATTGAGCCTTGATAGGCTTTTTATAAAAGGGGCAAGTCGGCTTACGACAAACATATACGGTTTTACCCTTGATTCGCTTGACCGTTGCCTCCGTTTTGCACTTGGGGCATAACATTCGCTTGACCTCCCATATTGTTGTAAATGTGTTGCGCCATATCGGAAGCGTCCTTGGTCGTCTCCGCAATCTTGGCGTTACCCATTTGGATTTGACGGTTGCCTTCTCGAATCTTCAAGGAAGCCTCCGTATACATATTTGCGATGTAGGATTTGAGCGTGTTATTCTCTTGAATAACGGCTACAACCTGGTCTACCGTCGCCTTTTGTTTCTCAACGACCTTTGCAAGTTCGATATTCTGCGCTTGCGCTTGTTGAAGTTGTTGAGTGAGTTGCTTGATTTGGTCTTGCTCGTCCGCTTCGATACATTTGAGAATCTCCGACCTATTCGAGAGAGCGTCCTTCGGATATGCTCGTAAATAGGTTTTCATAGAGATTGCTCCCTTGGCGAGAAGCACATCGAGAGCGTTGATGTCGCCGGCGGCGGAAGCCTTCGTTCCGGCGGTTGCCTCTACAACGACGGAAAACTCGGTGTGTTCGTAGTCTTGGCTACTGAATACATCGGTCATTTGTACCTCTTCGGATTGAGCGCCTTGCATAGGAACGCCGTTTTCGTCCGTAGGCACTTGCTCCTCGACGAAGGTAAACTCCTTCTCGGTGTAGTAGAGTTTGAAGAATTGAGCGAGAACCTTACCTTGCTTCTCTTTAACGAGCCAGAAGGCGTCCTTCAACTCTTCAACCGGTTGTTGCGCTTGCGATTGAAGTTGAGCGATAGCAGCGCCGGACATACCAGCGCCGAGCGTCTCGCCGGTCATAACCTCCGTAGAGCCGGTAACGACTCTCGTGAGTTGCGTCAAGGTGTCGATGAGTTGAAGAGGTTGCGATTGAATCGCTTGCTCCGACATCTTACGAATACCTTGACCGCTTCCGGAGTAGTCGATAAGGACTTGACCCGGTTCGTTAGTGATAGATTGACCTTTGAGGGCGTTAGGAAGAACGACATACTTACCCCAAGCCAACTCTTGATTGTTCAAGAGAGACATAGCGAGGTTGAAGTTGATTGCCTTTTGATTCGGAATGAGACCTTCGACCTCTCCGAGACCGTAAATAGAACGCTCTCTTATCTCGTAGTTTCCTACGACGATAGGATAGAGGTACGCCTTAACGCTCGTAGGCACAAGGCTCTCCGTGTCGTGATTGTCCGGGAGAGAGTTGTTCGGAGCGTCCTCCTCAAAGCCGAGAACCTTGCCAGCCTCGGCAAGATTCGGAGTGATAGCGAAAGGCTTGTTTACTACGACATTCTTCGTCGCTTTCTCGCAATAGACCTCGCCGTTCTTTCGGAAGTATCTCGTGAGGACGGTACAAAGTTTGTCGCCTTCTTGCTCGATAGTTCCGTATTTGCTATCGTTCTCATCGGAGACAATAGCCTCCTGGTCGACATCGTTGTCGCACTTCGCCTTGACCGACTTGACATTTTCACGAGAAGCAATAAGAATCCACTCTTGCTTTTGCTCGTCGATTTGTGTAGGGTCGGAGAAGAAGATGTTGAGAGGGTCTATAATCTCACAACGGAGACCGCCTTCCTTGATTCCGTCCTTGCCTTTGGCTTCGGAATCCCAATAATAGTGGTAGAAGTACGAACCCTTCTTCACGCCGTCGTCGATAGCCTTCTTATCGAGAGCCTCTTGACCGAGTTCCTTTTGGATATAGTCGGCGAAGCGGTTAAACTTCTCGACATCTGCCATATCGTCCTCGGCTCGATAAATGATTTTAACCGGAACGGAGAGGATAGCGCTCTTCTTGTTTCGGCATATCATTTTGATTATGTTTACCACCGGGCGAGGAAGGTTCTTCGTGTTCTTGGTGGGCGCTGCCCATTGGTCGCCCTCGTAGAACTTGACGAACTTCGGAAGGTTCTTGGCGAGACCGGAACTTTGTTGATACGAGAGACCGTTTTGATAATCTTCCCAGAGGCTCGTTACCTCGGTAGCGGTCTCTACTCTTTCGATAGAATCCATTATTCGTCGTCCTCCTTACCGTTGAACCACTCGTCCAAAATCTGCGTAGGCGTAGGAGGCTCGTCTTGCTCCGTGGTGGTTTTTGATATTGTCTTTTTGCTTAACTCCGCAACCGCCTTTTCGAGCGTCGCTACACGCTCTCTTAAAGAAGGTCGCTTGAAGATTTTCTTGAAAATACTCATTAGAAGTCCTCCCAACTCATAAAGCCTTCGTTGCCTCCGGCTTCTCCGAGATTGAAGTTCTCCGAGATAAACTCGTTATCGGTCGGAATGACCTCAATCCAGGTTCGTGTCTGTTTCTTTGATATGAAGTGAGCGATAGCCTTCGCCATAACGAGGTCGTCGTGGCAACCGTCGATTGCCTCCAACTTGCCGTTTTCTTTCTTGACGAAGGTCGTCATTTCTTTTAGGGTCGGAATATCCTCTTCAATGTAGGGATTATTCCTCATAAGTTCGACGAGTTCTCCGATGATTATAGGCTTCGTTCGAGAGGTTGTCTCGAAGCCGTAGTCCATAACCGACCTATCCGAAGCACCGTCAAGCCTCTCTCGCATATAGAGGTTTGGATAGTTGTACTTCTTTTGAAGGATTCTCGTCGGTTGTCTCGAATAGTTGATTTCGATACCGATGAGAGCGTCGTGGTAATACTTTCCGAGACAATACATTTGCTCGGCGTATAAGTCCTCGTCGATATATTGCTTGTGTAGTGTTGCAACCGTCTTGTCGTCGAGGTTGCATATAACCTTCCCGGTAAAATAGTCCTTTCCGGTTCCAGCCGTATCTCCTCCGAGGGAGTAAGGCGCTTTGTGAGTGATTTCTCCGTCCTTGACCTTGACTCTCGGCTCTTCGTGGAGGAAGATATATCCGTCTCGGCTCTCTACGAACTCGATGTCTTTTATCTTCCATTCGACATCTACCATAACGCCTTCGGAGTTCGGAATCGGTATTGCTTCCTTCTTGTAGGTAAAATAGCCTCTACGAGGCGCTTGCAAGGACACACAACGAGCGATTTGGTTATTGATAGCCTCTTTATCGAATACGCAATCGCCACTCGATACAAAGGCTTCTGTCGGCGTTATCGGATATTCTTGCTTGATAGTGTTCTTATCGAGATAAGAGTCGTACTTCTTACAATACCAAGTGATTTGTTCCTTGTCGCAACCTTTCGCTTCAAGAACCTTCTTTCTCTCGATGAGCCAAGGGTCTTGTGTTTCGAGGTATTCGTACTCGGTAGACCTATATTCCGGGGAACGCCACCACTCATAGAAGAGGTTATGACAACTCTCGGAATCCCAGAGGTCTTTCGCTTGGTTGAATCCGTTTGCCGTAGTCTCGTAGACTTGAATCGCTCCGGCGGTTATTGCCTCGCCGATACCGGCTTGAAGGTCGGAGAGGTTACACTCATAGAAGGCAACCTCGGAGAAGTGAACGAAGTTAAGAGTTCTCGAACGACCTACCTGGTCGGTAGCCGTAGCAATACGCCAAGACGAATTAAGTTTGTCGAAGAACATCTCGTTTCGAGAGTTGAACTTCTCGGAAGGTTTGAGTTCTTCCGGGAGTCTATCGTAGACAACTCTCGCCTTGTCGTTGAATATCGCCATTGTGTTATCCGTTCTATCCGCCATAGTGAAGCCGGAGAAGTTCTTACGAACGATAGCGAATGACAACTGAATCGCCGTGATAATGCTCGTAAAGCCTTGTTGTCTGCCTTTAAGGACGAAGAACGGCTTATTCGTTCCGAGCGTCTCCAACTTCTCGATGAAGTCCTCTTGAACCTCATTGAAGAAGAACGGAACGGTATTTCTTTTCTTGTCGACTATGTAGAACGCAATAGGTATCAAGAGATACGGTCTCGCAACAATCTCGTCTCGGAGAGAGGGCGTTTGCAGAATCTTCACGACCGACGCACGAACGAGAACCTTGTCGAACTCGATGTCGTGGCGTTCCTCCCAACGCTTCTTGCGCTTGTCGATGATGTCTTGAATCGTTATATCCATATCACAAGTCCTCGAACTTTATCGTTACATTGTTATCGACGATAGAGGTCGCTTCCTTGTTGGCGAGCGCTTGCTTATCGTAGAGCGTTCCGAGAACGACCGCAAGTTCCTTGACATTCTCAATCTTGATAGCAGCGATTCTCGAATAGAGCGCCTTCCTTTGAGGTTCGGTCAACTCCTTGTGGTCGAGTTGGAGGATTTCGTCGAGAAGTTCGTCAATCACATCTTCACTTCCGATTGCACGATTGAGCCGTCTCTCTATAAGAGTTTCGCACTTGGAGATGAGACCCCAAGCGCTCTCGACAAACTCTTCTTTTTTCTTTTTGCGAAGTTTTGCGAGGTCTAATTCATCATTTGACTTCGTAACTTCGTCATTCGGAGAGCCGTCGTCTCGTTCCTTCTCTTGCCTTGCCAACTCTTCGCTTTGAGCGAGGAACTTCTTCTCCCAGGTCTTGACCGTCGAGTAAGGGAGGTCGAGTTCCTTTGCGACATAGGCGACGCTATTGTTACAAGCAAGAAGGGCGAAGGCTCGTTCTTTCAAGTCGTCATTATACTTCTTGCCTTGTGCCATATTGCCTCCTTAAAGCGGTATGCAGATATTCTCCCACTTCTTGTAAGCGTCTACATACACTTCGTTCTTGTCTCCGTTGTAAGTGATTTCGTAGTACATTCCGTCGTGTACCGGCGTACTTACGAGCGCCTTGTGGTTTTGGAGGGTCTTGCAAAGCCACACGATATAAACATCGTCCTCGGAGATTTGCTTGCCGTCCGTCTTGTCAAGGTGTTTGTTCGTGTACTCCGCAACGGTTTTCTTACAGAGTTTCACGAAGTCTTGGTTCGTCATCATAGCGATTGCTCCTTTATGGGGGATTGAGGGTTACCGCTTTTACGCTACCGCACCCACAACTCTCGCAACCTCTTTCGAGGAAACACATCGGTTTTGGCTGGGGAGGAATGAGTCGGACATTCGTATACGAGGGTCAAAGTCTCGTGCCTTACCGCTTGGCGACTCCCCAATATGGTTGCAGCGAGCGGATTTGAACCGCTAATCTCCACGGTTATGAGCCGGGAATGTTGCCGTTACACCACGCTGCTATAAAGGATTTCTCCTCTTCACGATACATTATCGCACAAATAAAACTATACGAGACAATACTCTTTGCCTCGTATAGTGGTTTTTATATGAGATTCGCCAAGATTTCTATAATCTTATTGACTCTCTTTTGTATTCCGACCTCGGTGTAGCCGATGTCTCGACCGATTTTCCAATACGCCTTGCCGTTTATGTAGCCGTCCAGGATTATCGTTCTATCAAGAGGCTCTAACTTGCTTATCGCTTCCATATAGAGCGATTCGAGCGTCGTAGCCTCTTTGATGATGTCGTCGATTCGGAGGGAGGCGAGATTCTTGCGAATCTTTTGCGCCTCCTCGATGTTCTCCTTGGAAGGCTTCTCTCGTTCAAGGTAGGAAAGCCGTCTCTCGTGCCTTTCCTTGACTTGCAAGGCGACCTCGACGCTATGCGTTATCTTCCGTAACCGGCGAAGGTCTTTCTTGATTTTCGCTATCTTCTCGTCCTTCTCCATTTTCTCCTCCTTCCGAAGGCTTCGGCAAGAACTTCAAGCCGAGGCTCGTTGCTACCTTTTCTTTGCCTCTATACAACTCGTACCATATAAGAATCGCACGAGTTTCGTCATTGAAAGCGCCGGAATAGCGGAGTTCTTCGCCGTTCTCTTTGAGTGCCTTCTTGATTTCCTTCCGTTTCTCTTCGGATTCGATTGCGCCTTCTACATCGTAGCCGTGTTCCTTCAAGAAGTTATATCCGAGTTCGTCTATCTGGACGAAGGCTTCCGGGGGCAGAAGGTCGAAGATGTCGATTGTTCTTTTCTTTGCCATTGTTATTTCCTCCCAATAACGATGATATTATGAACCGTATAGTCGGTCTCGTCGTGTTCGACGGTCGGCTTGTAGTTAATCTCGCAAGACAAGCCTTTGTTTTGGTAGTTCTCGACGCACTCTTTGAGAGCGTTCATTGTTTGGTTGCAATCGGCTCTTCCGATGAGTCGAATCTCTTCGATTTTGTTGAGGCAACTCTCTTTCGCCTCTCCGAGCGTTACGAACGAGAACATACACCAGCCTCTCGCAAGACCCTCGAAGCCTTCGAGAATATGCGTGATTCGCACCGTAACAGAGCGCCCGGTGTAGGTCTTTCCGTCGTACTCTTCGAGTTCGTAGATGTCTCCGACCTTGAAGTCTCGGTCATTGAACCTCAACTCGGCTCGCTTATTGCCTTTGATGATTTCCTCGAAGTATTGAGGAAGGGTTTTGAGTCTTTTTGGTTTCTTCATTTTTTGATACCTCCTTATTCGTATTCCGGGAACTTAACCAACACTTCGTCCGAATCTTCGTTCGTGTCGATTTCTACATCGAGCCAATTTCTCTCGATATACCACAAGTAGAGGAAGAAGTCCGGAGCGTATCTCAATTCCGACAAGGGCATAGAGCCAAAGT
>JAFVVS010000099.1 GCA_017502025.1 Alistipes sp. | reverse complement strand
CGCACCGGAACCTCTGACGGTGCAAAGATAAGAAAATTAAACGGAAAGCGGAAAACGGAAAGCGGAAAACTTTTAATTTAGTTGAGAGTGGAGAGTGGAGAGTTGAGAGAACTTAGTGAGTTTAGAGAATTTAGGGAATTTAGTGATTGTTGCCTTCTCTAAGTTCTCTAAACTCCCTAAGTTCTCTAAAATCTCTCAACTCTCAACTCTCAACTCTCAACTCAAATTTCTTTCATCTCTCGTCTTTCGTCTTTCGACTTTTTTTCTTATCTTTGCACCGTCAGAGGTTCCGGTGCGGGTGACGCTCGCACGGATTAAAACGGAATTCGGTGCAAATCCGAAACAGTACCTGCTGCTGTAAGTTCCTGCTCGATAGGTGTTTAGCGCACCTTAGAGGGTAAAAAGACACTCTTTGCCACTGATCTTTCGGAGATTGGGAAGGCGTCTTGCGGAACAAGTCAGAAGACCTACCTCGACATTTTTGTTTAACAATCCGCAGGCAATCGGATTATAAAACTTAAATTTTATGATCAACTTTTCAAAGTTTGCACTTGTTGCATCCCTGCTCGTGGTAGTAGGATGCGGAGAGATTGGTGGCGATGGCGACAATGCTAAGCCGAACGAGGTGGTAGTCGAGGTGGTGGAGTATCTTCCTGCACCGGGGCAGTTTGTGAATGAGGGCTACACCGCAACGACTATGGCGGAGGCGTGCGCCTATGCGCAAAACCGATTGGATAGCCGCTACTTCGTGTCGCTAGGTGGTTTTGGTGGCTATATCGTGGTGAAGTTTAGTGAGCCTATTTCCAACTCTGGCGACTTCGACTTCGGAATATATGGCAACTGCTTTGCAACCTCGTCAGAGCCCGGCATAGTATGGGTGGCGCAGGATGTGAACGGCAATGGCTTGGCGGATGATGAGTGGGTTGAGCTCTGCGGCTCGGAGAGTGACAAGGCGACGACCAAGCACAACCACTCGATAACCTACTCTCGCACCGACGATGCAACCAAGATTGCGTGGCGTGACAACGAGGGCAACGAGGGCATTATCGAGCGCAACTCGGTGCATCCGCAGGACTATTTCCCTGCGTGGGTCGAGGGCGATGAATATACCCTCTCGGGTACGCTTTTGCCCGACAATGGTGTGTGGAGCGAGATAAATCAGGAGTGGCAGTTGCTCCCATTCGAGTGGGGCTATGCCGACAATTATAGTGCAATAGACAGCTATGGCAGAGGTGGAAATCTATTCCGCATCAGCAATGCCCGCACTGCCGAGGGCGAGGCGGCAAACCTCTCGCAAATCGACTTTGTGAAGGTGCAGTCGGCAACAAATGCCGTTTATTCGGCAATTGGCGAGAGCTCGACCGAGGTGTGTGGTTTTATCTTCAATTTTTAGCCTATGTTGCGCCTACGCCACATATTAGCCGTTGCGGTGTTGCTTCTCTCCTCGTGTATGCGGTGGGAGTATGGCGAGCAGGAGCAGTTCAATATGCTCGGCAGGGGAGTGTTTATCACTGCCGAGGGTAATTTTACCTATGGCGGAGCGTCGCTGTCGTACTATCAGCCCGACTCGAAACACCTCGAAAACGAGGTATTTCAGCGAGCGAATGCTATGCGCTTGGGCGATGTGGCGCAGTCGATGGTGGTGCGCAATGGCATAGGCTGGGTGGTAGTGAATAATTCGCACATTATCTTCGCTATCGACACCGAGACCTTCCGTGAGGTTGGGCGCATAACCGATTTGCCGTCACCCCGCTATATCGCCTTCGTATCCGACGAAAAGGCGTATGTGTCGCAGATTGATAGCGACCGCATAATCATCGTAAATCCCAAAAAGTTCGAGATTACGGGCGAGATCGTCTGCCCGATGACCACGCCCTATCGCACAGGCTCGACCGAGCAGATGGTCATTGTGGGCGACTATCTCTATGTCGCTTGTTGGTCGTACCAGAAACGAATTCTCAAAATTGACACTCGCACCGACAAGGTGGTGGGCTACAACGATATCGGCATCCAACCAAAGTCGATAGTGGTGGATAAAAACGGCAAATTGTGGGTTGCGAGCGATGGCGGTTTCGAGGGCAATGTGATTGGCTACGAGCCGGCACGGCTCTATCGCCTGAATCCCGAAAACTTGGAGGTGGAGCGACACTTCGACCTCGGCTTGAATGCCACGGACGATGCCACACGCTCGGCTTCACGCCTAAAAATCAACGACAGTGGCGACACGCTCTATTGGATAGATGGCGGAGTGTGGCGTATGGCGACGGATGCGACGGAGCTCCCTGCCGAGCCATTTGTGAAGCCTATAACAGGCGTTGGTCGTTGCCTATACTACGCTTTGGGTGTTGCGCCCGAGACGGAGGAGGTATATGTGGGCGATGCAATAGACTATCAGCAACGCTCCGTTGTGTATCGCTACTCGAAGGAGGGCGAATTGTTGGACAGCTTTACTGCGGGCGTTATCGTAGGCGATTTTTGTTGGAAGTGATGATGCGCAGAGTGGTCTACATATTGGCACTGTTTCTGGTCGCTTTCTCTGCAAGGGCAGAGGAGCGAGATTGGCTGCGTGATGGTCTGGAAATTCCCGATGTGGAGGTCGTTGCACGCCGACCAATGCGTGATATAGGCGTTGAGCAGACAAAGATAGACTCGATGATGTTGCATCAGAATATCTCGCTCTCGATGGCGGATATTCTCTCATTCAACTCCTCGATTTTTGTAAAAAATAGTGGTCGAGCAACCCTATCGACCGTCTCGTTCCGTGGAACATCCTCGGCACATACACAGGTGCTGTGGAATGGCTTGCGCATCAACTCGCCAATGCTCGGAATGACCGACTTTTCGATGATACCGTCGTTTCTGGTCGATAAGGCGACACTTCTGCACGGCTCATCGTCGGTTGCTGAGTCGGGTGGAGGCTTGGGTGGTGCGGTAAGACTGTCGACCGAGCCAACTGCGCAAGAGGGCTTTGGCTTGCACTTTGTACAGGGCGTGGGCTCCTTCTCTACCTTCGACGACTTCTTGCGCCTAACCTACGGCAAGGGGCGTTGGCACTCCTCGACACGAGTGGTCTTTTCGACCTCGAAAAACAACTACCGCTATCGCAACTACGACAAGAAGGAGAATATCTACGACGACGAGCACAATATAGTGGATCAGTACTACCCCGTAGAGCGCAACCGCAATGCCGCCTTCCGAGATACACATCTGTTGCAGGAACTCTACTATAAAACCAAGGGTGGCGACCGCCTCTCGTTGAATGCGTGGTACACGAATTCTTATCGTGAACTTCCACTGCTTACCACCGACTATGGCTCTTCGCCCGACTACGAGAACTATCAGCGTGAAAACTCGTTCCGTGGGGTGGTGGGCTACGACCATATCCGCCGAAATTGGCGCATCGGGGCAAAGGCGGGATATATTTATAGTTGGCTTGCCTACGATTATAGCTACAACAAGGTCGCAACAACCGCTTCACGCAGTCGTATAAATACGATTTACGGCTCGGTGGCGGGCAACTACTCCTTCGAGGAGGCGAAGGTGCTGTTGTCGGGCGATATTACGCTACACGAAAATTTTGTTCGCTCGGAGGATGGCGCAGTAGGATATAATGCCCACCGAGCCGAACTCTCGGCGGTGGTGTCGGCTCGCTGGCAGCCTGTTGAGCGATTGGGCATTGCAGCAACTCTGCGTGAGGAGCTCTTTGGTAAGGAGTGGTCGTTGCCTATCCCTATGGTAGCGGTCGAGGGCGTGGTGTCGCAAAAGGGAAATGTGATGCTTCGAGCCTCGGCATCTCGCAACCATCGTGCGCCTTCGCTCAACGATTTGTATTTCCGCCCTGGTGGTAACCCTGACCTTCGCAGTGAGCAGGGTTGGAGCTACGATGCAGGCATTTCGAGCGAAGTAGGGCGCAAAGATACCTATAAATTAAAGCTCTCGGCTTCGTGGTTTGAGTCGTGGATTGACGATTGGATCTTGTGGCTGCCTACGAATAAGGGCTTCTTCTCGCCACGCAATGTCAAGAGTGTGCACTCCTACGGCGTGGAGGCGCAAGCATCGCTCTCGGTATGCTTGGCAAAGGATTGGCGATTGGAACTGAATGGCTCGGCAGCTTGGACACCTTCGGTGAATGTGGGTGAGGCAATCTCTGCCGGCGATAACTCCATAGGCAAGCAGCTGCCATATATTCCTCGATTTTCTTCCTCCGTGACGGGGCGTTTGTCGTTTCGCTCGTGGTCATTGCTCTACAAGTGGTGCCATTATAGCGAGCGATATACGATGTCGAGCAACGACATCTCGCTGACGGGCAAACTGCCACCATACTTTATGAATAATATCGAGTTGGAGAAGCGATTTTCGTTCCGTTGGGCGGAGCTCTCGCTCAAAGGTGTTGTCAATAACCTCTTCAACGAGGAGTATATCTCGGTGCTCTCGCACCCTATGCCGGGAATCAATTTTGAGATATTTGTCGGAATAACCCATAAGTGGTAGAGCCACAATACAACAAGAAGCTGTCTAACAAGGTGATTTCTGCGTTACGCTTGCCCTCAAAATGCTCATTTACGCCTAGTAAACTCCGCTTTTTCGGGCTACGCAAGCCTTGAAATCCCTCTTGTTATACAACTTCCTACAAAAAGAGTGTGTCTAAAAAACTTTTTGACACACTCTTGTCATAAGCAGATGATATCCTACTTCTTTGCAATCTTCAATACATATCCGCCCGCAGGTGCCATATCGGCAACGACCTTGCGAGAGACCGGGAGCGCAACAACCTCGTGGATGTAATCCTCGCCAAGGCGGTCGGCATTCACTCCGTCACGGAACACCTCTGCGAGATATTCGCCCTCACCGAGAATCTTCGAGAGGTCGAGCTCGACCTTGCGTGCAGTCCAATCGTTTGCAACGCCCACATACCAAGTGTTGCCCTTGCGACGAGCCATAGCCACATAGTCGCCAAATTGGCTCTCCAAAGCGACAGTCTCATCCCAT
>JAFVVS010000098.1 GCA_017502025.1 Alistipes sp. | reverse complement strand
TATAATATAAAAATTAACGAGTATGCCTATTCAGAAAAGGTGGGTAGTCAAACCACAGGGCAACTCTCTGACGGTAGATCATATTGCTACCTCGTTGAGGATCCCTTCGGTTTTGGCGAACCTGTTGGTACAAAGAGGCATAGACACAGTAGACAAAGCGAAGAAGTTTTTCAATCCTCGCCTCGAAGATCTGCACAATCCGTTCCTGATGAAGGATATGGAGCGTGCGGTCGAGAGATTGGAGGAGGCGGTTGCCAAGAACCAGAAGATTATGGTCTATGGCGACTACGATGTGGATGGCACAACAGCCGTTGCTCTCGTATATAAATTTCTCCGCCACATCGGACACAACAATCTGATGTTCTACATCCCCGACCGCTATACCGAGGGTTACGGTATTTCGAAGAGGGGTATCGACATTGCCGCAAAGAAGGGAGTGAAGCTTGTAATCGCTCTCGACTGCGGTATTAAGGCTGTCGAAAAGGTGGACTATGCAACACAGAAAGGGGTAGATTTCATTATCTGCGACCATCATCTTCCGGCAGAGGAGATTCCTCGTGCCGTAGCAGTTCTCGACCCGAAGCGCAACGATTGCAACTATCCATTCGATGAGTTGTCTGGTTGCGGTGTCGGCTTTAAGTTGGTGCAAGCCTATTCGCAAAAGCACAACATTCCGTTCAGCGAAATCGAGCAATTCCTCGACTTGTTGGCGTTGAGTATCGCCTCGGACATCGTCGCCCTGACCGATGAAAATCGTATCTTGGCGCACTATGGTTTGAAGCGATTGAACTCGCAGCCATCGGAGGGCTTGTCCTCGATTATCCGCATCTGCGGTTTGGAGGAGCACAATATCACTATCGACGATATCGTCTTCAAAATTGGTCCACGCATCAATGCCGCAGGTCGTATGCGTATGGATGAGTATCCCGAGGATTCGGTACCGTCGGGTGGCTATGCAGCGGTTAAGTTGCTCGTAGAGGGTGACGAGGATGCCGCACGAGAGTTGGGCGAGGGTATCGACAACTACAATCAGGACCGCAAGAAGGAGGATCGCTCGGTAACTATCGAGGCGCACGAACTTGTCGAGAATAATCCGCAGTTGAAGGCGCAGAAGAGCATCGTAATCTACAATCCGAAGTGGATGAAGGGTATCGTGGGTATCGTGGCATCACGCCTTATCGAGACCTACTATCGCCCTACGGTGGTGCTCACCCAGAGCAATGGCTTCGTGACAGGCTCGGCTCGCTCGATTGCAGGTTTCGACCTCTATCAGGCGGTGGAGTCGTGCTCCGACCTCTTGGAGAACTTTGGTGGTCATATGTACGCCGCAGGTCTTACGATGAAGCCCGAGAATGTCGAGGAGTTTAAGCGTCGCTTCAACCAATATGTTGAGGATAATATCGACCCTAAGAGCCTTATTCCGCAGGTCGAGATCGATAGCTTGCTCTCGTTTGGCGATATCACTCCAACCTTCTTCCACGAGCTCAATCGCTTCCAGCCATTTGGTCCGGGCAACAACCTTCCTGTTTTTGCATCGGAGCAGTGCGTGAATAATGGCGATGCTAAATTGGTGGGTGCCGATGCCGAGCACTTGCGTATGGACCTTGTGCAGCGTTCCGCTCCGTCGGCTCGTATGCAGACAATAGCCTTCCAGCAGCCAACTCACTACGAGTGGGTGCGTGCCGGTCGCCCAATCGACATCTGCTACCAGATTATCGAAAACAACTACCGAGGCAAGGCGTCACTGCAATTGCGCATCAAAGACATCAAAAAATAAAAAATGTTTTTAAGCAGCGATAGCTGCGTTATACAAAAATTCCGAGACAGGAAAATACGCCAAGTATTCCCCAGCCTCGGAATTTTTGCAAGCCTTGCTCTCATCTGCTTAAATTCCATTTTTAGAAATAAGCCGATATCTCACGACTTCTGACAAGAAATCGGGCTTTCTTGTTTGGTACAAAATTTCCTCGCTTAAAATTACTTTTTAAGGAGCGTTTTTGCGATGCACTGCATCTCACGCCTTCTGACAAGAAATTATGTTGTGTTTGTTGTGTTTGTTGTGTTTGTTGTGTCGTACTATATAGTATAGTATAGCTTTCCCCATTAGTCCCATTAGTCCCATTGGTCTCATTGGTCCCATCAAACTCTCAACTCTCAACTCTCAACTCGAAAGATGAAGTTCAAGGCAAATAAGGAGCCGAGTGCACAGCATACTTTGACGTATGTGAGCAACTCGGCTACCGAAATTTAACGCAGAAAGTCGCTTCCTATGCGCTTTTTATCCGCACTTAGAGTAGCCACAAGACAGACAGGTAAGACAACCATTCTGGTATGCCATCTGCTCCTGACCGCACTGTGGACACTTACCCTTCGAGCGGGTACCATCCTCGATATACTGCTTCAAGGCACGCTTAACACCATTCTTCCAAGTGTTGATATTCTCGTCGTCGAGGTGCAAGCCGTCGATCAATGCCACAACCTTCTCGATTGGCATATGGTAGCGCAATACACCCGAAATCAACTTCGCATAGTTCCAGAAGCTCTCGTCGAACAAGCGTGAGATACCTCCAATAGTGTTGGTGTAGCCATAGCGGTCGGTGTATTGGAAGTCGTAACGCTTTGTACCATCCTCCTCACGAACCTTGATAATGTTTCCGTGGGTGATCTTTGGCGGGATGTACATTGCGTCATCCTCAATCTTACCGGTGAAGATCTCGTATGGGTGTCCGTCGAGCTTACCTACGAATGCAATCCACATCTCCGAGCCGTTCTTGAAGCGGATGACATCCGCCGGGATAGACTTCGGACGACGATTCTCGCCTGTTGCCTCCTCGCACTTCTTTGGTTCAGACTTCTTGCTCTTCTTGTCAACCAAGACACCTGCACGGCAACCGTCACGATATACGGTGATACCCTTACAGCCCGACTCCCAAGCGGTGCGATATACATCGGCAACAATCTCCTCCGAGATGTTGTTTGGAAGATTTACGGTAACCGAAATCGAGTGGTCAACCCACTTCTGAATTGCGCCCTGCATCTTAACCTTAGCAACCCAATCGATATCGTTTGCGGTAGCCTTGTGGTATGGCGATGCTGCAACCCACTTCTCCAACTCCTCATCGCTGATAGTGTCGAGGCGAGAGATGTCGTAGCCATTGATGCGCAACCAATCCACGAACTTGTGGTGATATACATTGTACTCCTCGAATACCTGTCCCTGCTCGTCTGTAAATGTCGAGATAACCTTGTTATCGCGGTCCGAAGGGTTAATCTTGCGACGACGCTTATATACAGGGCGGAACACAGGCTCGATACCCGAAGTTGTCTGCGACATCAACGATGTGGTACCTGTTGGAGCAATTGTAAGCATTGCGATGTTACGACGACCATACTTAACCATCTCCTCATAGAGCGATGCATCGGCATCTTTCAGACGGTTAATCATTGGGTTGTTCTTCTCCTTCTCGGCGTTGAATACGGTGAAAGGACCACGCACACGAGCCATATTTACCGACTCGCGGTAAGCCTCT
Source organism: Alistipes sp. (assembly GCA_017502025.1). Taxonomy (GTDB): domain Bacteria; phylum Bacteroidota; class Bacteroidia; order Bacteroidales; family Rikenellaceae; genus Alistipes. Next base: position 1,763 of record JAFVVS010000098.1, on the reverse strand, counting down.
ACGGCCAAGGTCTGGTGTACCTTTGTAGCGAAGTCGAGAGCCTTGTTCGAGCCGTAGCGCAAACCGAGTGCTGCCAACATATCGCCCTCGGCAGTGATACCGAGACCTGTACGACGACCCTTCAATGCCATATCCTTAATCTTGTGCCACAAGTCGAGCTCTACACGGCGAACATCCTTATCCTCCGGATCCGAAGCAATCTTCTCGATGATGAGGTCAATCTTCTCCAACTCCAAGTCGATAATATCATCCATCAAGTGCATAGCCTTGTGAACATGCTTCTTGAAGAGGTCGAAGTTGAACGAAGCCTCCTTCGTAAATGGATTTTCAACATACGAGTAGAGGTTGATAGCCAACAGACGGCAGCTGTCGTAAGGGCACAACGGAATCTCGCCACAAGGGTTGGTCGAAACGGTTACGAAGCCCTCGTCAGCGTAGCAGTCAGGCACACTCTCACGGATGATAGTATCCCAGAACAATACACCCGGCTCTGCCGACTTCCACGCATTGTGGATAATCTTGCTCCACAACTTCGATGCGTCGATATTCTGCACAACCTTTGGCTTATCGGCGTTGATAGGGAACTGCTGGGTGTAGGTGCGACCCTCGATAGCTGCACGCATAAACTCGTCGTCAATCTTTACCGACACATTTGCTCCTGTCACCTTGTTGGTGTCGAGCTTTGCATCGATGAACTTCTCCGAGTCGGGGTGCTTGATAGAGATCGAGAGCATCAACGCTCCACGACGACCATCCTGCGCAACCTCACGAGTAGAGTTCGAGTAACGCTCCATAAATGGAACGATACCTGTCGAGGTGAGTGCCGAGTTCAATACAGGGCTTCCCGAAGGGCGGATGTGCGAGAGGTCATGACCTACGCCACCACGACGCTTCATTAACTGTACCTGCTCCTCATCCATACGGAAGATACCGCCATACGAGTCAGCAGGGTTCTTGTGACCAATTACGAAGCAGTTCGACAGGGATGCAACCTGCAAGTTATTGCCGATACCGGTCATAGGACCTCCCTGTGGGATGATGTAGCGGAAGTGGTCGAGCAGGTCGAAAATCTCCTGCTCCGAGAGAGCCTCACCGTACTTGTTCTCGATACGGGCGAGCTCCTTTGCCAGACGGTAGTGCATCTGCTCGGGCGATGACTCGTAGATGTTACCCTGCGAATCCTTCAAAGCATACTTGCTAACCCACACTGTTGCAGCGAGTTCGTCACCTCCGAAGTACTCCTTCGAGGCAGCGACGGCGTCAGCGTACTGGACTTTTTTAAGAGTCGAGTTATTCTTCATTATATATATGGTATTAAATTATTGTTCCCTATTGGGTGGAAATACCCTCCTTTGGGGAGGGCGTTCTTCCGAGCTTTACCGATACAAAGTTAGGGCCTTTCCAAAGAAAAAAGCAACTAAATTTGGGCAGTTTATTGACAGGTTATTAACAATTATTTTCAACCTTTGTTGTAGGGTTGTAGGAGGCGGTTTTGTGAAAATTCAAAATGCAAAATTCAGAATGCAAAATTATTTTTTATCTCTCCACTCTTTCGTCTTTCGTCTCTCGTCTTTCGTCTTTCTCCACTCTCAACTCCGAAGGTGGTCACGGCACAAGAAAATTAGAGGCGTTAGAGGCGTTAGGGTCGTTAGGGGTGCGCTGAAAGTTTTTAGTTGTGGGGACTCCGAAGGTGGTCACAGCGCAAGGATTATAGGAGGCGCACCTATGGTGCTTGATAGGAGACGGGCTACGCCCTTTATAGG
>JAFVVS010000097.1 GCA_017502025.1 Alistipes sp. | reverse complement strand
TTTTGCATTTTGCATTTTCTATTCGTAGCGGCCTGCTTTGAGGCGTGCTACCTCGTCAGAGGTGAGGAAGCGCCAAGCGCCACGCTTCAAGTTCTTCTTGGTAAGACCTGCATAGTATACACGGTCGAGCTTGGTAACCTTGTAGCCAAGGTGCTCGAACATACGGCGCACGATACGATTACGGCCAGAGTGAATCTCTACGCCCACCGACTTTTTGTCATCCTTGATATACGAAATCTCATCGAAGAAGATATCGCCATCTTCGAGGGTGATACCCTCGGCAAGTTGCTCAAAATCAGCACGAGTGAGTGCCTTATCGAGAGTTACCTCGTAAATCTTCTTCTTGCGCAACGAAGGGTGAGTGAGTTGGCGAGTAATATCGCCATCATTTGTGAAGAGCAACAAACCCAACGAGTTCTTATCGAGGCGACCAACAGGATAGATGCGCTCCTTGCAAGCACCCTGCACCAACTCCATAACGGTCTTCTCGGCGTGGTCATCTTCGAGGGTTGTAACATATCCCTTCGGCTTGTTCAAAACGAGATATACATTCTTCTCGCCCTGCAAACGCTCGTCGTTGAACTTCACAACATCGGTAGGTTTTACCTTTGTGCCGAGTTCGGTAACGATAACGCCATTTACGCTTACCAAACCTGCTGCGATAAAGTCGTCTGCCTCACGGCGTGAGCAGAGTCCCGACTGCGCAACAAAGCGGTTCAAACGAATCTCGCCTGTAACCTTGTTAGGGTTATATTTTGGATAGCTACGCTCGGCAGTTGGCTTGCCCTTACCCTTGTAGCCTGCGCTCTTGCCCTTATTGTCGAACTTGCGTGCGCCCTCCGACTTGCGACCGGCGTTGAAACCTTTACCCTTCGGCTTAAAACCATCTTTTGGCTCTTGTCTAAAAAGTTTTCCGTTTTCCGTTTTTCGTTTTCCGTTTTCTACGCCTCGCTTTGGGCGATTATCCTCGGTAAAGTTAGGATTGAACGAAGCTCGCTTTGGTCGCTCGCTCTTAAAACCACCTCTCGACTCACGCTTTTCGTCGCTTGTCTTTGTTGTACGCAAACGCTTATCCTTTGCAAAGCGTGACAATGCCGACGATGAGTCGCTATTAAAATTCTTCATACTTGTATAATTATTTTATATCTTCCTGATTTTCGGGTACAAAGGTAATCATTTTTCGCAATAATCGCTACCCCTGCACCAAAACCGCAACAAAAATGTCGAAATACTACTCTCGACCCTTTTTGAACGCCTCGATTACCGATGCCGAGATACCCATCGACGAGTAACCGCCATCGTGGTAGAGGTTCTGCATCGTAACCTTGCGAGTCAAGTCGGAAAAGAGTGTCACGATATAGTCGGCACACTCCTCTGCCGAGGCGTTGCCAAGTGGCGACATCTCCTCGGTAAAGGCATACATATCGCTCATACCGGCAATGCCCTGACCTGCCGTAGTGAGGGTTGGCGACTGCGAAACGGTATTCACTCGCACCTTGTGCTCTCGACCATATACAGCTCCGAACGAGCGAGCGATACTCTCCAACATAGCCTTCGCCTCTGCCATATCCGAATAGCCCTCCACCGTGCGCTGTGCAGCAATATACGACAACGCCACAACCGAGCCATACTCCGCCATTGCATCCTTCTCGTAGAGCACCTGCAACAACTTGTGGAACGACAAAGCCGAAATATCTATCGTCTTCGAGAAGTTGTTGTAGTCGAGTGCCGAATATGGGAAATTCTTGCGCACATTTGGCGACATTCCCACCGAGTGAAGCACAAAGTCGATCTTTCCACCAAAATATTCGAGCGTCTTATCGACCAAATTCTGCAAATCCTCCACCGAGGTGGCATCCGCAGGCACAACGATTGTTCCGCACTGATCCGCCAACTTCTGCGTCGCACCAATACGCAACGCCACAGGGGTATTTGTGAGAACAACCTCTGCACCCTCCTCGACTGCTCGTTCTACCACCTTCCAAGCAATCGACTGCTCGTTCAAAGCTCCGAAGACGATTCCTCGCTTACCTTTCAATAAATTGTACGACATATCTATCTATTTTTTAAGTTCCTTTTGATACGCTTCTCGGAATGCTCCCGAAGTCAGCGTTATTCTACCACAATGGGCATAGCCCATCTTTTTCAACAAAGAGCGCATTGCCTGATTATCGCAGTGGGTGTCGATACGAATATCCGCCACCCCTTGCTCGGCACACAACTCCTCCGTAAAGTATAAAATCTCCTTTGCAATACCCTTGCGACGGCACTCATCAGCCACCGCAATTCGATGCACTACGGCATACGGATTTTCATTTAGCCAGCCCTTGCCTTTTATCACAGCATAGGTTGGCTCGCCCGCAAAAGATATTACGGCAGTAGCAACCGCAACGCCATTATATTCAATTATATAATTCTGCTTACCTAAAATATCACTTAATATCAACTCTCGTGTCGGATAGCCATCTTGCCATTGGTCAATACCCTGCCCTCGAAACCAATTTTGAGCATCGGCAACCAACTCCATAATACGCTCCAAATCTTGTTTATTGCCTTTGCGAAAGCGGAGATTTTTGCGAATGCCTTTGAGTTGGCGATTAAGCTCTTTTTCACGACCGCCCGTCACTTTGTTGAGCAGAGCGTGAAACTCTGCCGAGTGGTTATGATGTACCGTATGGCACAACTCGTGCAGCACCACAAACTCCTGCAAGTAGGTTGGCAGAGTCATCAAAAAGAGCGATAGCGAAAGGTTATTTTTCGAGGTGCAACATCCCCACTTTGAGCGAGTTGCACGAATGGTGATGCGCCCATACGAAAAGCCATACTGTTGCGCCAATCGCTCAACCATCGCCGGCAACACTCGCTTCGCCTCACGACGCATCGCCTCTATCTGCTCGGGCGAATAGTCCGCACCCTGCATCGCCCTCTCGGCAACCTTTGCACGCATCTGCAACACCCACTCCACCTTCTCCTCCAAAAAGCGCAAAGCCTTTGCGGTAGAGATTAGCCGAGGAAAGGATAATCGCACCTCGCCCGACGGCTTCACCGAGAGCGAAATGCGACTTGTAGTCCATCGTTGGCGCAACTGAATATCGCCAAGACGGGGGTGTTTATAGACCTTATCCATCAGTTTAGATAAGCGATATTAAATCTCTATTCTCCAATTCGTTGGCGCACAACCTCGAAGAGCATAATTGCAGCTGCTGCTGCCACATTCAACGACTCGATTGCACCAATCATCGGAATAGCCAACTGCTCGTCACACAACTTCAAAACCTCCTTCGAAATTCCGTTCTCCTCCGAGCCCATAACGATAACCGTAGGCTTGGTCAAGTCGGCATCGTACATCAACTTACGGCTATGCTCGGTAGCCGCAACAATCTGAAAGCCTTCTGCTTGCAACGACTTCAAAGTGTTGCGAATAGAGCCTACACGAGCCACCGGAATACGAGTCAAAGCACCTGCCGACGAGCGGATAGAGTCGGCATTTACCGGTGCCGAATTCTTCAACGACGAGATAATTCCGTGAGCACCTGCGCACTCTGCCGAACGAGCAATGCCGCCGAAATTACGCACATCGGTAACATTGTCGAATACCACGATGAGCGGTGTCTCATCCTCGGGAACACGATCCAAGATATCCTGCACCTCGACATAGTCGATTGCTGCAATCACAGCCACAACGCCCTGATGGTTGCCACGAGTCATTCGGTTCAACTTCTCGACAGGCACCTCCTGATAGTGGCGGCGATGGCGATAGCAGAGGTCCTTCAAGTCGGTCATCAGCTGACCTTCGGCACCCTTGCGGATATAAATTTTTTCAATCTGTTTACCCGATTCGATAGCCTCGGCTACGGGGCGAATACCAAAAACGATATTTTCCATATTATTGATTTTCTGTTATTTCCACTTCATACGACGCCTTCTCCCACTCGTGCATCAAGTGGTCGTAGCGACCTTTCAACTCATCATACGCCTTATAATCATCGGCATTGTACTCGGTTGCAGTAGCAAAGCGGGCATCGAATTCGGCAATTTTCTGCTCGACGCTTGCCAACTCTGCCTCGATTTGCTCGACATTTTTGCGGAGCTTGCGCAACAGCTTCTCCTGCTCCTTCTTCTGCTCGTAGGAGAGTTTGCCCTGCGACGCAGGCTCGCTCTTTGCCGCAGTTGCAACAGGTGCTTTGCGCTCAATCTCGTGCAGATTTTCGAGTTTGCGTTTTTCGAGGAAGTAGTAGATACCTCCAAGATACTCACGCACTCCACCATCCCTAAACTCGTAGACCTTATCGACTATGCCATCCAAGAACTCACGGTCGTGCGACACAACGACAACCGTGCCGTCAAACTTCTGCAATGCGGTTTTAAGGATATCCTTCGAGCGCATATCCATATGATTGGTAGGCTCGTCGAGGATTAAGAGGTTGTGCGGTTCGAGCATCATTCTCGCCATAGCCAAACGGGAGCGCTCACCACCCGAAAGCACCTTCACCTTCTTCTCGATATCTTCGCCACGGAACAAAAATGCACCCAGAATATCACGCAGACGAGTGCGAATATCGCCTACTGCCACCCTGTCGAGAGTGTCATAAACAGTAAATTCGCCATTCATCAAATCGTCTTGATTTTGAGCATAGTAGCCGATGCTTACATTTGCGCCGATCTTAATCTCTCCTTCCGACTGCACCAACTCGCCAATCAACATACGGGCAAAGGTGGTCTTACCCTCGCCATTACGACCTACGAGTGCAATTTTATCGCCCTTATGAATGGTAAATTCCGCACCCGAAAAGACTCTGTGGTCGCCAAAAGCCTTGCCAACGCCCTTAATGTCTGCCACAATCTGACCCGAACGAGGTGCCGGTGGGAATTTGATATTAAGTGTTGCCAAATCCTCCTCCTCGACCTCAATACGCTCCAACTTGTCGAGCTGTTTGATGCGAGATTGCACCTGATTGGACTTGGTAGGCTTATAGCGGAACTTCTCGATAAACTCCTCGCTCTTTTCGATCAATCGCTGTTGATTTTGGTATGCCGCCAACTGTTGCGCTCTACGCTCGGCACGAAGCGTAACAAATTGAGAGTAAGGCACTTTGTAGTCGTAAATCTTACCCAACGAGAGCTCGATTGTTCGTGTCGTTACATTATCCAAGAATGCACGGTCGTGCGAAATCAAGAGCACCGCACCATTGTAGTTTTTCAGATAATCCTCCAACCACTGAATAGACTCGATATCGAGGTGGTTTGTCGGCTCGTCGAGCAGAAATATCGAAGGGCGACGCAAGAGCAACTTCGCCAACTCGATACGCATACGCCAACCGCCCGAGAACTCTCGTGTGGGCTTATCAAACTCCTCACGACGAAAGCCCAAGCCGAGCAGGGTCTTCTCGATATCGGCATCACGAGTATCACCACCGAGGATGTGGTAGCGGTCGTTTGCATCGTTCAAGCGGTGCAACAATTTCTCGTACTCCTCGCTCTCATAGTCGTCACGCACGGCTATCTCGGCAGTCAGGCGCTCAACCTCCGCCTCGATTGCCAAAACCTCCTCGAACGCTTTAGCCGTTTCGGCTATCAGCGTCGTAGTATCGGCAACCTGCATCTGCTGCGGCAGATAGCCGATTGTGCACTCTGCATTCTTGGTCACCGCACCCGAGGTGGGCTGTTGCAGACCTGCAATAAGTTTCAAAATTGTAGTTTTTCCGGCTCCGTTCTTACCGACAAGACCAATGCGTTCCTTTGGATTTACCAGAAACGAAATTCCGTCGAAGAGGGTCCAGCCGCCAAAACTTACGGTGAGATTATCTATCGAAATCATGCGTTCAAAATATCAATTATTGCCTGCTCGGGATTTGGCGCAGAGAATACTGCCGAACCAGCAACTACGGCATCGCAACCTGCATCGAAAACCTCCTTTGCATTCTTTGCCGAGATACCTCCGTCAATCTCAATCAGGCAGTTATAGCCCTTCCCGTCAATCTCCTTACGCAAAGCTCGCACCTTATCGAGCGAGTTCGGCATAAACGACTGACCACCAAAGCCCGGCTCTACGCTCATCACAAGCACCAAGTCCAACTCCGAGAGGTAGTCGAAAATAGCCTCGGCAGGGGTTGCAGGCTTAATGCTTACACCCGCCTTTGCGCCAGCAGCCTTAATCTCGGCAATGGTCGCACGAGGATCGGCGCACGCCTCGTGATGGAAGGTTACATAATCTGCTCCCGCCTCCACAAAACGCTTCACATACTTCTCGGGCTCGACAATCATCAAATGGACATCGAGCACCTTCGAGGTAGCCTTACGCACAGGCTTCATCACAGGAAAGCCAAACGAGATGTTCGGCACAAACACGCCGTCCATAACATCGATATGCACCCACTCGGCAGCGGAGCGATCAATCATTTTGATATCTCTTTCGAGGTTGCCAAAGTCGGCAGAAAGAATCGAAGGCGAAACTATTCTCATACTGTATTTATATTTTCTGCAAAAATACAAATAAAATTAAGAATTAAGAATTGAGAGTGAAGAATTTTCTTTTTGCACTGCATCTTAACTCCACAAAAATCAAGCGGCACTTTACAAAAACAGCACAAATAGATTGTCGTTTCCCCTCTCAAAACCTACCTTCTCGAAGAGATTTTTGCTCGGCAAATTTTCGGGCAAAATGCGGGCATATAGAGAGTGCAAACCGAGCGATTTTGCGTAGTCAATCAACATACGCAACGCATTTTCAGCAAAGCCTTTACGGCGATTATATAAATCAAAGATTAAGATTGAGACAAACGACTTTCGACCATCGTATTCGGTCAAATCAACGCACCCCAATCGTTCGCCTTCATGCGAGCAAATCATCAGGCGCAGTTGCTCGGTTTCGGCGAGTGAATAGCGTTGCTGATTTTCGACAAATTGCACCACATCTTCACGGGTATATTGCTCCTCATAGACGCCATAGAGAGGTTCATCCGTGGAGTTTTCCCACAAAAGCAGAGTGTCGATATCAGAACAATCGACACTCCGCAGAACTACCCTATCGCCTTCGATAAAGACCATAGACTCAGATTAAAGTCCAATAACCAAATTGCGCATCAACATCGCTACACCCCAAGCGTTGGCATTTGCGCCCAACTTCGACACTCGGAACTTGGTATCCTTGTAGACCAAACTCAATGAATACTTGTTAGTTGCAGACTTCAACGGGAGCATAATGTAATCTCCTGCTGCCGCCAAGTTTCCTCCCACGATAACGCTCTCCGGATTGAAAATGTTAATCAAGAATGCCACCGCCTTGCCGACCTTCTCGCCAGCCTCCTCGATAAGTTCGATGGAGAGGTTGTCGTCGTTGCAAGCCGCATTCACGATGTCGTTGATATGAATCTGCTCCTTCGCCTCGTAGCGCTTACGAAGAATGGTATTTGCACCATTGCGCACCAACTCGTTCATCTTCTCCTCGATAGCGATACCCGACACCTCGGTTTCAAGGCATCCCTTCTTTCCGCAGAAGCATATCTTCTCGTTGTCGAAGAATGGGATATGTCCGAACTCGCCGGCAAAGCCATTCTTACCATAATAGAGTTTGCCGTCGCTCACGATACCAATCGCAACACCGAGTCCGAGGTGGAGATAGATCACATTGCTCTCGGTCTTCGAGCGAGAGAAGTGGTACTCGGCATAACAACGAGCACGAGTATCGTTCTCTACCAGCACTCGCAGACCTACTCTGCTCTCGATAATCTCACGCAACGACTCGTCGAACGATGTAAAGTAGTGGAATGAACGACCCTCCGAAGTATTTACACGACCAACGATACATACTCCCAAACCGAGAATCTTGCTGCGGTCGTAGCCACATTCGTCGAGGAACTTATTTATATTTGAGCATATAGAGTCGAGACACTGTTCCCTATCGGTCAATTCAAAATCATCATAGACCGACTCATATACCATATTATTCTGCATATCGGTAATCACGCAGGTCATCCTATCACGACCAACATGAACACCTGCAAAATAGAGCGTCGAGCAGGTCAAACCATAGACATTAGGGCGACGACCACCCGAGGTCTCCACCTTACCCAAGTCCGAAACAATATCCTCATCTACCAACTCTTGAACAAGCTTGGTCATCGTAGGGATACTGATTTTCAGCTCTTTGGTAAGCTCAGCGAGAGTCACCTCGCCATTTGTAACCATATAAGCGATAATATTTCGCTTGATAAGATTGTTCTTGTGCGACAATCCTTTGTCGGTCGCCTGATTATTGAAAAAATCTATTAAGGAGCTCATTACCTTCTGTTATTTTTTTTAACTAACCTAACGCAAAGATAATAAAAAAAGGCGAATAACCTCCGCCTTTGTTAAAAAATTTTCAAAAAATATTCATAATTTTCAAAAAGTTGCCCTACTTTCGACCTCAACATCGGGTGAAATTTTACTAATTAGCCCTCGAAGTACCGTTCCTGGACCCAATTCTATATAGGATGATATTTCATCATTTGTCATATTCTCCACTATTTGAGTCCAACGCACCGGAGCGGTAAGTTGTGCCACCAAATTCGCCTTAATCTCCTCGGGCGAGGTGTGCGGTAATGCATCCACATTTTGATATATAGGGCAAACAGGCTCTTTGAAGTGTGCCAATTCGATAGCCTCGGCAAGCTCCTTTCGAGCCGGCTCCATCAATGGCGAGTGGAATGCACCACCCACAGGCAAGACCAAAGCACGGCGAGCACCCGCCTCTTTCAACTTTGCGCACGCCTCATTTACGGCATCGACTGCACCAGAAATAACGAGCTGACCAGGGCAGTTATAGTTAGCTGCAACCACCACACCCTCAACACTTTCGCACACTTGTTCGATAGTAGCATCGGGTAACGCAAGCACCGCTGCCATTGTACCATGCTCCGCCTCGCAAGCCTTTTGCATCGCCATTGCTCGCTTTGCGACAAGGCGCAAGCCATCCTCGAACGACAACGCACCCGCTACCACCAATGCCGAGAACTCGCCAAGCGAGTGTCCTGCCACTGCCGATGGCTCAACTCCGAGCACCTTTGCAAGCACTACCGAATGAAGGAATACCGCAGGTTGGGTAACCTTTGTCTGCTTCAACTCCTCGGCTGTTCCCTCGAACATAACATCTGTAATGCGAAAGCCGAGAATCTCATTCGCCTGCTCAAACATATCACGGGCCTCCACGCTATTTTCGTAGAGCTCTTTTCCCATTCCGCAATATTGAGCACCCTGACCGGGAAATACATACGCTTTTTTCATCTTTCCGTTTCTATTTTTATCGATAAAAACTTTGCAAATATAGTAAAAAAGAGATAAATTTGCGCAGTTATAATAAAATTATAAATCTCAAACACTAATTATGAAGCCTATATTCGGTTTGTTGTCAGCCTTTGTGGCAACCATCTTACTTACCACCACCGCTTGTACGGTAAACAATCAAAGTACATCCAATGACAACAAAATCAGCATTCGAATATCCCAAATAGCAGCCTCAACGACAGGCACTACAATATCGTGGATTGACGACAAGGGTGACAACACCGGCTACACCATCAAGGTCTATACCAACGCCGACTGCACCAACCTACACGAGGAGTATGCTTTGACATTTGATGCTATGGAGGAGATGCGTTTTTCGGTGCCATACCTCAGTAGCGACCGCTTGTACTACATTGTTGTAGAGAATACCGCAACGGGATACAAATCCAACCCATTCGAGGTTGAATTATCGGCAAGCCACATCCGTAGCGAAGTAGTATCGCAGAACTTCGATCAGCTCTTCTGGGGCTACGACTACATAAACTCGGCAAATGGCGTAAAGCTCAACGACGATATTGTAATAAAGCGATACAATGTCGAGAATCTTACCGATGCAATCGAAGACTCGGTACCAACAACCGGCATCGATGAGTATGGTGGACCGTTGTTCACATACACCACTCATATGCGCAAGTTGATGGGCTTTGAGGATTGGCCGACAAGCGACGAGGTGTATATTATGCCGGGATATATACGACTTGGCTCGGCAAAGGGCATCGGAGTACTTCGCACTCCTAACTTCTCGGCGCTCGAAGATAAGACCGCCAAAATTGACATCAGTTTCAGTGCCGCAATCTTCTCTAACACCTTGCAGGCTAACGGAGGAAAGGTTGAGCTTGTAATTTTGAAGGGCGACGGCACTACTCTCGCAAGTAAGAGTTTCAACCTCAAAGGTGTAAGCGGAAAGCCTGAGTGGAACCACTTCTCCACTTCGGTAGAGGGTGTAACAGCCGATTGTCACTGCGAAATCAGAACAAACACCAACACCAAGCAGACCTGCATTGATAATCTCAAAATAGTGCGTCACTTGGATGTTCCCGAGGGTTATATCTATGGCTATACCTACGACAAAGCTACCGGCAAGCCAATCAGCAATGTTGCTATTAGCGATGGCTTCTCGGTGGTAACAACCGACAACGAAGGTCTATATATGATGAAGCCAAGCAGCGACACTTGGCACATCTACTACTCGATACCTGCAAATTGCGAGGTAGTTCGATTTATCCACGGTCCAAAGTTCTACACCCGATACTCGAAGGATGTAAAAGAGTATAGCTTTGAGCTGAAACTTCTGCCCGACGGAAAGCCGGAGGAGAAGTTTGCGCTCCTGACATTTGCCGACCCACAGGTTTCATCTGCAACAGGTCTTAACCGCTTTACAAAGGAGGCTATCCCTGCTATTAAGGCATACGCCAAGGAGCTTTCGGCAGAGATGCCGGTCTATGGCATCACTTTGGGCGATGTAATATCGAACTCCACCTCCAATGATGATCACTACGACCCAGATACTCGTGGCGATGCAACGCAGTATATGGAGAAGATGCGTGAGGCGATGCGTCCAAGCACCGTAGGTTTCCCAATCTTCCAGGTTATGGGTAATCACGACTGCAACTACTTCGGCGGACACAACCCACTCGTTCCCGATGCGACAAGCAGCACTACAAACATCAAGGCACAACGAGAGTTCGAGAGCACATTCGGCCCTATCAACTACTCGTTCAACCGTGGCGATGTGCATATTGTGGGTATGCGTGATATCTACTACACGACCGACTGGACCACACGAAACTACCAGACAGGCTTCCTAAAAGAGCAGTACGAATGGTTGAAGCAAGACCTTGCGGTTGTACCAAAGGATAAGATGGTGGTATTGTGCGTACATATTCCTCTCTTCGGTTCCGTATCAAAGAGTGGTGAGAGTGGTCATTATGTTAAGGAGGTACATCAGCTTCTCAACGAGTTCAAGGAGGCGCATGTCATTTCGGGTCACACTCACTATCAGCGCAACTACGAGCATACTACATACAAGATTTTCGAGCACAATATGGGTACCGTATGCGGTACTTGGTGGTCGTCGAATATCTGTGGCGATGGCACACCAAACGGCTACGGTGTATTCATCGGCGAGGGCAACACCTTTACAAATTGGTACTATATGGGCTACCACGAGGGTATGAACAAGCCAGAAAATCAGTTGCGCCTTCACCGAGGAAACGCCATCACAGGTGCAAAGCGTCAGCCTAATGCAAAGGAGCCTAATGGCACGGGCTACTACTCGTACAACTTTGCCGACGATGTAATTCTGGCAAATGTTTACAATGCCGACAGCAAGTGGAAAATCGAAGTCTACGAGGATGATGTAAAGACCGGAGAGATGACTCAGGTTTCCACAAGCAAGAGCATAAGCTACGACAAGTTGGTAGGTAACTACACAATAGACGACCCTCGCCAAATAGCCGATGGAACAATCGCTGCATACGATTTGTGGAGCGCAGGTATTCAGGTCGGTGAGTTGAACCG
>JAFVVS010000096.1 GCA_017502025.1 Alistipes sp. | reverse complement strand
TAAGAATAACAAAGACCTAAACATAATTTAGGTGGTTATAGCGGTGAGGTTCCACCTCTTCCCATTCCGAACAGAGAAGTTAAGCTCACTCGCGCCGATGGTACTGCGGTTTTCCCGTGGGAGAGTAGGTAGCCGCCTCTTCAAACCACTCCGACAACAAGTCGGGGTGGTTTTCTTTTTATAACCACCCCGATTTGTTGGAGTGGTTTGAAGAGGTAACTGCTATTTTCTGCGGAAAGTAGCAATACTATTCGATGCGGGTGAGCTTAACTGCTCTGTGGATCAGAGGAAAATCGTGCAAGCCGAATGCAGAGGATATACCTATATATACTATGCTGAGGCGCAGCCGATTTAAGCCGAGCGATAATCGCAAAGCGATGCTCGGCAAGTTAAGCGAACGAATAGGGGGCATTAGAGTCGTTAGGGTCGTTAGGGTCGTTAGGGGGGGGATAGGGAATTTAGAGAAGATAGGGAGTTTAGGGAATTTAGGGGTAATAGGGATGATAGGGATAATAGGGAGGATAGGGCAATTGAATGTATGTGGAGTTTGTTTAATCACAAATTTTGCCTAACTTTGTGTAATTCAAAACTAAATACAATGAAAGAAGCTGGTTATGTATATATTTTGACTAATCCGAGTTTTAAGGAGGATTGGGTAAAGATTGGTAAGAGTTCGCGCCCTGTTGATATCCGCTCAAAGGAGTTGGATAATACCGCTGTGCCATTGCCATTCGAGATATACGCAACGCTGAAAACGGTAAAATACTCGGAAGCAGAGAAACTCATACATCACTACATCGAGCGTTTTACAAATTTGCGTATTCGTAACAATAGAGAGTTCTTTAATGTTGCTCCGGAGGTTGCTTTGACAATCTTTAAGGAGGTGGCTATGTTGTTAGATGATGCAGAGATTGAAGAGGTTTTTAAGCAGACTGTCGTTGGAAAAGTCGAGAAGCATTCACTTGATAAAGTAACATTCGTTCGGGAAAATGCGATTACTTGGCTGTTGCCAGCAAATAGTAAATTTTTTGATGTTGATGGCTGTCTGAAAAAATACAACGAAATATATTGGACTCAAAACTATAAGATTCAGCAGGGCGATATCGTCTATATATACCTCTCAAGCCCAGATAGTTGTGTCAAATATAAATTATTCGTAGAGGCCAATGATGTTCCATATAGTTCTGAGTTCGACAAAGAAAAAGAGTTTTATGTTGATGTTAATGACTTTGAAGTGGCAAAGGCTCATAATAGGTTTGTAAAACTGCGTTTGTTGGCAGAGAGCCATACGCAGAAAATGTCGCTTCCGCATCTTTTGGAGAATGGTTTGCAAATGGCACCAAGAGGAGCAATGAATTTGTCCAATACATCGGCAGCGCAACTTATCAAATATATAGAAGAAAATTTCTAAAAGAGGGTATACATAAAATCAGTGCAGAGTTTCATCTCTGCACTGATTGTTTATTGTGTTATAGCAATATCTGCAAAATTTCTGACGGTGCATCGACGATATAATCTGCTCCAAACTCCTCCAATTCGGTGCGAGGGCGGAAGCCCCACGAGCAACCAATAGAGCGCACTTCGGCATTTTTTGCGGTCTGGATATCTACGCCCGAATCGCCTATCATCCAGGTAGTTGCGACATCTGCATCGCACTCTTTTATAATCAGATCGAGCAGCGCCGCATCGGGCTTCAAAGGGAAACCCTCTTTGTTGCCATATATTGCCGAAAAGTGGATATCGGGGAATATCGAGCGCACCAATTTCTGCGTTCCCTCGTCGAATTTATTTGACGCTACGGCCAACGACCAACCCTCGTCTTGCAGGGTGTGCAGCACCTCGTAAATGCCATCGTAAGGGCGAGTATGGCGGTCGATATTGGCGGTGTAGAAGTCGAGAAAATCGGCACGAGCAGCCATTACATACTCGTCCGTGCGCAGCTCCTCGGGCAGGGCTCGCTTAACAAGGTTTAGGATGCCATTGCCGACCATCTTGGCGTACTCCTCACGAGTGTGCGAGCCGAGCTCACGCAACGAAAGCATATAGTTGCACGCCTCGGCAAGGTCGCCAATCGTGTCGAGTAGCGTGCCGTCGAGGTCGAAAATTGCCAATCTATTTTTCATTGCGGACTCTGCGTTTTCCTTGTTTAAGTTCCTTGCGAAGGGTCGAGCCTTTAACTGTCCAGCCGAAGGTGCCAATCTTCTCACCCAGAGTGAAATAGCCACCGTGGGCATAGGCGAGAAGGCGCATCTTCTCGACATCGAGCTTGCCTGTTTCGGGGTCGAGATATGCCTCATCGACAGCTACATTTACCACCTCTCCGATAAACATATCGTGCGAGCCGAGCGGTATAATCTGCTTAACTCGGCACTCTATCGAGATGGGCGACTCGGCAATCGAAGGTGCTGCTACAACTGCCGACTTCTCGGGTGTAAGACCACACTCCTTGAACTTATCGAAGTTGCGACCCGAGCGTACTCCGCACCAATCGGTCGCTTCGGCCAACGCCTCGGTGGTGAGGTTTATGACAAATTCGCCTGTGCGCTTCACAATCTCGTAGGAGTGGCGCTCGGGGCGTATCGAGACATAAGCCATCGCCGGCTCGGAGCATATCGTGCCTGTCCAAGCCACGGTCAGCATATTGTAGTTCTCGGGCTGGTCGCCACAACTAACCAATACCGCAGGTACGGGATTTACTATTGCGCAAGGTTTCCAATTCTGTTTCATAATCGTCTGATATTTACTCTTTTGCGCCCACCTTTTTGAGCGAAATATTGTCGCCCGACCACTGATTTACCTTAAACACTTGATTGACCAAAACCTCCTTTTTCTCATCCACGACCTTGACGATGAGAGGGAATGGCTTAGTCTTTATGATGTCGTTTGTGGTGGGCAAGGTGTGAGGTACGACATATACCAAAATGTTGAGATGGTCGCCCTCTTTGGTAGAGAGTGAGAGCGTGCGTTTTGTGTCGTAGTCGATAGGCGGAGTGGTGAGATTGGCACCTACGGGGGCGATATGGCTCTCCTGCGAAAGATACTCTATGCGCTCATCTTGGGCACTGCAAACCTCGCACACCAAGACTATATTGTATCGCCACAACTCCTCGAAATTGCTCGAAATTGACACCTTAAAACTGCTCATATTCTATACTTTATCCCTCTTTTCCCCTCTTTCGGGCGTTATTTATTGCAAATATAGCAACTTTCGTGAGAAAACTTTGCACAATTTGCTTTTTTGTAGTACATTTGCACGCTAATTACGCAATTATGGGAGCAAATAATAAGTTTTCAATCGACTATATGTCGTTGTCGAGCGGTCTTCACACCTTTGATTTCGAGGTTGATGACACCCTTTTCAGCGAGATGGAGTCGAACGAGATCAAGGGTGGTGACTGCAAGGTTCACGCCTGTATCAACTGCTCCGACTCGAAGCTCGATGTAAATGTCGTGATTTCGGGCAGCGTAGTTGTAGAGTGCGACCGTTGTCTTGACGACTGCAATATTCCGGTTGAGTTTTCGGGATTGTTGACTGTTCGTTTTTCGGACTTGCAGCACGACTACGACGGCGATGTAATGTGGATTGCGAAGGGCGATCAGCTCTCGTTGAAGCAGTACATCTACGAGAGCATTGTAATCTCGTTGCCATATCGCCGAGTACACGAGGAGGGTGGTTGCAACCCCGAGATGATGGCTCGCTTTACGGTAGCGGAGGAGGATACAGAGGAGTAAAAGTTAACTCAGTAAGAGAAAAATAATAAGTAAAACTTAAAAATAGAGTACAATTATGGCACATCCAAAACACAAAGTCTCGTCAACCCGTCGAGACAAGCGCAGAACTCACTACAAGGCTGTTGTTCCAACAGTTGTAACTTGCTCGAACTGTGGTTCGGCAGTTCTCTATCACCGTGTATGCCCAGAGTGCGGTTTCTACCGTGGCAAGTTGGCTATCGAGAAGAAGGTAGAGGCATAGTCGAGTTTATGCACATTAAGAAAAAGCCTGCTTGCCATAATATGGTAGCGGGCTTTTTTGTGTAGTAGCGGGCTTTTTGGTATATTCGATAACCCCTTTGGCGTATGATTAGGATAGGTTTAGACGCTATGGGTGGCGATTTTGCCCCCGAGGTGGCGGTGAAGGGTGCGGTTATGGCACTCGACTCGCTCGACGACAATAGTCGCATTGTCCTCTTTGGCGATGCGGAGGCTATTCGTGTGCTCCTTGCAAAGGAGGGGTGTGCGGAGGAGCGATTTGATATTGTTGCAACCTCGCAGGTCGTAGGTATGGGCGACCATCCTGTTCGTGCATTTCAGCAGAAGTGTGATTCGAGTATTGTAGTCGGTTTTCACCACCACGCCGAGGGCAAGATTGACGGCTTTGCGAGCGCAGGCTCTACGGGTGCAATGATGGTCGGCTCGACACAGATTGTGAGGGTTGTGGATGGCGTAATCCGCCCTGCAATTTCGACCGTTGTGCCTACCGTTACAGGTGCGCCTGTGATGATTCTCGATGTGGGCTTGAATGTCGATTGCAAGCCCGATGTTTTGGAGCAATATGCCCTTATAGGCTCTATTTATGCCGAGTCGGTACTCGGTGTGTCGAAGCCTCGTGTTGCGCTCCTGAATATAGGCGCAGAGCCGAGCAAAGGCAACCTCCAAACCAAGGCGGCATACGAGCTTATGCAGATGGGCAACGAGTCGGGGCTCTACAACTTTGTGGGTAATATCGAGCCATCGCATATCTTTACATCGAAGGTTGCGGATGTGGTCGTATGCGACGGATTTGTAGGCAATACGGTGCTTAAATTGACCGAAGGACTCTTCGCTATAAATGCAAAATTGGGCACTACAAATCGTTTTTGGGAGGGTGTAAATTACGAGCATATCGGCGGAACGCCGGTGCTTGGCATCAATGCTCCCGTAGTCATTGGTCACGGCAAATCGACTGCTGAGGCTGTCAAGAGTATGATTCTTGCCACCAAGCGTACTATCGAGAGCGGAATGGTCGAGAGTCTGAAAACCGCTTTCAAATAGTGATTATAAGAGCCGACGGTTAATGGCCAACGGCTAAATAGCAAAAAACAGAAGAGGCTGTCGAATGTTCGACAGCCTCTCTGCTTTATGTGCGGAGTAGATTATTTCTTCTCCATCTGAGCCTTCAACTCTGCAAGACCTGCGATGTCGCCGAGAGTAGTCTTCTCAACCGACTGCTGGATCTTCTTCATCGAAGCCTTAGCTGCATCAGCTGCTGCCTTACGCTCAGCCTTCTCAGCTGCTACCTCAGCACGCTTTGCCTCCTCGAAAATACGAGTGTGCGACAAAGTTACACGCTTTGTAGCCTTCGAGAAATCGATTACCTTGAACTCAGCGGTCTCGCCCTTCTTGATAGTCGAGCCGTCCTCCTTAACCAACTGACGAGCTGGTGCGAAGCCCTCGATGTTCTCGCCGAGCGATACGATAGCGCCCTTCTCGGTCAACTCAACAACGGTACCTGTGTGAACCGAATCAACAGTGTACTGCTGCTCGAACTCGTTCCAAGGGTTCTCCTCCAACTGCTTGTGACCAAGGCTCAAACGACGGTTCTCCTTGTCAATCTCGAGAACTACAACCTCGATATCGGCACCTACCTGAGTGAACTCACCTGGGTGCTTAACCTTCTTAGTCCACGAAAGATCCGAGATGTGGATCAAACCATCGATACCCTCCTCGATCTCAACAAATACACCAAAGTTGGTGAAGTTGCGAACCTTAGCAGTGCACTTTGTGCCTAC
>JAFVVS010000095.1 GCA_017502025.1 Alistipes sp. | reverse complement strand
GCGTGCGTTACCGACACAACCGAGGACCTCGGCATCAAGGTCGAAGGTCAGGGCGTAACCGAACTCGCTCTTTCGTTGGAGGAGAGTCGTACTCATCTCGGCGAGAAGGCAGAGGGCGTTTATCCGCTCTATTGGAGCGAGGGCGATGCTATCGCAGTGAATGGCGTAGTTTCGAATCCGCTCACAGCAGGTGGCGAGGCTACCGCAACATTCTCTTTCGCAGAGGAGGTAACCGCTCCGCTTTGCGTTGTATATCCTGCTTCGGCAGCTGCAACCGTAGAGGAGGGTGAAGGTGAGGCTACCGAGCCTACTCCTGCTCCTGTAACAGCTTACCCTGTTACTTTCTTGGCAGAGCAGCCTTACACCGTTGGCACATTTGCTCCACAGGCAGCGCCAATGTACGGTTATGCAGCAGAGTTGCCGGAGACTGGCATCGAGTTGCAGCACCTCACAGGCGTGCTTCGCTTGGCTATCGCAGGTAATGGCGAGAAGGTAACTTCGATTAAGGCTGTTGCCCAGAATGGCAAGATTGCAGGCGCTTACACCGTTGATTGCACAAACGGCACTTTGACCCCAAGTGCAGAGGCAACTAACACCGTAACCGTAACCTTTGCAGAGCCATTGGTACTCAGCGCTGAGGCTACTCCTGTTTATTTGACTGTTCCTGCGGGCAACTACGGCACATTTATGATTTCCGTATATACCGAGGCACACGAGAAGATGACCGTTAAGTTCAATAGCGACATTAAGCCTATCAACGCTGGTGCTGTTCGTGAGTTCTCGGAGTTTACCTACGCAGCAAATACCAACGACGCTGAGGGTGTATTCATCATCGACAGCAAGGAGGCTCTTATCGAGTTCGCTCGCATTGCCGGCACTTTCTACCCACGCACCAAGGCTGTCGTAACCGCTGAGATTGATATGACCGGTTACGATTGGACTCCAATCGCAAACTTCGGTGCATTCGAGTTCGACGGTGGCGAGTTCGCAATCAAGGGCTTGAACGCATCGTTGTTCGGTGCAACCGAGGCAACCATCAAGAATGTGAAGTTGACCGATGTGAATATCGAGGCTGCATGCAATGCCTCATACGGTGTTATTGCTCACTCGATTGTAAATGGTGGTTTGGAGAACTGCTCGGCATCGGGTAATCTCACATACAACTACACCGATATTTTCCAGCGTGTGGGTGGTCTTGTTGGCTACTTGAAGAACTCGTCGTTCTTTGATTGTACAAACGATGTAGATATAAAAATCGTAGGTACAGTAGCGGGAGAGATCTTAGATATTAGTATACACTTCGGTGGTTTGGTAGGTTGGTTGGAGAATCCGACAACGAAGGTTACCAACTGCGTGAACAACGGTACTATCACCGCTGAGGGTCAAATTATGCGTATCAATGCAGGTGGCTTCATCGGCTATTGTGATGCTGCTGCCAATATCGAAAACTGCCACAACCACGGCGAGATGACCTTGACAGCAGAGATTCCTGGTAAAGCATTCTCTGTATGGACAGGTTTCATCGGTTGTTCGGATGCAGGTTTCGAGGTTGAGAACCCTGAGTTTACAATCTCAAATTGTAGCAACACTGCCGATGTAACCTTCGGTGCAAAGGGTGGCGACACAGTAGTTCCTACCGCCGGAAAGTGCTCAGCAACTCTCCATGTCGGAGGTTTCCACGGCTACACTCGTGATATCGACACAGATTACTTCTCGGTTAAGTTTACAAACTGTACCAATAGCGGTAGCGTAGAGGCAAACAGCCTTGAATCTGACGCTGTAAAGGTTTCGGGACTCTTGTCGCAGTTAGAAACAGATTTGACAATGGACAAGTGTAAGAATATGGGTAACCTCTCTATCGTAAGAGGTTCGACCTATACTCCGAATTATATTGCCGGTTTTACCTGTCATGTTAAAGAGGATACAGCTAATGAGTATTCGAATGTTATTATTACCAACTCGTCGAACGAGGGAAAGATTTATGTTGGTAAGGAAATCTCAAACACAGGTGTTGCTCCACAGGCTGGTATCATAGGATATGTTGAAGGCACAACTGTTCGCTTGGCAATGAATGAGGTGCACAACAAAGGAGAAATCACCTTGTGCCACACAACATCGGGTAGTAACCCTTATTTCGGAGGAATGATTGGCTATAATAAGGGTGTATTGTCTATGGAGAATTGTAGCAATACTAAGGCTATGACAATCCATGCTACAATAAATGAGCAGGCTCGAAATACCTATATCGGAGGTATCATCGGCTACAATGGCGCATCGGAGAACAAACTCTTCAAGAATGTGAACAATAGCGGAGATATCACCGTTACAGGTGCTTGCGCATTACTCCAAGTCGGAGGTCTTTTCGGCTCTGTCGGTGCTAATGATATTACTATCGATAGTTGTACTAATAGCGGAGATATCTTGGTTGAGAACGCTCAGAAATTCAACTACAAGAACGGACAAATCGGTGGTATCTTGGGTGCATCTATCACATCTTCAATAACCGCTAATATCCTCAACTCCACCAATAGTGGAGATATCACTGTGAAGAACTCTACATTCGACTATACATTTGCAGTTGGCGGTATCTGTGGACAGGCTATTTACAACAAGGATAATCAGACGTTCCGTTGCAACCTCAATATCGAGAATGCAACGAACGAGGGCGATATCTTGATTGAGAACTCCAAGACCACATCTAGCCACATATCGGTTGGCGGTATTGTTGCTGCAAACACCGCTACCGATGTTACAACTGTTATCAAGAACCCTATCCAAAGAGGTGATATTACCATTACAGACAGTAGCGAAGAGGGGTTTGCTGCAGGTGTTCAGATTGGTGGTATTTCAGGATATCTTGGCAAAGGCTCTATTACCAACAACTCGACTGATCGAGGTACTATAAGCGGTAACATCTCGTTGACTACTAAGAAGATGGGTGGTATCTCATATGTTGCAGGTATCGTAGGTTTTAACAATGGTCTTTCGGAGATTTCGGATATTAAGGTTGTCTCTACAACTGCTAAACCAAGCTCTATTTCGAGCAATATCGGAGAAATTGGTAAAAATAGCTATGTTGCAGGTTTGGTCGGATATAACGAGGTGGTAGTAACCTACAAGAATCTCTCGAATGCGGCAACTGTTTCGACTACTATCAATGAATACACCGCTAACAACCTCTATATGGGTGGTGGCTTTGGTAGATTGCATGCAGACGGCACAACCGTTCAGGATTGCTCGAATAGCGGTGCGGTTAATGCAAATATCACAACCGCTGCAGCAATCGCTTATGTTGGAGGTCTTGCTGGTATAATAGATGTTGCTGCAACTTGCAGCTCATCGCACAATAGTGGTGCAGTAACACTGACAGAGGGTAGCAGTACGAAGAATGTATTCCTTGCCGGATTGGTAGGAAACTTTGGAGCTGCAACAACGATGTCGTCGTGCTACAATAGTGGAAAGGTTGACTTCAATGTAACAACTACTTCGGGTGGAGTATATGTTGGAGGCATTTCGGGCTATGTAAATGCGGCCGCTTCCTCTGTGACATCGAGCTATAATAGCGGAGCCTTGACCGTTACGCCAAAGACAAGCATCACCGGTACAACTAATATCGGCGGAGTTTTTGGCGCAGTCAGCAAGTTGGTTACAACAAAGGAGTCTTACAACACGGGTGCTATTACACTCAAAAAGGGTAAGTACGTAGTGGTTTATTTGGGTGGTTTTGTTGGTGATGATACTTCATCAAATACTGAATCAACCATCGAGTTTGAGAACTGCTACAACAAGGGTGCAATCACGCTCGAAGATGGTATGACCTCTACTGGAAATATCCGTATGGGTGGTTTCATCGGTTACATCAGAACTCAGTACGACAAGAATGTAGCAAACTATGGCGATATCTATGTAGGTGCAACCACAACCAAGCAGATTCTTTTGGGTGGTGTCTATGGTTATAGCGGCTCTGCATACATTATGAAGGGTGGCTATGTAAATACTGGAAACATCACCATCACGGGCGGTACAGGCACAGCTACAGGCTTTGCTGTTGCGTGCGGTGGTATTCTCGGAACATTCTATAATAGTGTTGAGAACGCTATCAACACCGGAAATATCACTATGACCGGTAATGCAAGCAAGACTGATTCAACATTCGGAGGAATTGTCGGTTACTCATACGGAAATGGCATTATCAAGAACTGCCAGTCGTACTGTACTATCAAGGCATTCGAGAAGGTTGGAAACGAGTATGTTCCATACCAACAAGTTGGCATCATCACCGGTTCGAGCCGTCGTGCCGAGATACATACAGGTAGCAATAATACTGCAAACGCACGTACCGCAGTTGTTCGTGACTGCGAGGTTGGCGGTAATATGGTGTTTGCAGAGAATAAGGAGACAGTCGAGGATCCAGGTGGTGAGTCGATAGAGACTATTACCGATGTCCTCACACCTCTCGACGAAACCTCTTGGTTTAACTACATCTATGGTGGTACAACCAATTGGAGCGGTGTAACAGGATATGATGGTTGTGAGCGCTTGGCTGCTGCCCCAATCGTTGACCGTCTCGATGACTAATTAACAGAGTAGTTTAACCATTAAATTTCGAAAGCACTATGAAGAAAAATATTTTGGGCTACACTGCTCCTGAGGTAAATATTTTCGAGGTTGTAGCCGAGCGTGGTTACAGCGTAAGTACAGGAACTTCACTTCCAGGCTTCGGCAGCGAGGAAGATGACCTGATCTACTAAAAGAAAAGCGGGGTTTTGCCCCGCTTTTCTTTTGTAAATCAACAGGTGTTACCTATCCCCCAAACCCCCTTTCTGTAAAGGGGGCTTTTCGCTTCGCTCCACTAATTGTTGTGGTTCTATTTCCTCCCCTAAGTTAGGGGAGGTGCCCAAAGGGCAGAGGGGTATGTTGGCGTTTTTTGTAGAGGTTGTTAGGGGAATATAGGGAGAATAGGGAATTTAGGGAATTTAGTGATTGTTGCTTATTACATATTGTCCTCTCTAAATTCCCTAAGTTCTCTTTCGTCTTTGCTCTCCACTCTCAACTAATTAAAAAGTTTTCCGTTTGGTGCTTTCCGTTTTCCGTTTTTTCGTATCTTTGTGCCAAAGATTGAAAACTATGGCAAGAAAGAGAGGTCCGCACCCATTTATTGAGGGGTTGGAGATTACGACTTTGGCAGCCGAGGGTAAGGCTATGGGACACCACGAGGGCGTGGTGGTATTTGTGCCGATGACCGTGCCGGGCGATATTGTAGATGTGCAGATTACCAAGCAACACCGCCGCTTTATGGAGGGCAGGGTAGTGCGCTTTGTTCGCAAGTCCGACAAGCGTTGCGAGCCTGTGTGCAAGCACTTTGGTATCTGTGGAGGTTGCAAGTGGCAAAACCTTCCGTACCAAACACAGCTCGACTACAAGACACAGCAGGTGTGCGACCAGCTTGTGCGCATTGGCAAGCTCGAAATCCCCGAAGTACGCCCATGCTTGGGCTCGGAGCAGCAGCTCTACTACCGCAATAAGATTGAGTACACCTTTGCCGACCGTCGTTGGCTCACCTACGAGGAGATTGCCGAGCAGGGCGATATCGCACCACAGCCGGCACTCGGTTTCCATATTCCGAATATGTTCGACAAGATTCTCGACATCGAGGAGTGCCACTTGCAGGCTTCGCCTTCGAACGAGATTCGCAACTTCATTAAGCAATTCTGCATTGAGAATGGCTATTCGTTCCATAATGCTCGTGCGCACGAGGGTTTGATGCGTGGAATGATTCTCCGCACCGCCTCTACGGGCGATATTATGCTCTCGGTAATCTTTAACGAGTACGACCAAGAGAAGATTTCGAAGTTGTTAGATGCTGTATTAGAGCGTTTTTCGCAGATTACCTCGACCATCGTATTCGTTAATGAGAAGTGGAACGACTCGACTGGCGACTTGACTCCAATGTGTTATGCTGGCAAGGACCATATTATGGAGGAGATGGAGGGCTTGCACTTTAAGGTGGGTCCAAAGTCCTTCTATCAGACCAACTCGAAGCAGGCTTACGAACTCTATAAGGTTACCCGTGAGTTTGCCGATTTGAAGGAGGGCGACACCCTCTACGACCTCTATACGGGCACGGGCACAATCGCCAACTTCTGCGCAAAGCGTTGCAAGAAGGTGGTGGGTATCGAGTATGTGCCAGAGGCTATTGAGGATGCAAAAATTAACTCGCAGATTAACGGCATCGAGAATACGGTATTCTATGCCGGCGATATGAAAAAGGTCTTAAATAACGACTTTATCGCCAAGAATGGTCGCCCCGATGTGATTATTCTCGATCCTCCTCGTGCAGGCGTGGATGAGCCTGTGATTGATGTGATTTTGAACGCAGCACCAGAGCGCATCGTATATGTAAGTTGCAACCCTGCAACCCAGGCACGAGATTTGGCGTTGATGAGCGGTATGTATCGCATCGTGGCGGTGCAACCTGTGGATATGTTCCCGCACACGCACCATGTTGAGAATGTCGTAAAACTCGAAAAGCGATGAAAAAGATAATACTATTTTTATTCGCACTCTGCTGTGCGGTCATATCGTGTTCGACCAGCGGAGGGGAGAAGCCCTTTGAGCCATATTTGCAGATTCGCCCCGAGTCATTAAATTTCGATGCTAAGGGCGGAGTTGCGGATGTGCAGGTGCTTGCGAATTTCGAATACGACATTATTTCGAGCGTCGATTGGCTCTCGGCAGAGAGGGATGATAGCCGAGATTTTTGGATTAAGGTTACAGCTACGGCTTCGAAAGTTACCGAGGTGCGCAGTGGCACAATAACCATCAAAAGCAAGCGTGATGATACCTCGAAGTCAATCGAGGTTACACAGGAGGCCTATGTTAAACCGATAAACACCAACGGTTGGGCAGAGATACCTGCAATGGCAGAGAATGTGAATTGGGAGTATGGCTTCCACGATAAGTTGCCTTCGAACAACAAGTTGCGCAACTACTCATTCTGCTTCGATAGGGAGAAGCATTGCGCTTTGTGGGTTGCATATCCGCTCCACGAGTGCTACACCGATGGAGATGGTGAGCGCACAAATGCTTGGAGCTACGATCCTTGTTGCATAGAGGATGCGTATGAGCCAAATTTGCGAAATGCCTACTATCCGCAAAATAGCGATAAGTATAGCCACTCACGAGGTCATCAGCTCCCTTCGGCAGACCGTTTGGCGTCGAACGAAGATAACGCCACAACCTTCTACTATACGAATATGACACCGCAGTTGCAGTCGCTCAATGGTGATACTTGGGCGAAGTTAGAGGATGATTTGCGCAACGATTATATGTGCTCGGACACACTCTATGTGGTGACAGGAGCGCACTTCGCACCAGGATATGGCTACGCCTACGACAATAAGGGTGCAGGCAAGGCTTGCGCTGTGCCAACTCACTACTACAAGGTTATCCTTCGCACGAAAAAAGGTAATAGTGGCAAGTGGGTAGGCAACTGCTCGGCAAGCGAATTGCAGTGCGTAGGCTTTTGGTTTGACCACGCAGCCAAAGCGCCACGACAGACAATGTCCGTAGCGGAGATAGAGAAAAAGACCGGCCACACCTTCTTCCCGAATGTGAAGAATGCTCCGAAATCGACCTACAACCCTTCGGAGTGGCAATAAGACAAATAGAGCGGAGAGATTCTCCGCTCTATCTATTTATATCTTCTCTTATTAGAGGTGGCTTGCAAGAATCTGAGCCTTACCCTCGATTACGACCTCGTTTGCAATGGCAGGAATGAGCATAACCTCGCCTGTGCGGAGTGTTTCGCTTGTCTCACCGTCGAGAGTAACCTTCGCATCGCCCTCGATGCACATATAGATGGTGAACGAGTCACGCTTGCAGTAGTCTAACTCTGCTACGCCATCTACAACAAGCATATCGGTCTTGAAGAAGTCGCAATCCACGATATTTACCTCCTTGTTTGCCTCAGGGGCATAGGTGCGACGGCACTCCTCGACACCCGACTCGAAGTCGATAGCATCCACAGCCAATGCGGTGTGCAACTCTCTTGACTTACCCTCGCTATCAACTCTATTCCAGTCGAAAATACGATATGTGATATCCGATGTCTGCTGAATTTCGATTACATTCAAGCCCTTCGCCAAGGCGTGAACTGTGCCCGCAGGGATGAAGAACACATCGCCCTTCTTTACGGGTACTGCCTGCAAAATGTCGGCAACGGTGCTCTCGGCAACTGCCTGGATATACTCCTCACGAGTGATGTCCTTATTCTTGAAACCGAGATAGATTACCGCACCCTCCTCAGCGTCGGCAATATACCACATCTCGGTCTTACCGAACGAGTCGTGACGCTCGGCAGCCAACTCGTCGTTTGGATGTACCTGCACCGAAAGGGTATCATTGCAGTCCAAGTTCTTGATTAGGAGCGGAAAATCCAAACCAAACTGCTCGAACACAGCCTCGCCAACCAACTCGCCCATATATACCTC
This sequence comes from Alistipes sp., assembly GCA_017502025.1. GTDB lineage: Bacteria > Bacteroidota > Bacteroidia > Bacteroidales > Rikenellaceae > Alistipes. Next base: position 13,129 of record JAFVVS010000095.1, on the reverse strand, counting down.
GATAATCTCCTGCAAGTTGTTGCCTTTGAGGAAGCCGTTTGCGACCTTCGATATCGAGCCCTTCACGCCCGAGATATCCCAGCTTTCGCCATAAGCCTTCGATTTGTCGATTGTACGAGAGTAGAGTCCCTTCTTGATATCGAGCAGACGTTGTCCGCCCCAGATATTCTCTTTAAGTTGTGGTTTGAACTTAATTGGATACATATTCTTAACTTTGCTAAATAATTTGGTCGCAAAGTTAATGGTTAAATGTTATTTAACCAAATAACTCCTCGACTTTTGCTACGACATCCCAAACATTCGGCATAAGTGGGAATATACAACTCGGTCGGAGATGAAAAATATCTCTGTTTGCCCTATAACGCTGCTCTCCTCCGCCCGTGATGTTTAGCATTATGGTTGCATCCTGCTCTATGCGCTTTGCTTGCACCTCCTTTATAAGCGAAGCCACCGCAACGGCAGCGGCAGGGTGGATATCGACACCCTCCGTGTCGGAAAATATCTGCATTGCCAACTCCGCCTCTGCATTCGACACTTGCAAAATATCGCCATCGGTCGCCTTCAACGCATCGTATAGTCCTCCTGCGACGGAGTAGGGCGGTTGGCGGTTGGATAACACCTTTGCCACTATCGAGTTTGCATCCCTTCTGGCCTGTTCGACATCGTAGGGTAGCAGAGTTCTCGAATTACTGCGCCACGCCCGATACATAGGCATGAAAGGGGCATTCTGCGATACCATAAGGCGCATGATGTGCGAGCCAAAGCGACCATCTTCGATAAGTCGCAAGTTCGCCTCCCACGCAGCTATCGCACCCGTGCCGCTGCCAACTGCCTGGAAATAGTAGTCGGGGATACGCCCAATTTCTGTGACAGCCGACAATACCGTAGTACCCATACCATCACGCCGAGCCACATTCTTGGCTCCGCCCTCGGCAAAGAACTTTGGGGATTTGAGCACCATTTCGCTCAACGCTATGGCGTCGTAGTAGTCGCCACCACGCTCGCAAGCGATAAGTTTTACGCAGTCGTTGAAGGGTTTATCGCCCCACAGTGCATCGAGATTATCCTCGGGAACAACCAGCAGAAGTTTTATATTATTCTCGGAGCAGACCTTGGCGAAGGCTCGTGCGGTATTGCCTGCCGAGGCGACAACCATAACACGCTCCTCGTCGTCGCTTATGCGTGCGCAGACGCTATAAGCCTCACACTCCTTGAATGTGCAGGTGGTCATTGTTGCACCTCGCTCGGGGAAGTAGCCGTTGAAGGTTATGTAGAGATTTTCGAGCCCTAAGAGCTCTGCTAAACCATCGCTCTTGTAGGTGGCGTGGGTGGCATTGCAACACAACTGTCGTCGCATCGGCAACCACTCCCTATATCGATAGAGCCCTTTGTCGTCGTGCAGTGTTAATTCTCTTTTGGCGTATTGCGTGCGAATAAGCGAAGGTGTGTGGCAAGCAGGGTAGTCGAGCGACCAACCCTTATCCTCGAACATTTCGCCCGTAGCAACACATTGCAGATGGTATTTTGTCGGAGAGAAGTGTTTCATAATATCTGTTGCTTTGTGAATTCACAAAGTTAGACAACCATTTCTCTTCGATTGCACCCCTTCGACTGCTTGCGCTATTTATAGACCCGAAAGAGCCATAAAACGAAGCAACCACCTCGGTTTTAAGGTGGTTGCTTCGTTTTATAAGGCTTTGATTAAATCTTAATCTTCTTATTCGATTTACGGCTCTTCTCGGCCATAAAGCCCATAACATGGCTCTCGATTGATACATCGATAGTGCTCGAAAGCAACTTCTCGTCATGCGCTGATACTGCACGCAAGAAGTCACGCACAAGCAGGTGGTCGCCACCACCGTGACCGGAGCCTTTGTACTCCTCAATCTCACTTACCTTCTGATCCCATACACTCTTGTGGCCGGTACGGAAGTCGTAGAATGTAAAGGTTGTCATATCTCCCTCGATAAAGCCCTTTGTTCCCATAATGCGGGTACGACGACCGCCGTAAGGGGTAAATGCATCCATCGAGAACGATGCGGTTACATCATCCTTGAACTTCATAATTGCAACATAGTGGTCGCATTGGTCGTTGTCGCAACGATATACACAACGGCCGTAGTTCAAAGTCTTCAACTTCTCACGAATGAGCACAGGGTCTTTGCGTGGCAAATCGAATGGGCCAAGGAAGGCTTTCTTCTCCATATAGATATGCTTTGCCGAGTATGGGCACTCCTTCTCGTGTGGGCAGTCGCCACCGCCAATATTGTCGATGCAACGCTCTGTTGCGCCCTTTGGCATCTTATCCTTGCGGAAGAGATAGAGCGAACCTTCGGCTGCAATAGACTCGCAAGGTTTGTCGATAAGCCAACGCAAGATGTCGAGATCGTGGCACGACTTGGCAAGAATTACAGGCGTTGTGGTCTTCGAATTAGGCCAGTTGCCACGAACATACGAGTGTGCAAAGTGGTAGTAGCGCACAGGCTCGAAGTGCTGGATGCTTACCAACTCTCCGATAGCGCCCGAGTCGAGGACCTGCTTCAAAGCTACATAGTATGGAGCATAACGCAATACGTGACATACGGCAACGATGCGATTATACTTGTGCGCCTGCTTCAAGATTGCACGACACTCCTTTTCGGTTGGTGCAACGGGCTTTTCGAGCAATACATCGTAACCCAACTCCAATGCCTTCATACAAGGCTCATAGTGGAGGTTGTCGGGCGTAGCAATAACCACAGCATCTGCCAACTTTGCCTTTGAAAGTGCCTCGTTGAAGTGTCCGAACTGATTTTCGGCAGGGATATTGTGCTTCTTTGCCATTCTATTGCGACGATATGGATTAAGATCAGCTACGCCAACAACCTTCATCGACTGCGGGAACTTCTCGGCATATCGAGAATATGTCAGACCTCGACCACCAGCACCGATGATCATTACGGTTACAGGTTTCGCAAGACCTGCATCCATCTCCGGCATTTTGGTCTTAATCTTTTTGTCGGCCGCAATTTCCGGAATCTCCTCCGCCTCAGCTGCCATAGCACTAACGCCCGAGCCCATCAACGAAGCTCCAACCGTCAAGACGCCCAATCGCTTCAAAAATTCTAATCTGTCCATAGTTTAGGTATATAGTTAAATGTTTGTTCATTACACTACCAAAGGTAGAGAATAAATCTCACATCTGCAAGAAAACGAACAAAATATATTCGTTCGATAAACCCCCCCCCAAAAAAAAATATCGTGGCTCGACCGATGCAGCCGAAGCGAGAGCTCTATATGACGCAGCAGAGCAATAGAATCAATAAGTCCCCCTCACAGGCGGTTTTTTTTTGGGTGGTTAACACACTATTCACGCAAAAGAATTGTGCTTGTTTTGTAATTTGCACTCACACGATTCTCGTAATGTCTTAAATGCTTTGTCCTTTTACTTGATTAGAAGGACAAGATGAATGCTAGAATTCCAATCTAAAACCCTTACGCTTCAATTCATAGTATTTCACTTTATTGAAACGATACTTTATAGGATTTCTCGATGCGGCGTTGGGATTGCGCTCCTCGATAGGTATAAGAATCTCTAACGCATTCATCTTCTTGTAGAAGTTACGGCGGTCGAACTTAACCTCCAATATCGCCTCGTAGAGCTTTTGTAGTTCGCTCATCTTGAAAATTTCGGGCAATAAATCGAAACCTATTGGCTCGAAGTGGATCTTCTCTTTGAGGCAAACCAATGCCTTGCGCAATATTAAATCGTGGTCGAAGGCGAGTTGTGGAACATCCTCTATATTAAACCACTGCGCCCTACGAGCATCATCACCACCCTTAACCTCTGCAATCTTCACCAATGCAAAATAGGCTATGGATATAACCCTCTCTCGTGGATCACGACCTACGGCAGAGAACGAATGAAATTGCTCTATATGTTCCACCTTTAATCCTGTCTCCTCCCGCAGCTCTCGTTGTGCACATTCGTCAGCACTCTCGTCCATTCGGAGAAATCCTCCGGGGAATGCCCAGCACCCCATAAAAGGCTCAATGCCTCGCTCAATAAGTAGCACCTGCAACTGCTCACCATCGAAACCGAAAATTACACAATCGGTTGCAACAGCAGGGTGCGGGTAGTCATAAATGTATTTTTGTTTTATCTCCTCCATACGCTATGTTGCATTGTTCATAGTGCAAATATAGATGAGAATTTTTAATTCTCAAAAAATAAATGTGTAAAAATTACGCAAATTATTTGGAAATCTCGAAATAACCTCTTACCTTTGCGTTAGAATTACGCAATAATAGGAGCGAAAAAGATCAGAAAACACCGTGCGTAGGAACAAGGTCCGGCAGGCCAAAAGGCTCCCGACTAAGCGCCAGGTACGAGTCCGTATAGCCAAGAGGAACTTGGAGTTCTATGGGACATAGTGGATTAGGCAGACACGAAGTACCATTCAGAGTCGGGCGGTGTTTCAATAAAAGAGTGTCGGTGCTTTGCAGAGTAGCTGTGTCATTCTGCTTGCCGTTTATAACGGCGTTCGACAGTGTCAATCGTATTGTCGACAGTGCCGACAACTCTTTTTAGCAGAGGAGTGCGCCCCCTCCGGAGGGGCTACTCCTTGTCGAGGGTCATCGTAATAACGGATAGGCATCCGTTACTTCACTTGATATTGGAGCAGTAGTGCCAACTTGCGATGACCCGTTTTAGAAATTTAGGTTCTCAACATAACAAAGCATCTCACCTCAGCGAGATTGATTCGCTGTTGGGGTGTAGGGGTCATCGAGAGCAGAAAGAGGATAGCGATGAAGTGGTTAAGTCCTGCGAAGATCCTTGGTATTTGCTGATACGCTGTGCTTGATACCGCAGAATGTGGCATTTACCCTCCGATGGTCCCTTTTTATAATTTTTGTTCAAAATGATTATTTCTTGTATATTTGTAGTAAGAAAAATAAGAACGGATATGAAGAAACAAACCGAATTAGCTTTTTATAATGCTGTGCGTAGACCCATTGGAGAAGATTGTCTAATAAAAACTAAAGAAGAGTATAAATTATATTTCAACTACATATACTCTATTCGTGAGACAATACGCAAAAAGCAAATTAAATACAAAATTGCCTATTATGCACATATCCTATTTCTGATAGGAATAACTTTGGGAGTTTTTATATCCGCCGGTGTGGCAATAAAGGCACTACAAAACTATGAAATAACTTTAATCAATGATTCTAAATGGTTAGAATTTGTATATCCAGCCATTGCCGTCTTGGCATGTATTATATTGTGGCCAATTGTGGAAATGAAAGAGTTTCCCAAACCTAAATGTTATAACATTTATGACTATATCAGGGATATGGATTATTTGGCAACTCAAACAACCTCTTTATCTGAATTATGTGCATTAAAAAGGTTGAAATATTTGGTGTCAAAAAATGTGATAGAACCTATAAGCATACCGAATCCATACTTAAGAGATGTTGACGAAAGAGCAAGGATATTCGAACAAAATATAACATCACAAGAGGAATTGCTTGCGTATATTATGGTTGCGGATGCAAAGCTTGTAGATGAGTGTAGAGGAAGGGGAATTACCAAATTCTACTCTTTGTCAAAGAATATAGATTTTATATTCAGTGATCATAGGTTGGTAGAAAAGAAGTATATTGAAGAACTCAACTCTCGTTGTAAAGAAGAGCTTCCTGAATGGATAAATAAAAAATATCATTAAGGAATGATATAAGTATGAAACATATAGATAAAAGAGAGCAAAGATTTATAACTCGCCTTACACTCCAAGATCAAAGACTTATTAAGGATGTATATCCATCTATTGAAAAAGTGGAAATAGAGTACACTATGAAACATATTTCCGTATTTGGAAAGAGTGAGAGATCAAACACTTTGATATACGCCCCCAATCGTCCTAATGTTTTTGAGATTGATTGTATAAATAGAGAGTGTACGCAGGAATACTTTGATTTGAAGTCAGAAGTCCGAAAAATGATTACTCTAAATATTTCAGAGAAAACAGGGGTAATGCGATGTCAAGGTAAAGAGGCTGAAGATCATTTAGAACAGAGTTGCGATACAATATTGGATTATAAAATCACAATCAAATATAAGAACTAATAAAATTGGATTAGCTGATACTAATTCGTAGCATTTTAAAGGATAATCGGTGCTTTGCAGAGTAGCAGTGTCATTCTGCTTGCCGTTTTATAACGGCTTCGATAGTGTTTGTCGTATTATCGATAGTGCCGATTTTGGTGGGGTGCGCCTCCGTGAGGCCTCGACGCTGCGGTTTGAAGGGCGCATTTCCACCTTTTTGAAGAGGTGCGGTGGCAACTATGCGGGAGAGGGCAATGTGCCGCAAAGTGTTGTTCTCTGCGATGCCACAATAGTTTCGGCAGACTACTTAGCCGTAGTATAGCGGCTACGCACCACCCGAGCCAATGTTTGGAAGTAGATGTGTACTATCTTCCACATTAGCAATACCTTGGTGGATAATACAGGTGTTGGCATTGGCTTTTTTACTGACACCCAATTCATTTAGGCTTGGATGGATGGTTTGGTGTTTACGGCATTCGAAATAACAGTGGGTATGGTAGACCTATGGGATTACTCCGCGGTTTCGGGTGCCGATTTTTTAAACATTTGGGGGCTCGACCGACGAAGTCGAAGCGAGGATACATTATGGCGCAGCCGTAGGCGAGCAATAAAGTTAAATATCCTCGCAACCCGCCATTAAGTGAGAAGGCACGGCTAAAATAGACAAGGGCGTTGCACGCAATGAATTGCGTGGTGGAGTTTGAGGTTGCAGCCATCGAACTTGTACGGAATGGCTGACAAACGCAAACTACACGCTGAAAGCAACGCCCATAATTCACAAAAAAAAGACAGCCTGAAAGCTGTCTTTTTTCCGTGAATCCGCCGGGGCTCGAACCCGGGACCCCAACATTAAAAGTGTTGTGCTCTACCTGCTGAGCTACGGATTCATCGTTCCAAATAGGAGTATCTCCGTTTTTGGTGGTGCAAATGTAGACAATATTTTTATTATTGCCAAATTTATTTCGCTTTTATTGCATTTTTCTCTAACGAATGCGGTCGAGTGAGCGCACAAGAGCCTCGTCACGAGCAATGCCTCGGATAGCCAATGCAACAGGAATTATCGCAACAATAGGCATCAACGATGCGAAGCCGAGCGTAAATACCAAATCGCCCGTCAGAATATCACACAAGCGATAGCAATAGAGTCCGATAAGTGCTGCCGAGCCGAGCAACAGCACGATTGCTGACACACAAAGGCGAATCTGCGCCAGACGCTTCTTGAACATAAAGATAATGATAAGTAACAACGCCGTAGTTGCTGCCAAAAGCAGACCAAGGTAGATTGGCAGCGGCATTCCAATGCCCTCCACGCCACTAACGGTAAATGCCTTCAAAACGAGTTCGTTGCCACCATAAACAATCGTTGCAAGTGGCAAAAACAGGGTCAGCGACATCATTGCGGTCGCCAATAAGAGGTAGAGTGTCTGTATTCGTTGTATCATAATTTCTCGCTTATTAAGTATCTGTTTCTATCTGTCGAATTGCGGTTTATAAGCTCTCCGAGGAAGCCTGCGAGGAACAACTGCACGCCCAAGATAATCGCCAAAATAGCCAAGTAGAACAACGGCTGGTCGGCAATAGCACGCAATGGCAGGTCGTTGAACTGCTTATACAACTTTTCGATAATAACCCATAGGGTAGTGAAGCCTCCGACCAGGAACATAAGCGTTCCGAGCGAGCCAAAGAAGTACATCGGCGAACGACCAAAGCGTGACATAAAGGTCACCGAGATAAGGTCGAGATAGCCCTTAACCATACGCTCAATGCCGAATTTCGATACGCCATACTTGCGAGCCTGATGCTGCACAACCTTCTCGCCGATGCGCTTAAAACCAGCGTATTTAGCCAAAATTGGGATATAGCGATGCATCTCGCCATAAACCTCAATGCTCTTGATAACCTTCTTGCGATAGCACTTCAAACCGCAGTTAAAGTCGTGCAGTTTAATGCCCGACACGCAACGAGCCGTAGCGTTGAAAAACTTGCTCGGCAGGCGCTTCGAAAGTGGGTCATAGCGACGTTTTTTCCAGCCCGAAACGAGGTCGTAGCCCTCCTCCAAGACCATACGGCGCATCTCGGGTATCTCGTCGGGCGAATCCTGCAAGTCGGCATCCATTGTGAATACCACCTCGCCCTCGGCAGCCTCGAAACCGCAGTAGAGTGCAGCCGATTTGCCATAATTACGGGCAAAGCGAATTGCCTTCAACTTCTCGCCATACTCCTCTTTGAGCTGTTCGACAACGCTCCACGACGAGTCCGTAGAGCCGTCATCGACCATAATAACCTCGTGCGAGAGCTTGTTCTCTGCACACACTCGGTCGATCCACGCCACGAGTTCTGGTAGCGACTCCTCCTCATTGTAGAGGGGTACGACTACCGATACATCTAATTTATTACTCATCCTGATTCTCTTGGTTATCGAAAATTTTAGGCTCACGCTTGGTGATAGCCGCAACAATCAGACCCACGAATGTTCCGGCAACAAGGTATGTCCATACACCCGAGAAGATGCTCGAAATGAGCGACGGCTCCTCCTGTGCTTGGAGGGTCTTGAACATCTGGTCGTAGGTGCCTACCATCGAAGCCGGTATTTCGGTCTGCGAAAGGTAGTCTTGAAGTACCTTCACGGTAGCCGAGACATAGTTCTCATAGCCAACCACATAGTGACGGAACATATAGCCACCGAGCGCCACAATTACGCCCGCCAACATCGAGATGCTCGTAGCGTAAGAAAAGCCATTGCCATAGGTAAAGAATGGCATCTGCTTACGCTCTGATAATACGAGAGTTGCGTAGCCTTTTGTAAAGCGATAGACGAGGTAGCAATATACTGCCATTGCAACGATGCACTCCACGCTCATCACCATAATCCAACTCATACTCTTGCCGTAGTAAAGCATTGCAGTTTCGGCAACGCTCGAAAGCAACATCACGCCACCAAGAATAGCACCCTTGGTAAGCATATCATTCAAAAAAATTGAAGGTTTCATAATTGTTCTTTGTTGTTTAACATTGCAAAGATAGTGAAAATTCAAAATTCAGAATGCAAAATGCAGAATTATTTTGAAGGCTTTTAGCCATTAGCCATTGGCCATTGGCTTTTTAGTGGCGCAATTTTTAGAGGTTGTTAAAGGTTGTTAGAGGTATTTAGAGGCTGTTAGTGTGCGCCGTTCTAACTCCCCTTAACCACCCCTAACTGCCGCTAATAACCTCTATTTTCTCGGCGCACTTTTGCAACTATGGAAAATTATTGCTAAATTTGCGTTGCAGTCCTCGGATTGCAGACATATTTTGATGAAAGTGTATTAGCTTTTATCCTTGAACTGAAACCTAGGAAATTTCATTACCACAAGGAGAGCAACGCACTCGTCACCGTGTATTTGGTGTTATGGCATTTTCGTTGCCCTACGCCTAAATACGGGTGTGGGGTATTGTTTAGTCGTGGTAAGTGCTTCCTAGGGCATCAGTTCAGATTAAACTAATCGGCCTCACACTTTCTTTTTATATTAACCACACATTCGGGGCAGGTGGGCAAACTTAAACTTATTTTATTATGATGAACTTTACATTACAAGAAAAGGCTGCCATTTTTCATATTGCAATGGCGATGATTCAAGCAGATGGTAAAAAAGATCCAAGGGAATTAGTCTTGGTGTCAACGCAGATGAGTGAACTTGATATTGATGATCCGGCAATGTCATTGAGTACAATGTTGTCAATAGATGAAGTATTAAGTACTATAAGAAATATGTCATATGCTCAAAAAGTCTATGTTACACAATTTTTAACAGCACTTGCGGGAATAGATGGAAATTTAGATAATAGAGAAAGAGAATTATTAGCAGTGTTGACAATAAAATGTAAATTGCCATTAGAAAGTGCATCAGAAACAAGTTTGAAACACTTTTTTGATAAGGTCTTTAATATTATGTAGTTATGTTTGATTTTTTATTTGGAACAAAAACGAATAGTGTTCCGTTGAGAAAAGAGTTCTCAACAATCATTGAACGATTATCAAATGATGGGCAAGCTGTAATCTTTAAGGAAAACAGCAAATCGGTATCTTGGGGCGTTGCCAATATGGGCGGAAAAGTTATTTTCTCTATCAAACTGATAAGAGAAAATAAAATTGTAACATCTTGGCTATCTGAAAGTCCATTTTTTGGTACTCACTCAGAATCCTGGGAGTTTCCGAGAGATATGGACCAAGATCGCATTGTTGATGAAATGAATTATGGCATTCAAAGAGTTTTAAGAAATGGATTATAGACAAGAACGCCGATTAGAATATTACTGTAAAAGAATAGGCATAAGCAGAATAATACGGCAGGATGTATGGAATTATGTTGAGGCTGCTATTGATAATCCTGGCGGTGTAGATTATATGAAGTATCGAAATGTTTTGATACAGTTGGACATACTACCAATGGGTGAAGCACTTGTTCGATATATGAAGATGGAAGAAGAACTATTTAATAAGTATATCTTACAAGTGAATTATAATGAAAGTGCAGCTTGGAGTATTGTACACGATGAAATCGAAAAAGATTTATCAAAAGATATTGCAAGGGCAAAAGAGGCGGCAAAAGTGCAGAATATGAATAGAGGGTGTATGCTCCTTACGATCATTATCGTGCTTGGAATCATCGCATTGATCTTATTTTCTTAATAATTATGAAAAAGACATTAACCATTCTCCTTACCTTGCTGTTATTGGTTGTGCAGCAGGGAGTTGCTTTGGAGAAGCGAGCGGAGCGAATTAAACCTACACGCCAAACGAAGCTCCAAAAGGAGGCTGAGAAGGGCGATGGAATGGCCAAATATATTCTCAAAATATTAAATCCAACACCCGTTAATATCGTTGCTATACACGAGTATATACAAACTAAGGGTTATAAATCCACATTGGAGGAGTCGAAAGATGCTGAGAAATATATAACTTTCCAATCCGATAGTTTGAGTGGACATATTCACGCAGATGGTGAGTATATCACATTTCAAACAAGCCTTAGAAACCCTGGTTCGTATGTCGCACGAATGACAAAACAGGACAAAATCACAGGTATGGCAAGGGCTATCGTATATAGAGCCTGTTTAGACTTAATGTATCGCATAAGGTGTGTAAAAGCCACTTATTACGAAGAAGACGATTGGATAAGCGCCACTATCGAAACATTTATACCGACAATGCCTGTATTTGAACGATATTTCAATACATATATGTCTATATTGTCAGATACCTCTAACCATACGGTACATCTGTTAGACCAGTATATCGAATCGGCTAATAAGTAAATAACATTACTTAACCGTATTATATCGCCTCGCAGAGTATTCTGCGAGGCGATAGTTTCTTAATAAAAACCGTCATTCCGAAGGAGTAGCCCCACGCAAACGCAGGTATCGAAAACGATACCCAACACACAAGGGAAACACACACAAACACAGGTATTAAAAATCATACCTAACTGTATAAGGCGTTGATAATGGGACTTATAAGACCAACACGACCAATGCGACTAATGGGTAACGCCAAAAATACAAATTCCCATTTGTCCTATTTGTCCCATAGGTCTCATTTGTCTTATCCCCATAGGTATCGAAAACGATACCCAGCAGTAGGGAGTGTAGGGAATTTAATGAGATTAGGGAGAATAGCATCGCTAAACTCCCTAATTTCTCTAATCTCTCTAAAAAACAATGGCTAAAAGCCTATTATTTCACTCCCAATTTCTCTATCGCAGCAGAATACTTGCGTGAGTTGGCATTATGCTCTTTCAAGGTGCGGGCGAAGTTGTGGCGACCGTCTAACTCGGGGCGGGCGCAGAAGTAGAGATATTTGTGTTCCGAATAATTCAGCACCGCATCTATCGCCTCGATGCTCGGCACGCAAATAGGTGCTGGTGGCAAGCCACGATTTATATAAGTATTGAATGGCGAGCGATATTTAAGGTGCTTGTGCAGAATGCGTTGCAGCGCAAAATCGCCCATTGCATACTTGATTGTCGGACAAGCACCAAGAGCAATGCCACCACGCAGGCGATTTATATATACGCCCGCAATCATTCGCATCTCGGCAGGAATTTTCGTCTCCTCATAGACTATCGAAGCGAGCGTCATAACCTCGTATTTCGAGAGCTTGCAACGCTCCAATTTTGCGGTGCGCTCCGCACTCCAAAAGCGGTCATATTCTCGCTTTATGCGGTGCAAAAGCTTCTCGGGCGATATGTCCCAATAGACCTCGTAAGTGTTCGGCACAAACATCGCAATCGTGCTATCTTTCACAAAGCCTAACTCCTTGCGCAACTGCTTGTTACGCATAGCCGAAAGCAGGGTAGCGGAGTCTGCCGCTATCTGATTTGCGAGTTTTCCGGCCAACTGCGGAAGGGTGCGAGCCTCGCCAACGACGAGTTTTACTGCGGTCTGCTCGCCAAGAACGAGTCGGCGCACCGCACGAATTACGCTCTCGCCCTCGCCGAAGAGGTAACGACCCGTGCGAAAACGCCTTTCAAGGTTCAGTCGCTTGGCGTAAAAGTCGAAGGCTTGTTGATGCATCTTCGAGCGCAACGACGGGCGCAGTTGCTCGACAATCTCGCTATATTGTGTTGCTTTGTTGATGTATATAACCTTCTCTGCATCAACGGCTTTGCCATAGAAAGCGGAGTAGAGAATTATGACCATTGCAGCTGCCACACCACCCACGAGGGTAGCAGCATAAAAGAGTCTGCCAAGATTTTTTTTCATCTTTTGTCGCTAAAATTTTTGCAAAGATATAAAAAAAGTTCTACTTTTGCACCTCGGGTAAGTCTTATACGACCAGCTCCTGCAGAACTCCCCCAGGCAAGGAATTGAGCAAGGGTATGCGGTTGTAGCGGTGCGATATAAGTAGCTTACCCTTTTTTTGTGCCTTGGCAACAAAAAAAGGGTAAGCTACAATATTGACAATCCCTCTAAATCTCCCTTTGAAAAGGGAGACTTGGTTCTGCTCCGCAGAATAATTCCTTTTTTATTTTCGGCTGATGCCGAAGAAAAAAG
>JAFVVS010000094.1 GCA_017502025.1 Alistipes sp. | reverse complement strand
GCTTTCAGTTTTCCGTTTATTTTGCTATCTTTGCAAAAGAATACTCGGGGCAGGGTGCAATTCCCTACCGGCAGTGATAGTCTGCGACTCCCCTATGGTGCTGATAAATAGATTGTTTGCACATCGTATGGGACTGAATCGGTGAAATTCCGATACCGACGGTTACAGTCCGGATGGTAGAGTAGCGTAATTGACAATTGAAAATTGATAATTGACAATTAAAGGTATATTACTTTTAATTTTTAATTCTTAATTTTTAATTTTTAATTCTGCATTCTGCATTCTGCATTTTGCATTCTGCGCTGCCCTGAGTTATTCGGGGCTTTTATTTTTTATATGTGTAGAATGAAACGACTATTTTCTATTATTTTAACTCTATTTGTGGCGCTCTTCTTGTGCAGCTCTATGAGTGGATGCAATAGATATCCTCCTGTATCTGGCGCCATATTCTGTGATACCTTTATAACGAGTTACATATTCCCGGATAAGATTCATTTAAGATATGGTGATGGGTGTATACCTTTTTATGTTGGGGGTAGTGGTGCCGTTACCAGCGGAGAAATCTTTGATAGATTGTCGCAGTATTATAACGACCTATCATACAATAAATGGGTGTTAAATGGTCCCAATATAGCTATTCTTGGAGAAATAAAGAGTATTCAACTCGAAACAATAGAGGCGTTTGATGAGCACCATCCGGCAGGAAGCGATATGTCCGATTTAGTAGAGTTGCAATATATCTCCTACTACGAATTTGTGCAAAATGGGTATCAAGAGGAGGGATCCAAAATTGAAGAAGATTATACGGATATGAGCCTCTATTTTGATAGGGAGGGCGCAAAAATATACAAAGTAAAACTATCGGAAGTTAATTATTCCGATATGCAGCTGATTTCAACCGACTTTGTACTGAAATTTCTTGGTTCACCCAAAGAGAAAGGTGTATATCACTTCAAACTAACATTTCAGGTGGAATATAGCGCAAGCGAAACGCTGGTAGAATACGAATTCTAAAAGCGTAGTGCAAAGTTTTGTAAAACCGTAGAAAAGAGAATTGAAATTAGTACAGAACTACAAGTTCATGAACTTGTAGTTCTGTATTTTTTTGTATCTTTGTCCCGACATAAGGGGTGCTTCATAAACTGAAAACTGAAAGGTTAAAACTGAAAACTAAAAAACAGCGAAGCGCACCCCAGTAAGCACCGAAGGTGCGCCCCCAGTAACCCCCCCCAGTAAACCTCAGAAAACCTTGCGCCTCTCCCACCGTCTGAGTGGAGAGTTGAGAGTTGAAAACGAAAAGTTTTCCGCTTTAATCCTGCTTCGCAGGCTTTTCCTCCTTGCGGCTCGGCATAGTGTGCAAGCAGCCTCTGCTCTCGCTCCGCTGCGTCGGTTCCGCTTTTCGCTCCAAACGAAAAACAAAAGTTTTCCGTTTTCCGCTTTCCGTTTTCCGTTTATTTTGCTATCTTTGCAAAAGAATACTCGGGGCAGGGTGCAATTCCCTACCGGCAGTGATAGTCTGCGACTCCCCTATGGTGCTGATAAATAGATTGTTTGCACATTGTATGGGACTGAATCGGTGAAATTCCGATACCGACGGTTACAGTCCGGATGGTAGAGTGGGTGAGGTTGTATTAAACCTATTTACTGCGTTCTTTTATGTTTTTTTTGGGCTCTTTTTATTTGTAATTTTTGTCACATAGAACCACTATGCTCCGCAAATTACAATAAAAAATAACCACAAAAACAACTATAAAATAACTTTGTAAACAAGTTCAAAACAACCTCAGATTTATGAATGATGATTTCAGGTTTCTTGCGCCTTCGCAAGCCTTGAAATCCCTTATTCAAAATCAACCTTCATAATTGCTATAAAGTCCCTTGTGTTCGTATGTGAAACATTAGGGATTTTTTTATGACTACAATTAAGCGATTTTTTCTTTTGATATTGGCGGTAATTACAACTGCTACCTCATATGCACAATCGACCACTGCATCGTTGCAGGGTTTTGTGACGGATGCGAATGGCAAGCCGTTGGCGGGTGCTACGGTGGTGGCGACACATCTGCCGACCGAAACGGTATATGGCTCGATAACCGATAGAAACGGAGCCTACCACTTGCAGGGTCTGCGTGTGGGTGCTCCCTACAAGGTGGAGTTCTCGTTTGTGGGCTACAAGAGCGTGATATTCAACGATATCGCCCTCTCGCTGGGCGAGAAGAAGCACCTCGACGCTTCGCTCTCGGATACACAGGCGATAGATGCCGTAGTGGTCAATTCGAACGCCTTTATTGACCATCGTACAGGCTCGGGCGAGGTGTTCAGCCGTGAGCAGATTGAGCGTATGCCTACCGTATCTCGCTCGATTGACGACATCACACGATTGGCTCCGCAGGCTATGGTGTCGAAGGATGGCGGAATCTCGATTGCGGGAATGAACTCACGCTACAACTCCTTCCAGATTGACGGCACAGCCTCGAACGATATGTATGGTCTTACTTCGACAGGCACAAATGGCGGTTTGGCGGGTGCTAACCCCATTCCGCTCGATGCAATAAGCGATATTCAGGTGGTTACTGCCCCCTTCGATGTGCGCCAGGGTGGTTTCTCGGGTGGAGGTATCAACGCCATCACCAAGTCGGGCACAAATACCTTCTCGGGTACGGCATACGCCTACTACAACGACCACAACTTCTACGGTCGCAGTCCGCTGAGTGGCGAGAGGTTGGCGGAGCAACGCACACAGATTTATGGTGTGTCGCTGGGTGGTGCAATCATCAAAAACAAGCTCTTTTTCTTCCTCAATGGCGAGTTTGACCTCGACTCCTCGCCCTCGTCGTACTATGTGGGCGATAGCGGTTGCAACATCTCCGAAGCCGATGCCAAGCGCATTGCCGAGCGTTTCTACACCCTTACGGGCTACGATGGTGGTGGCTATGGCAAGCAGAGTCTGAGCAAGCATACAGGCTCGCTTATTGCTCGTCTTGATTGGAATATAAACTCCCGTCATAACCTCTCTCTGCGCTACAACTTCCTCGATGCGAGGAAGGATGAGTTCGTGTCGAGTGCTACGCTTCTGCGCTTCAATGGCGAGGGCTACACCTCGACTGCCGACACCCATTCGCTGGTTGCGGAGTTGAACTCCCGAGTGTCGGAGAAGATGTTCAATGAGTTCCGTGTGGGCTACACCCGAGTGCACGATGGGCGTGATGCTATGAGTGGCAAGTTGTACCCCTATGTCGAAATTCAGAAGATGCGTGATGGCGAGAACACCTCTGTATATATAGGTACCGACCCCTTTGCCATTATGAACGACCTCGTGCAGACGACAGTTACGCTCACCGATAACTTCTCCTACTATGCCGACTCGCACACCATTACCATAGGCACGCACAACGAGATTTTTAACTCTTCGTGCCTATATATGGCGAATGCTTTGGGAGCCTACACCTACACCACGCTCGACGATTTTCTGCACGATAGGGCACGCAAGTATGTTCGCAACTACCCGATAGGCGACCCTGCGACAAATATAACATCTGCCCAATTTGGCATCTATATTCAGGATGAGTGGAATGCCTCGCCCCGTTTTTCGATGACCTATGGTCTGCGAGCCGATATCCCCGTAACATTCGGCGCTCCGCCTGCAAACGATAAGTTCAACGCTTCGGATATCGCCCGGAAGTATGGCATAAAGACCAATCAGGTGCCCGAGCCTACGGTGTTGCTTTCGCCACGCATAGGTCTGCGCTGGCGTATTGCCGAGGGGAAGGATGCGAGAACACTGCTGCGTGGTGGCGTGGGTATCTTCTCGGGTCGTATTCCGTTTGTGTGGATATCCAACTGCTTCTCCAATAGTGGTATGACGCAGCGTGGCTACACGCTCGATAGCAGCAAGGGACAGAGCGTTCCAAAGTTTGGCAAGGAGCCTACGGGCAACGACGGAGTATCGTCGAACCCTATGCTCAACATCGTGGCGAAGGATTTCCGCTATCCGCAGGTTATGCGTGCAACGCTCGCCTTGGAGCAGGAGTGGAAGGGGTGGCACTTCACCCTCGAAGGTATCTTCTCGAAGTCGATTAACGATTTGCTGATTACCAATTTGACCGCACAGAATAAGGGCTCGAAGCTTTACGCCGTGAATTCTGCCCTCGCAACCGAGGAGAACACCACAACCCTCTACGACACATCGCTCTCGAAGAGGTACTCGTCGATTTATCTCCTCTCGAACACCTCGAAGGGGTATGGCTACTCGGTGTCGGCTTCGGTGGCTAAATCGTTCCGCTTTGGCTTGGATCTCTACGCCGCCTACACCTTTGCGCACTCGCTCTCGGTGATGGATGGCATCTCGGCACAGGCTCTCAACACTTGGAGCCGTAACTACTCGGCAGATAGCAACCGTCAGGAGCTGAGCTACTCGTTGTTCGATGTTCCGCACAAGATTACCGCCTCGCTCTCCTATCGTACACCTCGCTACGGCAAGGTATTCGGCACGACCATATCGCTCCTGTATCAGGGCTACTCGGGTATGCGCTACTCGCTCACCTACGCCTCGACCTCAGATGCGAACAACGACGGCAGCTATGGCAATACGACGATATATGTGCCTACCGCCGAGGAGTTGCAGGCTATGGCGTTCGAAAGCGAGGAGCATCGCAAGGCATTTGGCGACTATATCGACTCTACACCTGCATTGGCTCGCTCACGAGGTAAGTTCCTCGACCGCAACGCAATGCAGACACCGTTCGAGCACCACCTCGACCTCCATATTGCGCAGGATATCTACTTCTCGGCAGAGTCGAGCCGTAAGGTGCAGCTCTCGCTCGATGTCATAAATCTTGGTTCGCTATTTTCGAAGGATTGGGGTGCAAGCTACTACACCTCGAAGTATAAGATTTCGCCCGTGGAGATTTCGGGCTTCACGACCGATGCGGAGGGACACCGCACACCGAAGTATCGCTTTGTCGGAGGCTCCATTTCACGCAACGACCTCCTCTCTCGCTGGCGTATGCAGGTGGGCGTGAGAGTGGTGTTTTAGCACGACTCTTAAAAATTAAGAATTAAGAATTAAGAACTATCTCTCAACTCTGTACCTCTCTCTTCCAGCGCAGATATCCCGCAACGGCAAGTACGCAGTAGAGCGTGTATAGACCTGCTGTGAGAGGTATGCCCTTGTAGAGGTATAGACCTACGGTGATGGCATCCACCACAAGCCATACCAGCCACTGCTCCACATATTTGCGTGCGAGCATCCACATCGCTACCACCGACATTGCCGTAGTCATCGAATCCCAGAACGGCACTGTGCTATCGGTAAAATGCACCAACACATAATATATAGCAATATGTAGCACGCCATATATAACCACCAATGGTGCTACAAGGCGCAGAGGGGTATGAGCAATACGCAGTCTATTCTCTTTGCGTTTGTGTCCTACGAGCCAAGCCACCAAGCCGTACAATCCTGCGAGGATGTAGTAGCTCTGCATTGCGCAGTCGGCATACAACCCCGACTTGTAGTATAGCACGCAATGCACGCACGGCATCAACATACCCACAATCCATAACCAAGTGTTAGCCTTGTACTCCAACCACAGGTACAAGAGCCCAAGCACCACACCCACAATCTGCAGAATAAGTTTCAGTTCCATATATTTTAGCTATTAACTTTTTTAGTTTTTTAACGGCTAGTAGGGGCAAGTAACGGCTAGTAAGGGAGCGCTGAAAGTTTTCTCATTAGTCCTATTGGTCTCATTAGTCCCATTGGTCTCATCTCTCTTGCGCCAACTCTCCACTCTCCACTCTCAACTCTCAACTCCCTTAAAAGTGTACCGTCACATTCGCCAGCGCCGAGGTTGTAGCCTGTGGGAAGTAGCAGACCCACGACTTGCGGTCGGCGAGGGTTGCACCCTCCAACCACGAGCCACCATAGCCGCTTGCGCAGTACTTGGCGTTGAACAAGTTGCCAATCTTTACACCAAAGCGTACCTTCTCAACCCTCTTTGTGCGGAGTGTGTAGCCCAAATCGAGGTCACTCACGCAGTAGCGTGGCAAGGTCAAATCCTCGTACTCGCCATTTGTGAGGTATTGCTTGCTGACATAGCGAGTCGAAAGGCGTGCCGAGAAGCCGTGCGTGTGGAAGTCGAAGAATGTTCCCGCAATAACCGCCGGTGAGTAGGCAATCGTAGTGCGACCACGCTCAAATGCCACATCGTCGATGTAATCAACATAGCCGAGGATGTGGTTTTGGCTCAAAGTAGCATTTCCACCCAGCGAGAACCACTTCGTGGCATTTACCGCCAACGAGAGCTCCACACCACGACGATAGGAGTTCTTGACATTGCGTGAGAGCAACTCGCCCGTGTCGGACAACTCGCCCGTCTGCACAAGCTGGTCACGATACATCATATAGTAGAGATTTACGCCCAGCGACACCACCTTTGTATTATAGGTATAGCCCGCCTCGATGTCGAGCATCTTCTCGGCAGTAGGGTACTCGCCCTTGCGGATATCGGTGAAGTTGTTGCGTGTAGGCTCCTTCTGACCCACCGCTGCCGATGCATATACGGCGTGCGACTTCAAGAACGAGTAGTGCAAACCGAGCTTCGGATTGAAGAAGTTGTAGTGGCGGTCGATGTCGAGTCGCTGCATAGCACTTGTGGTGTCGTCGAAGTTGTCGTTCACACCCGAAATGCGGTGTGTGATGTGGCGATACTGCACATCGGCATAGAGGTTTAACCCTTTGGTAATCAGCCAATCAACCTTTGCAAAGCACGATGCATCCCACTTCGAGGTGTAGTTGCGATAGTACTCCGTAGTTGGGAAGTCGGGAGCCTCGACCAAGCCCGATACCTCGCCAAAATGGACTCCGTCGTAGAGCGATGCCGAGATGCCCATAGCGAGCGAGATGCGCTCTGCCGTATAGGTTGCCGAGCCTACCACACCGCCAAAGTTATTGCCCATAACCTTCTTGCGGAGAAGGTTGGTGCGCTCCACCAACACGCCATCCACCTCGATAGGCGCAAGACCATATTTTTTGAGCTTCTGGTCGTTCTTGTAGTTGCGGTAGTAGCCATTGCCGTAGGTGTAGTGGGCAGTAGCCGAGAGCGACCACTTGTCGTTGAAGGAGTGGTTGACAACGAGTTGATTGTTTATCTGTGTGTAGTTGTCGGTATGGTCGTCGTAGAAGCCCACAACCTTGTCACCAATGATGATTTCGCCTTCGGGGTTGTAGCGACGATTCTCCGCCATCTGCTCGGGCGAAACGCCTGTGTAAGAGAGATATACCTTCGCCACGCCACCAAACGAGAGGAGCTTCACGCTTGTGCGACCATTGTAGTAGCCCGCCTGGAACGAGTACGACGAGAGGTTACTCGATGCACGCTCGACATAGCCGTCGGAGGAGAGGTGCGACAATCGAGCGTCAATAGCCCAATGACCTCCGAGCAATCCCGACGAGAGGGCAATCTCCTGCTTTGCGGTGTTGAACGAGCCATACGAGAGCGATGCACGACCCGAGAACTTCGATGCCGAAGGAGCAGATGTCATATTGAGCGATGCTCCGAAGGCTCCTGTACCTGCGGTCGAGGTGCCCACACCACGCTGCAACTGCACCGAACCGAGCGACGACACCAAATCGGGTGTGTCGTACCAATATACCGAGTGGGTCTCGGCATCGTTCATCGGCACGCCATTGAGGGTTACATTTATGCGTGTAGGGTCTGTGCCACGCACTCTGAACGAGGTCGAGCCTATGCCCGTGCCGCTCTCCGACGAGATAACTACCGAAGGTAGATTAGCCAAAAGCGAAGGGATATCCTCGCCATAGTTGCGCTCCTCGATCTCTTGGCGTGAGAGGTTTGTGTGGGCGATAGGAGTGGTCTTGGTGGCTCGGTTTGCCACGATGTTGATCTGCTCGATTGCTACCGAGTCGTTTTCGATTAAGTTGAGAGTTGAGAGTTGAGAGTTGAGAGATTCGGCTCTAACTCCGCAGATGGCACAAAGTGCCAACAAACAAAATGAAAAAATCCTTTTCATAACTAATTGGGTTTTTAATTAAACAATAGTTTGAAAAGGGGTATGTGATGATACTCTTCCCGTTCCGGCATTACCCGTTTCGGTTCAATGGGTATAATCTCAGCCAAAAGAAATGCAGAATGCAAAGTGCAAAATGCAGAATGCAAAATGCAGAATGCAAAATTAAATAATTCTGAATTCTGAATTTTGAATTTTGAATTCTTTCAGCACCCCTTATGTCGAGGCAAAGATAG
>JAFVVS010000093.1 GCA_017502025.1 Alistipes sp. | reverse complement strand
GCAAAAGAGGCTCGAATTTTCGAGCCTCTTTTACTTTTAGTAAAAGTGTGTTACCCACCCCCTAAATCCCCCTCCTGTGAGGGGGACTTTTGTAGGGGTTGTTAGGGGTTGTTAGGGGAATATAGGGAATATAGGGAGTATAGGGAGAATAGGGAATTTAGTGATTGTTGCTTTCTCCAAGTTCTCTAAACTCCCTAAATTCCCTAAATTCCCTAAATTCTCTAAACTCTCTAAACTCTCAACTCTTTTGTCTCTCGTCTTTCGTCTTTCGACTTTTTTTCTTATCTTTGTACGATTTTTCGTATTTTGTGGCTTTATGACAACTTTACAAGCTATCATTCTGGGAATTGTGCAGGGCTTGACCGAGTTTCTGCCTGTGTCGAGTAGCGGACACCTCTGCCTCGCCCGTGAAATTATGGGCGTGGAGCTCGCCGAAAATATCGCTTTTGATGTTACCCTCCACGCAGCAACCGTGTTGAGTACTATCGTGGTGCTGTGGCGTGAGATTTGGCGACTCCTTAAAGGTGCATTCGTATTCTCGGGCAAGATCAACGAGGAGCAGTCCTACATCCTCAAAATCGTTATCTCGATGATTCCTGTGGGCATTGTGGGCGTATTCTTCAAGGAGTACATCGACCAACTCTCCGACCATATCTGGGTGGTGGGTGCGTTGCTGCTCGTAACGGCTCTGTTGCTCACCTTTGCATACAAGGCAAAGCCACGAGAGAAGAGCGAGATTTCGTATCGTGACTCTATTATAATAGGTATTGCGCAGGCGTGTGCGACCCTGCCCGGACTTTCACGCTCGGGTACGACCATCGCCACAGGTTTGTTGCTCGGCAACCGCAAAGATGCGGTGGCGCACTTCTCGTTCCTTATGGTGTTGCCTCCGATTCTCGGTGGCGCACTCCTCGACATCCTCAAAGGCGACTTTGGCGGTGGGGTGGAGCTCTTGCCATTGATGGCGGGCTTTGTTACCGCATTTGTGACAGGAACGCTGGCGTGCAAGTTTATGATAGAGATTGTTAAGCGTGGAAAACTTATCTGGTTTGCCGCATATTGCGCTTTGGCGGGTGTGGTGGCAATCGCTTCGTACCTGATTTAGTATGATTGACTTCAAGAATTTCAACCCCAAAGAGGATGGGTATGAAGCCGTAATCGACAAGCCACTCGAATGGACTTCGTCGGATGTGGTGCGCAAGATAAAGTTCCGTCTCAACAAGATGGGACACCGCAAAATCAAAATCGGTCACGCAGGTACGCTCGATCCGTTGGCTACGGGCATTTTGCTTGTCTGCATTGGCAAGGCGACCAAGCAGGTCGATGCGTTGCAGGCGGAGCGCAAGGAGTATGTGGCAGAGCTGATGCTCGGTGCGACTACGCCAAGCTACGATATGGAGCATCCTGTGGATAAGACCTATCCGACCGACCATATCACTCGTGAGAAGGTAGAGGAGGTACTCGTGGCACTCTCGGGTGAGCGTTTGCAGGCTCCGCCAATCTTCTCGGCAAAGAAGGTCGAGGGCTTGCGTGCCTATGAGTTGGCACGAGCAGGCGAGCAGGTGGAACTCCGCAAGGCGTTGATAAATATCTACTCCATCACGCTCGAAGAGTACGATATGCCGAAGGTGCGTATCCGTGTGGAGTGCTCGAAGGGTACCTATATCCGCTCGTTGGCACACGAGATTGGCGAGGCGTTGCAGAGTGGTGCCTACCTTACCTCGTTGCGTCGCACCCGAAATGGTGCATTTTCGGAGAAAGATGCGATTTCGCTCGACGATTTCTTGAAAAATCTGCCTCTCGACGAAACAAAAGAGTGATTTTTTCGTAGTAATTATGATTATTGTGCATTTTTGCGCAAAAGTCGGACAAAATATAGTGAAAATACTTTTATAAAAGAATATGAAACTTTCACACTATGACTTCGATTTAAACCCGGATTTGATTGCCAAATATCCGGAGATAAATCGTGATGATGCTCGATTGATGGTTATTCACCGTAACACAGGCGAAATCGAGCATAAATTGTTTAAGGATATCATCGACTACTTCGAGGAGGGCGATACATTCGTTCTCAACGACACGAAGGTCTTTCCTGCTCGCCTCTATGGCAACAAGGAGAAGACAGGTGCCGAAATCGAGGTATTCCTTCTGCGTGAGCTCAATCGTGAGTTGAAGCTGTGGGATGTGTTGGTCGATCCTGCTCGTAAGATCCGTATCGGCAACAAACTCTACTTTGGCGAAGACGATATCCTCGGTGCCGAGGTTATCGACAACACCACCTCCCGTGGTCGCACACTCCGCTTCCTCTACGATGGTCCGTACGAGGAGTTCAAGGAGTTGTTGTTCCGCTTGGGCGAGACTCCGCTGCCGGCGTGGGTGCGCAAGGAGGTTGAGCCTGAGGATGCCGAGAACTATCAGACCATATTCGCTGCAAAGGAGGGCGCTGTGGTTGCTCCAACTGCCGGTATGCACTTCTCGAAGCACCTGTTGAAGAGAATGGAGATTTTCGGTATCGAGAAGGCGTTTGTTACGCTCCACGCAGGTCTGGGCAACTTCCGCACCGTAGATGTGGAGGATTTGTCGAAGCATAAGGTCGATTCGGAGCAGTACTTCGTAACTGCGGAGAGTGCCGAGATTATAAATAAGGCAAAACGAGAGAATCACAAGGTTGTGGCTATCGGTACTACCGTTATGCGCACACTCGAAACCGTTGTTTCGACCCACGGAATGGTTACTCCGCAAGAGGGTTGGACCAACAAGTTTATCTTTGCTCCATACGACTTTACGGTTGCCGACGCTATGGTGTCGAACTTCCACACTCCTGGCTCTACGCAGTTGATGATGGTGGCTGCGTTTGGTGGCTACAATACCGTTATGGATGCCTACAAGGTTGCCGTGGAGGAGGGTTATCGCTTCGGAACTTATGGCGATGCGATGCTTATTCTCTAAACAAATTATTAAGTAAAATTGAGTAGTAAAAAATAA
The DNA here is from genome assembly GCA_017502025.1 of Alistipes sp. Classification (GTDB taxonomy): domain Bacteria; phylum Bacteroidota; class Bacteroidia; order Bacteroidales; family Rikenellaceae; genus Alistipes. Next base: position 11,988 of record JAFVVS010000093.1, on the reverse strand, counting down.
AAAACCAAGAGCGATGGCGAACAACAAAATATTGTACATTTGTCAGCAGATAATGCCATATCTTCCCGAGAATGAGGAGTCGTGTTTGTGCCGACAACTTTCGCAAGCTATGCAGGAGCGTAGTAATGAAATTCGCACATTTATGCCTCGCTATGGCTGTGTAAACGAGCGTCGCAATCAACTCCACGAGGTGATCAGACTCTCGGGTATGAACCTTATCATCAACGATGACGACCATCAGTTGATTATCAAGGTGTCATCTATTCCTTCGGCTCGTATCCAGATCTATTTCATCGACAACGACGACTTCTTCGCTCGTAAGGCGGTATTGACCTCCGAGGAGGGCAAGGAGTTCGAGGATAACGACGATCGTATGCTCTTCTTTGCTCGTGGCGTGTTGGAGACAGTCAAGAAGTTGCAGTGGAGACCAAGCGTAGTGCATTGTCACGGCTGGTTCTCGGCTCTTGCTCCTATATATCTGCGCAATATGTTTAAGGATGACCCTTTGCTTGGCGATTCGAAGATTGTGGTATCGCTCTACGAGGATAAATTCTCGACTCCGCTCAACCCTGAGCTTGCCGAGAAGCTCGTAAATGAGGGCGCTTCAAAGGCAGATATAGAGAAAATGGAGGATACTTCATACGAAAATCTGATGCGTTTCGTTATAGATAATGTCGATGGCGTGGTTGCAGGCTCGGAGAAGGCTGACAAGGCTCTTCTCGACTATGCTCGTGAGTCGGGCAAGAAGGTGCTCGACTACTGCTCGCCTGAGACAGAGGGATTTTTTGATAATTACGATCGCTTCTATGAGGAACTTTTCTAACAGAGTCGGCAAAGCCATATCGCTGTTGGCAGTTGTTGCGACAATGCTCGTTTTGGGCGGTTGTTCGATGACTGCGGATAGCACCCTCGGCTCGAATATTATGCCCGAGGAGCAGGTTATGGAGATGCGACATCTGAAATTTCAGGGAAATAAGATAATACGCCTCAATACGACAACGGGTCAGAACGAGGTGGTCGATGGAGCACTCGCAGGTAAGAACTACCTCGAAACACGACTCTATCGTACCGACTCACTCCTCTCGTCGAATTTGACGAAGGGCTATATGGGTGTGCGTCGTAGTGATACGCTCGGAGTGCGCTCGGCTGGTTTTGCCTCGACCATCCTCTATATGAATGCCATAGACGAGGAGAAGGGTTTTGGCTATATGCCAATCTTCGACACTATGAAGTTGGTGATGACCATCAACAACTATGGTGGTGATACACTCGCTCCTATTCGCTATAAGGTCTACGAGTTGCTGAAACCGTTGAAGAAGAGCGTATTGCACTACGATGAGAATCGAAAGGACTCGATTGCCTATATCAACTGCGATTTAAGCGGTGTATATGACGAGTCGAGGCCCGTTTTCGAATTCACATTCCCAAATAGTGAATTGAAAGAGGGTCCTTCGACCTTGGTTATACCGATGGAGAATACCGACTATTCGTGGGATTATGCTCGTCGCTTGATGCTTATTCCGGACAACTATGCCGATGCAGGTAGCGATTGGGACGGCTATGGTCGCAGCGATGTCGAGTGCTACAAGAACGACAAAAAATGGACCGATAAGTTCCACGGCTTGTATATAAAGCCCGACTTGGCTAATACCCCTGCCGATAGGCGTGGTGCATTCTACGAGTTGGACCTCTCGGCATCGGGCTTGATGTTGCAGGGCAGAAGTCGCAATCCGAAGGATCCTTCGATGATTAAGGATACAGTGGGTATGTACTACTACTTCTACGATAAGGAGTCGGAGTGCAACACCTCGGTAAATAGGGTTGAGCACGACTACTCGCAGGGTCTTACAAAGCCTTCACTGCTCAATGATATCGAGTTTGGTTGCGAGAAATCACGAGAGGAGCGTACCCTCGTTTCGACGGGTTATGTCGAGGGCTTGGGCGGTCCGGCTACCGAGATTTATCTCACCGACGACTTCTTGAATGAGTTGATTGCGCTCGAAGCTACCGAGCAGGGTGCATTCTCCCGTATGGGTATCAATCAGTGCCTCTTCACCATCTATGTGGCAGGAGCGGACTACGATTGGAACATCACCCAGAGTCGTGCCGAAGCACTTACTCCGCTTTTGAACAACTCACTTACTCGTGTCGGAACATATTTGAACTACAATACTCTCTCGCCGGTAATAGACTACGACTATGTCTACGAGAGTAGCAGTAATAGCACAAGTATCAGCTATGGCGGTTATCTCGACCGTAGTCGTGGTTGTTATGTGTTGAACATTACTGCACATATTCAGAAGTTGTTCAATTCGTTGCGTCAGGAGGATGGCTCATACGATGTGACGAAGGCTGACGAGAAGTTGCGAGTACTCTATATCGGAGCGGAGGCTACCTCGCCATATTCACTCTTGGAGAGTGTCGTTCAGGGTCAGGATGACGGCTCGAATGCGGCTCCGATACAGATTGATTTAACTTATACATTGGTAAAATAGTTTACACGCACGGTGGCAGAGCTCTGCCGAGGAGTTCTCGGGAGCTTTGACGAGGTGTGCGGTGTTGAAAGAGATATAAAACGAAAGAGATGCAAGAGAATTTAGTAATTGTTGAGTCTCCTGCGAAGGCGAAGACCATCGAGAAATTTTTGGGCAAGGAGTTTGTCGTAAAATCGAGTTTCGGTCATATTCGAGATCTTCCGAAGAAGGAGCTCAGCATAGATATCGAGAAGGGCTTTGTACCGACATACGAAATTCCAAAGGAGAAGAGCAAACTTGTAGCAGAGTTGTCCAAAGCAGCATCGGAGGCAAAGATGGTGTGGTTGGCAAGTGATGAGGACCGTGAGGGAGAGGCTATTGCCTGGCACCTGACCGAGGTTTTGGGTTTGCCGTTGGAGAATACCAAGCGTATCGTATTCCACGAGATTACCAAGAATGCCATCTTGAATGCAATTGAGAATCCTCGCAAGGTCGATATGAACTTGGTGAATGCACAGCAGGCTCGTCGTGTGTTGGACCGAATTGTAGGCTTCGAGCTCTCTCCAATTTTGTGGAAGAAGGTGCGCCCCGCACTCTCGGCAGGTCGTGTGCAGAGCGTTGCCGTGCGCCTTATCGTAGAGCGTGAGCGAGAGATTATCAATTTCAAGGATACATCGTGGTATCGTGTCGTAGCGCAGTTCTATCCTGCTGGCGACGCATCGAAGACATTGTTCAAGGCGGAGTACTCGGAGCGTTTCGCTACGAAGGAGGAGGCGTTGGCTATGTTGGAGCGTTGCAAGACGGCAACCTTTGCAGTCGAGGGCAGCGAGATGAAGCCTTCGAAGCGTTATCCTGCACCTCCATTCACCACTTCGACCTTGCAGCAGGAGGCAGGTCGTAAGTTCTCGATGTCGGTGTCGCAGACAATGTCTATTGCACAGAAGTTGTACGAGCGAGGTTTGATTACCTATATGCGTACCGACTCGGTAAATCTCTCGGACTTGGCACTCAACGCTTGCAAGAAGGAGATTGTCGAGATGTTTGGCGAGAAGTACTCTTCACGCCGCAACTATACCACAAGCAGCAAGGGCGCACAGGAGGCTCACGAGGCTATCCGCCCTACCTATATCAACAACCACACAATCGAGGGTACCGCAGCCGAGAAGAGACTCTATGAGTTGATTTGGAAGCGCACCGTCGCATCGCAGATGGTTGCAGCCGATATCAACCGCACCACCATCACAATCAATATGTCGGGTAGTGCCGAGAAGTTCGTGGCTATGGGCGAGGTTGTAACTTTCGACGGTTTCTTGCACCTCTACTCCGAGTCGCACGACGAAGAGCCTGCCGAGCAGGGCGAGAGTGCTATCTTGCCGGCATTGGCAGATGGCACACCACTCTTGGCGCAGACTATCACCGCAACCGAGCGTCACGCTGTGCCGCCTATGCGATTTAGCGAGCCTCTGCTCGTTAAGCGATTGGAGGAGTTGGGTATCGGTCGTCCTTCGACCTATGCTCCGACCATCTCGACAATCATCACTCGTGGTTATGTGGAGAAGAGCAACAAGCCAGCACAGAAACGCCCATATACTCAACTCACCCTCAAAGGTGCAAACATCACCGAGAAGGTTGCTAATGAGAACTATGGTGCAGAGAAGAACCGCTTGGCTCCAACCGATATCGGTATGGTTGTGAATGACTACTTGGAGCAGAACTTCGGCATCGTTATGGACTACAACTTCACCGCCAAGGTGGAGAAGGAGTTCGACCGCATTGCCGATGGTGAGCAGGGCTGGAATAGTATGATTGGCGAGTTCTACGGCTCGTTCCACAACTTGGTAGATAAGGCTATCACCACCCAGGTCGAGAAGAGTACCCAGGTGCGTGTTCTTGGTGTCGATCCGCAGTCGGGCAACCTCGTAAGAGCCCGCATCGGTCGCTTCGGCCCTATGGTCGAGATTGATGCACCCGAGGGCGAGAAACCTCGCTTTGCATCGCTCAAAAAGGGACAACTTATCGAGGCTATCACCTTGGAGGAGGCTTTGGAGTTGTTTGCTCTGCCTCGCACACTTGGCAAGTACGAGAAGTTGGATGTGATTGTCGGCATTGGTAAGTTCGGTGCTTATGTTCGCTATGGCAACAACTTCGCATCGCTTGCAAAGGGTGACGACCCATACACTCTGACCTACGAGCGTGCATTGGAGTTGATTGAGTCGCAGAAGCAGAGTGCAACCGCAGCAGCAACGCCTATCAAAACCTTCTCGGAGGATGCCGATATGGCGGTTAAGAATGGTCGCTACGGCGCATATATCGCATATAAGGGCAAGAACTATCGTATCCCTCGTGGCAAGAAGGCGGAGTTGCTCTCGTATGCCGATTGCTTGAATATCGTAAATAACACAAAGAAATAGAAAAAATGAAGAGATTTATCACTGCATTGTGCTTGTGCGTAGCACTTGTTGCATCGGCTTCGGCACAGGAGAAGAAGGGTTACCAATTCACCGACGGCAAAGTTGTGAAGGGTACCTCGGTAAAGAATCAGTTCCGTAGCGGAACTTGCTGGTGCTTCTCGGCACTCTCGTTCTTGGAGAATGAGATTATCCGTGCCGGTGGCGAGGAGATGGATTTGTCGGAGATGTGGATTGTCCGCAACATCTACTTCGAGAAGGCTGTGAAGTATGTTCGCTTGCACGGTCACCTCAATATGGCGGTTGGTGGAGCGTTCCACGATGTAACCAAGGGTATCGAGAAGTACGGTATCGTACCGCAGGAGATATACGAGGGCTTGAACTATGGCACCGACAAGCCTGTATTTGGCGAGATTGATGCTATCTTGAAGGCGTATGTCGAGGCTGTGGTGCAGAACAAGAACCGCAAACTCACCACCGCCTGGAAGGATGGCTTGAATGCAATTCTCGACACCTACTTCGGTAAGATGCCCGAGAAGTTCACTTGGAAGGGCAGGGAGTACACTCCGCACTCGTTTGCCGAGTCGTTGCCTATCAAGATGTCGGACTATGTATTCGTGACATCATACACCCACCACCCATTCTACGAGCAGTATATCGTTGAGGTGCCCGACAATTGGATGTGGGAGAAGGCATACAATGTGCCACTCGACGAGTTGATGCAGATTGTGGATAACGCACTTGCCAACAACTACTCGCTCGGTTGGGCTGCGGATGTTTCGGAGAAGGGTTTCCACCGCACCAAGGCTATCGGTATCATCCCTGAGGATAATATCGAGAGTATGAGCGGTACCGAGGCAGAGCGTTGGGGTCGCCTCTCGGCACAGGAGCGTCAGAAGGAGCTCTACTCGTTCGACAAGCCTGTCAAGGAGAAGAAGATTACCCAGCAGATGCGTCAGGAGGCGTTCGACAACTACGAGAATACCGACGACCACGGTATGGTCATCGAGGGTACTGCTACCGACCAGCTCGGCAACCCATTCTTCAAGGTTAAGAATTCGTGGGATGTACGCCCACCATACGATGGCTACTACTACTTCTCTCGCCCATATGTTGAGTACAAGACTATGGAGATTATGGTGAATAAGAATGCCATTCCAAAGGCTATTCGCAAGAAGTTGGAGTTGTAGAGTCGTTGTCTACGGCACAAAAAAGACTGCAAATTATTTTGCGGTCTTTTTTTTGTGGGGTTGTGGGGACTCCGAGGGTGAGAGTTGAGAGTGGAGAGTTGAGAGTGGAGAGCAAGTTTCAATAAAGGTTGTTAAGGGTGATTAAGGGTAGTTAAGGGTTATTAAAGTTTTTTTATCGCATCAGCGCATCCTTAATAACCTTTAATAGCCCTTAATAGCCTTTAACAACCCTTAATCATGTTGCGCCTTGACCACCCTCGGAGTTCCCACAACCCCCCCCCACAAAAAAATCGTGGCAGTTACTACCACGATTTTTCTCTTATCTCTTCTCGCCGAAGTCGGTTTGTTGTTTCTCGACCTCTTTCAGGCGTTCGGCATTCGCTGCGCTAACGGCTCTCTCTCGCTCGATGTCGGCATCGCTCTTTGCCGAGGCTGCCGAGAATGAGGAGTCGGAGCTCTTTGGTAGCAAGGTAGCCTCCTTTGCGTTGAAGATTGCCTTTTGAGCCGAAGGCTTGCTCTCAAATTCGAGAACGCCACTTATAGGCATCTGCTCACCCTCGAAGAGTACCGAGGCGGTGATGCGAATCTTGCCAGGGTTGAGGGTCGATTGCACGAGGATAGGTGCTGTGCCCCACTTTACAGGTGCAGGGTTTGCCAACTCGCCCGCACCACCGAGAATGCGACCTTCGCCCTCGATGTGGAATTTTATATAGTAGTTGTTCAATCGCTTAACATTGCCCTCACGGTCGGTGATCGCCGCCACTACGGTCGTAAAGTCCGAGCCGTCGGCCGCAAGGTCGTTGCCCTCGTTGTCGAGCCACAACATAACCTTCGAAGGGCGGCGTGCAGGGCAAACCTTGTGTGTTGCCACAACCTCACCATTGATGATACCCTCTGCCAAGAGATAGACATCCTTCTGTCGCTTCTTCCAACTGAGAGCCTTGTCATCCATAAAGTTGTAGACATCCTTAAAGGTGATGATTGGCGACGGCATACCTATGTGGTTCTTCGGCTTGCGATAGGTCCAAGTCTTACCATTGGCGAGGTAGGTCAGGCGCACCTCGTCGCAGTTCGAATAGACGGTCACATCCTTTGGCGAGAATGGTGTCATCTCGTGTGCGATATAGACCATAGGACCTGTCTCGTAGAGTCGATTCTCCTGCTTCACAGGCGAACGCTGCGCCATAAACATATAGTATGAGTACTTCGGCTGGCGGAAGACATCTGCCAAACCGCCATAGAATGGGTCGGGATGATAGCCACGCTGGTGGTCGAACGAGTGCCACAAGCAACCGCCGATATGCGACTTCGAGAGGCGGTAGAACACATCGTAAGAGGTGCATTGGTACGACGGCTTTGCGTAGTGCTCCGCCTGAACGAGCATAGGCACCTCGCCCCAATTGCGAGCCACACGGCTTGGCGAGTTGTGCGAGTTCCAATCGTCGACATTATCGCCCCACTCACGGGTGAAGTAGGTCACATCATCACGCATCGCAAACTTCGGCTTCGAGTAGGTTGTACCCTCGCCCTCGGCAGGGTGGGCAAACTGAATAGGATAGACGATTGTCGAGGCGGTGCGAGCCTGCATATCGTAGGCAGAGTATGCACCCTTGTATGGGTACTCCTCGTTGATGTAGTTGTAGGCGTTCTCGGCAAACGATGCAGGGAAGCGTGTTTCGTTGAGCGTTGGCTCCCAGAACCATACCGAAGGGTGGTTACGGTCACGACGCACGAGGTTGCGGATGTCGCTATATACCGACTGCTCAAATCGTGGGTCTTTCTTGTTCCAGAACTGCCAACCAGGCACATTGTCAATGACGAAGAGTCCCAACTCGTCGCACGCATCCATAAATGCAGGGTCTTGTGGGCAGTGGGCGTTGCGGATAACTCGCAAACCGAGGTCACGCAACTTCTTGGCATCACGCCAATGGGCAGAGTTTGCTACGGCATTGCCCACTACGGCAAAGTCCTGATGGCGATTTACGCCGATAAGTGGCTCTTCGTAGTGCTTGCCATTGAGGTAGAAACCCTCCGCTCCCTTGAACTCTATCGAGCGGATACCGATACGACGACGATAACCATCCACAACATTGCCTTTTTGGTCGAGAATGCTGATGTAGAGGTTGTAGAGGGTAGGGGAGTCGGGCGACCATAGAGCAGGCTTTGCAACGGTGACCTTGCGAGCAAAACTCATCGCTGTGCCGCCCTTAATGGCGATGCGACTCTTCGACTTTGCCACCGATGTGCCATCTGCGGTCTGAATATCGTAGAGCAACGAGCCCTTGAAAACACCCTTGTTGGCGTTGCGGATGTGGGCTTTCAGCAAGAGCTCTGCCGACTCGTCGCTAACCTTGTCGTAGGCAACAAAGAGACCACCGCCTGCCACTACATCCTCGTGGTTAGGGTCGGTGATAAATACATTGTTGTGTGCCACCAACCAGCAGTCACGATAGATGCCGCCAAAGTAGGTGTAGTCGAGTGTGCGCTGAGGCTTGCCGGGAGCGTAGCTCTTGTCGTCGCTATTGTCTGCCCATACGGCTACGATATTCTCGCCCGAGAAATTGACCGCATCGGTGATATCGACCACCACAGGGAGATAACCGCCAAAGTGCTCGGCGAGTTGCTTGCCATTTACGAATACTCGACTCTTGCCCATAATTGCCTCGAAGTGGAGGAAGAGTTTCTTGCCTTTGAGCGAACTATCGAGCGAGAAGTGCTTGCGATACCACACTACGCCCTGGTAGTTGATACATCCACTCGCCTCGGTTGGGAGGTAGTCGATACCGTGAGGCAACGATACCACGCCCCACTTTGAGTCATCGTAGGATGTCGCCTCGGCACCTGCCACTTCGCCCTTGTGGAAACGCCACGCAGGATTCATCGAAAAGACCTCACGAGGGCTATTCTCCACGGCGTAGAAACCCGCAGTCGAGAATTTTGGCTGATAGGCAGCACTCGACTTGGCAAATGGCGCAAGGAGTGCAAAAATCAAAATCGGTAAAAATTTTCTCATCTCTTATTTGGTTTTTAGTTTTCTCGTCTTTAATCCTGCTTCGCAGGCTTTTTCTCCTTCATCTTTTTGCTGTATCTTTCGTCTTTCGTCTCTCGTCTATTCAATCGCTTCGGCATCCTCGATTTGGGCTTGGCGTACCACCGCCATAATCTCCTCCCGCAACGCCTTCGGGGTTACATTCTCACGAATGACGGTGAGGTAAGAGTGGCGAATCTCTCGCTCCACAATCTGTCGTGGCAATCGCTCGAAGTAGATGTCGTTCCAATGCCTCTTGTTGAAGTGCCACGCAGGGGTTATTGCCGAGAGGTGCTCATCTCGCAGAGCAATCGCTCGGTCGGGGTTACACTTTACGGCTATGCGCTCGGCGTGTTCCAGCACGCAACAAGCGAACATCCTTCCGCCCACCTTATAGACCACCGCATCGTCGCCAAAGGGTTGGCACTCCTCGACTAACGGGAGTGATACGATAAATTCTCGCAAATCAATAATATCCATCACCCCAAAGGTACAAAAAAAACGAGAAACCACAAAGGTTTCTCGTTTTATAGTTTATGTTTCGGACTTCGACTACTTCTCCAAGTCAGCCAAAGCAGCCTTTGCAGCCTCAACACCTGCACCTGCGGTAACCTTCTTGAAGGTTGCAATAGCCTTCTCACGAAGTGCTGCATCCTTGTTGCCACCGGCGTTGTACTGTGCGTTGTAAGCAGCAGCTACGAGGAGGTAGATTGCGCTCTTGCCCTCATCGTCAGCCTGTGCAGCAGCAGCGGTCTCGCCGAGAGCGATAACCTTTGCGTACTCTTTCTTGCCGTTGTAAGCCTCGATGCGGATCTTCTCTGCGAGAGCAGGAGATGCAACCTGCAACTTCTCAGCCATTGCGATAACGCCGTCGAAGTCACCAGCCTGCTGCAACGATGCAACCTTGTTGTTGGTGTAGAGAGTCTTGTTAGCCTCAGCCTTTGCGATAACAGCAGCGTACTTGTCAGCCGGCATCTTGCAGATCTTGTCGTAGATAGCCATACCCTCGTCGTACTTGCCCAACTCGCAGTACGAAGTTGCGAGGTTCAAAGCCATCTCTGCGTTACGAGGATTTGCAGCGTAGCCCTTCTCGAATACCGAAGCAGCGGTAGCGTAGTCCTTGGCGTTGAACGCCTCACCGCCCTGCACCTGATAAACCTTTGCAAGGATGGTGTTAGCCTTGGTCTTTGCAGTGGAGTTACCATACAACTCAGCAGTCTCGGCAGCCTTTGTGAGGTACTCGATAGCCTTAGTGTAGTTCTTCTGCGATGCAGCCGAAAGACCTACACCCTGGTAGCATACAGGGAGATACTTCTTTGCAGTAGCCACGCAGTTGAGAACAGTGTTGTCCTCCGAATCCATACCCTTGTCGATAACCTGCTCGAAGAGGGTGATAGCCGAAGCATAATTCTTTGCCTGAACTGCCTTTGCACCTTCGTTGAACTTTGCGATAACCTCGCTCTGAGCCGATGCAGCAATAACTGCGAGGAGAGCGAACAATGTTACAAATAACTTCTTCATAGTCTTTTCTATTTATTTTGTTGTTAAATTTCCCTTTACAGCCCGCAAAGGTAAAAAACTTATCGCAGTTTTGCAAAAAAAATCTTCATAAGTGCTTCGCACTCTTCACGAAGTACTCCTGCTGTTATAACGGTGCGGGGGTGTAACATATTGTCCGAAATGGTCGAAAAACCTCGCTTGGGGTCACTTGCGCCATATACGATGCGACCAATCTGACTCCACGCCAATGCTCCTGCACACATCGGACACGGCTCGACCGTAACATACAAAGTGCAGTCGTTGAGATACTTGCCGCCAATTGTCGATGCGGCTGCGGTGATGGCTTGAATCTCGGCGTGAGCCGTCACATCGACCAAAGTCTCGACCAAATTGTGACCACGACCCACGATGCGACCACCCGCTACGATGATTGCTCCGATGGGCACTTCGTCGGCTTCGAGGGCAAGTTTTGCCTCTTCGAGAGCCAAACGCATATATTTTTCATCTTTTTCGAGCGTAGTTTCCATATTTTTTTGTATTTTTGTGGGTTATTTGACGGCAAAGATACAAAAATATATACAAAACTATGTACAGAAGTAATACTTGTGGCGAATTGCGTGCCACAAATGTCGGACAGACAGTGACATTGGCAGGTTGGGTGCAGAAGGTGCGTAACCTTGGTGCAATGACCTTTATCGACTTGCGTGACCGCTACGGCATCACCCAGATTGTTGTAGAGGAGCACTCTGACGAGGCTACCAAAGAGGCTGCATCGAAACTCGGTCGTGAGTGCGTGGTGCAGGTTGTTGGTAAGGTTATCGAGCGTGAGTCGAAGAACTCGAAGATGGCAACAGGCGATATCGAGGTTGTAGCCGAGAAGATTAACATCCTCAACCAGGCTGTTATTCCTCCATTCACCATCGAGGAGCACTCGGATGGTGGCGATGACCTCCGTATGAAGTATCGCTACCTCGATTTGCGTCGCCCACCATTGCAGCGTAATATGATTCTCCGCCACAAGATGGCTCAGGAGATTCGTCGTTTCCTCGACGGTGAGGGCTTTTTGGAGATTGAGACCCCTTACCTCATCAAATCTACCCCTGAGGGTGCTCGTGACTTCGTGGTACCTTCTCGTATGAACCCTAACGAGTTCTACGCATTGCCACAGTCGCCACAGACTTTGAAGCAGTTGCTTATGGTGTCGGGTTACGACCGCTACTTCCAGATTGTGCGTTGCTTCCGTGACGAGGACTTGCGTGCTGACCGTCAGCCTGAGTTTACACAGATCGACTGCGAGATGTCGTTCGTGGAGCAGGAGGATATCCTCAATGTCTTCGAGCGTTGGGCAAAGCATATGTTCAAGAGCGTGTTGGATATCGACTTTACGG
>JAFVVS010000092.1 GCA_017502025.1 Alistipes sp. | reverse complement strand
GTTGCAATGATTTCGGAGGGTGTATTCCACGCTCTTTCGGACGAGGAGATTGCAAAGTCGGGCGTTCACTTCACATACGACGACCACGGACACCCAGAGTTGGGTAAGGTATCGAAGGCTCACATCTTCAACGAGATGTTGGAGAAGAAGGTGAAGGAGCTCGGTTTGAAGGTTAAGTCTCGTCCGGTAGAGATTGGCTACGAGGTTCGTTGCCAGACCCCTATCGCATACGACTTGGTATACTGCTCGGAGCTCGGTATGGGCGTTTACAAGCTCTTCTCGGAGGGTAAGACCGGCTGTATGGTATATATCTCGCAGGATGGTTTCGTATCGCCACTCTACTTGAAGGATTTGCAGGACCCTACAACAGGCAAGATTCCGCCACGCCTCGTAAATATCGAGTCGGACAAGATCCAGCAGGTTATCAACAATGTAATGCACTACATTACAGAGGCTGACTACGAGGCTGCAAAGCAGTATGTAGCAAACCCTGAGGCTTACGACTTCCACAAGATTTTGAACTGGTAGTCTTTATCCATAGGATAAAACCTCAAAAAAAGTGCTCGAAGGTATTTAACTTTCGGGCATTTTTTGTATCTTTGTATCAAGTAAGCGAAAATATCAAAGATATTTTAACAACCTAAACAAATATTACCTATGAAAAAAATTTTGTTAATATTGTGCTTTGCCACAATAGGCGTCTTTGGAGTCTATGCACAAAAGACCGAAAAGAAAATTCCCGACACCCATTCGACCTGCAACGAGCAGAGGTATCGTCGCACAGAGATTATTCTGCCACAGGTAAATGGCTACAACTGCTACAAGGCTGACCTTCATGTTCACACCATCTATTCGGATGGCGATGTAACACCTCGCCAGCGAGTTCACGAGGCGTGGTACGACGGTTTGGACATTATCGCCATCACCGACCACCTTGAATCCCGCAAATACGAGAAGTTTATGTTAAAGGCTCACGCTCCGTATAACCCTGACGGAAAAGCCTACAAGTACCACCACGCAGGCTCGGTGCGTCTTATGAAGGATGGTACCGATGCCGGTATCCGTTGCGATTTCAACGCAACATTTGCCGAGGCGGAGAACTATCTCAAAACCACTGGTTTCCCACTCCTCCTTATCAAGGGTAGCGAAATCTCTCGCAACCCATTCGAGATGGGTCACTTCAACGCACTCTTCTTGAAGGATGTCAATGCAATCTACAATATCGATGCAAAGGAGACTCTTCGCAATGTTCACAAGCAGGGTGGATTGGTTATCCACAACCACCCCGGATATCGTCGTAATACCACCGACAAGAGCGAGTGGCAGGCGGAGGTATATGCCGAAAAGTTATTCGATGGTGTCGAGATTGTCAATGGCACAAAGTTCTACCCTAAAATGATTCGTCGTTGCGTGGAGGAGAATCTGTTTATGATTGGCGCAACCGATACTCACCGCCCTACTTCGGGACAATTTAAGGATTTCGGCTTCTTCCGCACAATGACTATCATATTTGCGAAAGAGAATACCGAGGAGACTATCAAAGAGGCTCTTTTGCAGCGTCGCACAATCGCCTACTCGGGTGGTGAGTTGATGGGCGAGGAGAAGTGGCTGACTGACTTCATCAAGGCTGCCGTAGTTTGCAAGGATATGGGCGTAAGCAAGAAGAAGGGCTCTACCTACCACAAATATGCATTGATCAACAAGTCGTCTATTTCGTACTCTTTGCGTTGGGGCAAGGCCGTATCTTGCAAGCTCGACCCATTCGAGTCGGTAGTAGTGGAGATGCTCGAAAAAGATGGCGTAAAGAGAGGTCCATCTTTCACAGTGGAGAATATGTGGCATATCGACTACCAGCACCCACAGGTGACTTTCCCTATTTCTAAATAACCATAAAAAGTTATATCAAGATGAAGAAGTTAGTATTTGCATTAGTATTTGTTGTATTCTCGCTCTCAACAGTCTATGCACAACAAAAGAGCCTTCCTGTCGTTCACAGAACCTGCAACGAGGTTGCCAATCGTAGAACTGAAATCATTTTGCCACAAGTAAAAGGTTTCAATATCTACAAAGGCGATTTCCATACCCACACCATCTATTCAGATGGTGCAGCATCGACCACAGGTCGTGTTGACGAGGCTTGGTACGATGGTTTGGATATTCTCGCCATCACCGACCACTACGAGAGTAATAGTGGTGTAAAGAGATTTTTCAAGGTCGCTGCACCCTACAATAGCGATGGTAAACCAACCAAATATGTAGCACCAGGCTCAACTAAGATGCCAAAGGATGGCGTTGATCCGGGTATCAAGATCGATTTCAATGCCATTCACAAGGAGGCTGAGTGGGCTGTAGGTCGTAGAGGATACGACTTGTTGCTCGTCAAGGGTTGCGAGATGGCTCGAAACAACGAGAAACTCGGACACTTCAATGCTCTCTTCGTGGAGGATTTGAACTCTATCTATAACTTCGATGTCAAAGAAGCGTTCAAGAATGTAAAGAAACAGGGCGGTATTATTATACACAACCATCCAGGTAATATCGAAGCGAATAATCCGGAGTGGCACGAGGCTGTACGCAAGGAGGGCTTGATCGACGGCTATGAGGTTGCAAACGGATTCGCCTACTACCCTCGAATTCACAAGCGTTGCGTAGATGAGAAGCTCATTATGCTCGGAAACACCGATGTACACGGAATGAATTCGCACAAATATGGCACAACGGGCTGGTTCCGCACAATGACCTTTGTACTCGCCAAGGAGCTGACCCAGGAGGCGATCAAGGAGGCTCTTTTGGAGCGTCGAACTATCGTCTATTCGGGTGGCGATTTGATTGGCGAAGAGGAGTGGCTCAACGAACTTCTAAACGAATCCATTCAATGCCAATTGGCTAAGGAGAACAAGAAGAGTGGTACTCGTATCTACACTCTCTCAAACCTCACCTCTCTCACCTACAAACTGCGTCGTGGCAATACCATCTATACATTGGAGCCTTTCGAAACCATCACCGTATCATACGGCAAGGATAAGAAGAGCGGTAAGTTATTATATCCACGATTTAGAGTGGAGAATATGTGGGTCACCGACTACAAGCACCCATACATTGACATCAAGGTTGACAAAAAATAACAAATCTTAAACACAATAAAACTACTATGAAAAAGAGTATTATTTTCTTGCTATTTGCAAGTTTGTGCATCTTCAATGTCGATGCGCAGAAGAAGATTCCTCACACCTATCGACCTATGGGTGTTCAGCCATCACATCGTACAGAGATTATCTTGCCGCAGGTTAATGGCTACAATGTCTATAAGGGCGATTTCCACATTCACACATCCTACTCGGATGGTCGAGTAAATCCGAAGGGTCGTGTAACCGAGGCTTGGTTAGACGGTTTGGATGTTATTGCCATTACCGACCACTATGAGGGCACAAGTGGTTTGAAGGGCGCACTCAAAGTGGCTGCTCCGCAGAGCGCAGACGGCAAAGCAATGGGTTATAAAAGTGCAAAGGAGCTTGGTGTTGCACCTGCCGACTTCAACGCTATCCACAAGGAGGCTGAGTGGCAGCTCAAACGCAGTGGCTATCCATTGTTGGTAATCAAGGGTTGCGAGATGGCCCGTGAGCCAAAGGAGTATGGTCACTTCAACTGCCTCTTCCTCAAAGATATCAACAGCGTCTATGATCCGGATATCGCAGAGGCATTCAAGAAGGTGAAGAAGCAGGGCGGTATCGTAATCCACAACCACCCTTCGTATCGCCGTGGTACTACCGACAAGAGCGAAAGCCACAAGAAACTCTACGATGCAGGTTTGATCGACGGCGTAGAGGTTGCCAATGGTGTGAATTTCTATCCGCATATGATTCGTCGTTGCGTCGAGGAGAAGCTCACAATGTTCGGTAACACCGACGAGCACGGCTTGACATCGGCTCGATTTGGAAGCCTCAACTGCTTCCGCACAATGACCCTCATCTTTGCCAAGAATTTGACCGAGAAGGCCATCAAGGATGCAATCTTGAAGCATCGCACTCTCGCCTATGTTTGTGGTTATGTTGCCGGTGAGGAGAAGTTGCTCTGCGACTTCCTCAACGCTTCGGTCGAGTGTCGCAAAGTAAAGGAGGATGCAAAAAAGGGCAATCGCACCTTTATGCTTACAAATATGTCCTCTATCACCTATCGCTTGCGTCGTGGTAAGACAGTTTATGAGTTGGAGCCGTTCAAGAGTGTAATGGTAACTCTCGGCAAGGATAAGAAGACAGGTGAGTACATTCCGCCTCGCTTCCGAGTTGATAATATGTGGCATATGGATTTCAAGAACCCAACATTCGAACTCGAACTCGACAAATAATCAAATGCTTAACAGATACTACCTATGAAAAAGTTATTTTTAATCTTGGCATTTGCGGGGCTCTGCCTTTCGAATGCCGAGGCACAGAAGAAGATTCCGCACACATACCGACTCGTTGGCGAGTCGAAGGCTCGTCGTACCGAGATTACCCTTCCGCAGGTAAAGGGCTACAATGTTTATAAGGGCGATTTTCACATCCACACCACCTATTCGGATGGTGGAGTAAATCCCGATAGCCGTGTAACCGAGGCGTGGTACGATGGTTTGGATATCATCGCCATTACCGACCACTACGAAAACCGTAAGGGAGAGCGCAACTTCTTCAAGGTTGTGGCTCCGTACAACGAGGATGGCAAGCCAACCAAGTATTTGGGCGGTAATGCCAAGAATGGCATAAAGGCCGATTTCAACGCAATTCACAACGAGGCTGCTACCAAGTTGGAGAAGTCGGGCATTCCGATGTTGCTTATCAAGGGCTGCGAGATGGCTCGTAACAACAACACCCACGGTCACTTCAACTGCCTCTTCTTGAAGGATATCAACACCGTATATGATCCGGATATGGCAAAGGCTTTCCGCAAGGTTAAGGAGCAGGGCGGTCTTATTATTCACAACCACCCGGGATGGCGTCGTAAGACCAGCGACAAGACCGAGTTCCACAATCAGGTGTATAACGAGGGTTTGATCGATGGTGTAGAGGTTGTAAATGGACTCTCGTTCTATCCTCACATTGTTCGTCGTTGCATCGACGAGAAGCTCGCAATGTTTGCCAACACCGATATTCACTCTACAACATACGCAAACTATGGTTCAATCGGTTTGCACCGCACAATGACCCTCGTCTTGGCGAAGGATTTGACCGAGAAGGCTGTTAAGGATGCTATCTTGAAGCGTCGTACTATCGCCTACGCCGGTGGCTCGCTCATTGGCGAGGAGGAGTGGTTGTCGGAGTTCTTGAATGCAGCGGTTGATTGCCGACTCGTAAGAGTTGATGAGAAGAAGGGCAGCCGCCTATTCACCATCACCAATATGTCATCTATCACCTACAAGTTGCGTCGTGGCAAGACCGTTTATACATTGGAGCCATTCAAGACCATAACTTACAGCTTCGGCAAGGACAAGGAGAAGAAGAAGTATCTTGCGCCTAAATTCACAATTGAGAATATGTGGCACGCCGACTTCAAGCACCCTGTTATCGAACTTAAGCTTGACAAATAGAATTTGAGATGAAAAAGATAATTCTTACAATATGCTTACTCCTTGGTTTGGGCATCGCAGGTGCCCAGACCAAGAGCTATAAATTTACAGAGAAGCTCTATTACAACACGCCTTCGAGAACAAGTTTTGTTCTTCCGCAGGTGGATGGTTTGAACTGTTACACCGCAGATTTGCACGCCCACACAATCTATTCGGATGGCGAGTTGTCGCCCGAGGAGCGTGTAAAGGAGGCGTGGTGCGACGGTTTGGATATCTTGGCTATCACCGACCACATCGAAACTCGTCGTCAGGAGCGCAATATGCTCAAATTCTTGAAGGGTTACTCACCCGAGAAGAAGGGTTTTGAGCCTATCAACACCCGAGTATCTCGTGGCAAGCACGCCGACGAGCGTGGTATCGTTTCGGACTTGAACTTCTCGACCGAGTTGGCTCGTCAGACAGCAAAGAGTTACCCCGAACTCACCATTATCAAGGGTGCCGAGATCTCTCGTGAGCCGGTACATATCGGACACTACTGCGCTCTCTTTACCACCGACAACAACGCAATCTATTCGAGAGATGATGCCGAGGCTATTCGCAACGCTCGTGCACAGGGTGCAATCATCACCCACAACCACCCAGGTTGGGAGCGCACATCGTGCGATATGACCGAGTTCCACAAGAAGGTCTATGGCGAGGGGTTAATTGACGGCGTTGAGATTGCCAACGGCACTTCATTCTACCCCGAGATTGTTGGTCATTGCATCGACAAGAAGTTGTATATGGTATCGGCTACCGACATTCACGCCACTACAAGCTACTACAAGAAGCAGAACTTCTATCGTAATATGACGCTCATCTTCGCCAAGGATAAGAGCGAGAAGGCGTTGAAGAAGGCGCTCCTCTCGCAGAAGACACTCGGTTATAGTGGTGGCTACATCATCGGTGAGGAGTCGCTCTTGGCAAAGTTCTTCCAGGCTTCGGTCAAGGCGCACTATGTAGGTGCTGTAAAGAAGGGCATCAGAGTGTCGCTCGCTAATCAGACCTCGTTCGACTACCTTTTGAAATACAATGGTATCGAGATTCCTGTGCCGGCTTTCCAGACCATATTCGTAACACTCAAAGACGAGAAGGCTCTATTCGAGGTTAAGAATATGATTCACACCGACTACCAGCACCCTACTTTCGAACTTAAACTTGACAAATAATAACTCACGATGAAAAGATTATTTTTGATCTTGGCATTGGCTGGTCTTTGCTTGGTCGATGCCTCAGCGCAGAAGAAGATTCCGGAGACTGTAACACTCGTGCAGAACGCAAACCGTCGCACCGAGATTATTCTGCCACAAGTGAATGGCTTGAATGTATATAAAGCAGACCTTCACACCCACTCTATCTATTCGGATGCAAACCTCACCCCAGAGGAGCGTGTAACCGAAGCGTGGTACGATGGCTTGGATATCTTTGCAATGACCGACCATGTGGAGTATCGTCGTCACGAACCTACAATGCTCAAATTTTTGAAGGGCTACACAGGTGGTGAGGCAAAGAAGGCTGTAAATTACAATGTTATCCGCAAGGCCGCTAACGAGGAGGGTATCAAGGCTGATCTGAACATCCCTACCAAACTTGCGCAGAAGGCTGCAAAGGCGTATGGTGGAGCGTTGTTGGTTATCCCGGCTTGCGAGATTACCCGTGAACCAAAGACCATTGGTCACTTCAATGCACTCTTCACTACCGACAACAACGCAATCTACGATGTGGATCCGTTGCAGTCGTTGCGCAATGCCAAGAAGCAGGGCGCACTCATCACCCAGAATCACCCTGGTTGGAGCCGTAAGAGTTGCGACATCACAGAGTTCGAACAGAAGGCATTCGATGAGAACTTGATTGATGGCGTGGAGATTATGAACGGCTATTGGTTCTATCCTAAGGCTATGCAGCGTTGCGTGGATAAGAATCTCTATATGCTCGGTTGTACCGATATTCACCACTTGACTTCTACCTATAAGAAGAATGGACACTTCCGCACTATGACCCTCGTATTTGCGAAGGAGAATTCGGCAAAGGCTGTTCGCAAGGCTCTCGAAAAGGGTATGACTTTGGCTTATAGCGCAGGAAACATTGCGGGCGATGCAAAGTTGTTGCAGGACTTCTTCAAGGCTTCGGTAAGCTGCAAGTTCCTTGCTCGTGGCAAGAAGGGTGCAGCAGTTTATGCCTTGACAAACTCGACTTCACTTGGCTACCAGATTCGCATTGGTCGCCGAGTTCTCGAATTGCCTGCATTCGAAACAATCACTGTATCGTACTCTAAGAGCAAAGAGGGCAAGGACAGGGATGTTGAGTTCTATGTGGCAAATATGTGGGAGGTTGGCTACAAGAATCCTAAAATCACTTTCAAGGCTTCGGCAAAGTAGCAATCCTCGGTAATTAAGCAAAATAGGCGTATGCGGGAACTATTTAGTTCGCTACATACGCCTATTTTGTCACTATATGTTACTATTTCTGTCGCAACTTATCGTACTCCTCGACCAGGCTATTGCCAAAATTAACAGCCGAAGATTCGACCTTTTTATATGCTCCGACCACACCATTTTCAATTGCCTTGTAGCCACCCACAACGCCATTTTCAACTGTTTTGTAGCCATTAACTACGCCCGATTCTATACCGGCATAGGTCTTAACGATTGTCTCTTTGATTTTCTTTGTCATAACTGTAAATTTAATAAAATTAACTCTTTTAACTAATAGATATTATTACGCTGCAAAAGTATTGAGTATTCGCAGGCAAATAAAGGGATAGAATGCCCAATAGTTGGAATGATATTCGCATTTATATTGACATATCAATCTTTTTGCCCTATCTTTGTTGAAGATAAGGAACATTACTCCAACAAATGCGAAAATTATAACAATGACACTCTCTAAACTTTTAAGACGCTTTATCGACGACAACATATCATCGTATGTTATTGACGAACACTTTGCAATTCTTGAAAATCCGACATTTTCGATTCTTCCCAACCACCCATATCGTAATCCGTTGGTAGTTGCGGTCTATTGCACCTCGGGCGTTGGAAAAGGGCGCATAAATACAAATATCTACGATCTGCACCCCGACAGTATGATGATTGTTCTGCCCGGGCAGATAACCGAGCTGATAGATCTGAGCGATGATTTTCGGGCTACCTATATTATTATGTCCGACGAATTTGTATCGAGTTTGGGCATTGGCAACACATTCTCGCTGAACAGCATCGTTGCATCCTCGCCCAAAACGGTTTTGCAAGAGAGAGCGAAGGAGGCGTTGGAGAGCTATTTGTCGATGTGTCGCAATCTGATACCTATTGAGAACAACCCAAACCGATTGGAGATTTTGCAACTGCTGACAAAGGCTTTCTTCCTCGGTTTAGGCTATTTCTTGCACGGAGAAAGAGAGAAGAGTAACTCTCGAAACGAGGAACTTACCACCTCGTTTATCAAACTTGTTGAATCGAACTACACGGAGCACAGAGAGTTGAACTTCTACGCAGAGAGATTAAATATCACGACAAAATATCTATCGAGGGTGGTCAAAGAGACCAGCGGCAAGAGCGCTATGGAGTGGATAGAGAAACATATTGCGCTGGATGCTATATCGCAGCTTCTATCATCAAACACAAGCGTCAAAGAGATTGCATATCGCCTTCATTTTCCGTCGCAATCCTGCTTTGGAAAGTATTTCAATAGGGTTGTGGGGGTATCGCCAACAATTTATAGAGAGCGACACCTAAAAGAGAGAATGTAAGAGAATTTATCTACTCTACTCGCCAAGCAATCTCCTCTCGGAGAAGTTGGGTTGTGGGATTGTCGGGGATAGTTTGCAGAAGATTTTTCACGGCTTCGTCGCTCAACTGCATTGCCAAAGCCGTTGCGCCCTGCGCCACAAGGCGATTATCCGAGAATGTTGCGACGGCTTGCGATATCGCTTTGACTGCCGTTTCATGCGCTACCCCACCATTGCGAGCCGCCGAGAGCAGGGCGCAATAAGCAAGCAGTGCGTTATCCGACGAGCACCACGAAGAGAGCAACTCTGAAATAGACTCTATTCGGCTCAAAAGTGCGTGTGAGGCCTGTTCTGCCACCTCCGAATTGATAATGCCCTCCGCCCAAAACGGGAAGTCGGCAACCTCTACCCTCTCGGCATCGGCTATCCACAACGCCACCAGGCGCACCTCACGGATATTTTCTGTATAGAATGACACGGCAAGGTCGTGGTCGGTGCCAATCTCACGAGCAAGGTTGCGAATGGCGTAGATCTGCACGCCATAGTTACGCCCATAGTCTGCACCAAAGTAGCGCATCGTATCGAGCGCAGCACCATTCATCTCCTTGCGAAGACGATATAGGAGGAGTCGTTTTTTCTGCTCCAACATACTACTTAATAGGAAGAGCAACTACACTTTTAGCACCATAGAGCGGCGATGCGAACTCCACAACACCCTTCAACTCTGCGCCAATAACAAGCGAACACTTCGATTGCGGAACGATGATATACTCTGCCGACACCTTATCCTTTGGCCCGAGTGGCTGCAACTCTGCATACTCCTTGTGCGGTGCGGTTTCGGCCTTCAAGACAATCGGCATACCCGACAAATCGTCTGCTCCGACTACGCCATCCTTGTCGCTGAAACGGCATACAAGATACTCGGTCTTGTCGGGAGAGAGTGTGATATTGAAAGTATGAGTCTGCTCGGTGGCAGTTTTCGAGCCGTAGAACATATCAAGGCACTCCTTCTCGATGTGGGCAATCTCGTCGAGTGCCGCTTTCAAACCTGCGCCAAAGACATTCTCGCCCGCCTCGCCCGTAATGAGGTCAAGGCGATGCTTGCGCAACGAGAAGATCATCTCGGCGGTTGCTGCTGCCTGCTCCTCGGTGGTCTGCGCCGTAGCCGCCACCCTATTCAAAGGCAATGGCAACGAGTAAGTTTCTTGCTCCACCTTTGGAGCAACCTTCTCTGCCTGACCGAGAGCCAATTTTGCATCAAGCAACTCGATAGATGAGTACTCCGAGAGGGTTGCACGCTTGCCGAGGTACTTCTGCGCATAGCGGGCATAAACACCTGGTTTGAACTGTTCGGTCGCAACACGGAGGGTTACATTTACCACGATTGGCTCTGCCTCTACGACAACTGCATTGCCCTGCTTGTCGTACAAACCGGCCTTTATATTCTGCGCAACGCCCACGGTGGCGATGCCGATAAGTGCCAAAATTGCAAAAATCTTCTTCATATCTTTTGGTTTTCTGCTACGAAGGTACGCTTTTTACGCCTGATTATCAAAATTTAAGGTAAAAATCTTTGGTTAAGGCTCGGTAGTCGTCGGTGTAGTCGCCACGCCGGCCTCGCTCTATGGCGATGGTTTCGTGCTTTATTGCGGTCGATTTTTGCTTTGCAAACTCGCCCATAATGCGCTTTACCGCACCACCCTCCACGGGGCAGACATCGCAACGGCGTACAAGATGCAACTGCGTGAGAGTCAAGTATTTCTCAAATTCAGTTACGGGCAGAATAAGGGCAAATTTTCCGCTTTCCGAGAGCAGTCGAGCCGCCGCATTGTCCAACTCCTCGAATGTCAAGTCGTGGGTATGGCGAGCCGTTGAACGCTTCGCATCGGGCGGAAGCAACGAATCGACAAAATATGGCGGATTTGACACAATGAGGTCAAACTCTTCGGCTGGGGCGAACTCCTGCACCGCAGTTTGCTCCACCGTCAGGCGCTCCGCCCAAGGCGACATATCGAAGTTCGAGCGAGCTCTTCGGGTTGCGGTTTCGTCAATCTCCACGGCGCAGATTTGGGCTTCGGAGTTGCGTTGCGCCATTTGCAGGGCGATAACGCCTGTACCCGTACCGATATCGAGGATACGCTCTGCGCCCTCGCAATCCGCCCACGCACCGAGCAATACGCCATCGGTGCCGACCTTCATCGCCACATCGTCTTGCTCGACAGAGAATTGCTTAAATCGGAAACCAGCCATAATCTTAATTTGCTACCGCAAATATAAGAAAAAGACGAAAGACGAAAGACGAAAGACGAGAGTTTTTTTTGCCATATGGTATTGAATGACAACGCAGCCTGCGACTGCTTAATGGGAATTTAGGGAATTTAGAGAATTTAATGAGTTTAGCAAAACCTCTAAACTCACTAATCTCACTATATTCACTAATCTCACTAAAAAGCCGAGCAGAACAAACTGCTCGGCAATACCTATAATTGTCAATTCTCAATTGTCAATTGTCAATTTGAAATAACGGAGTTATTTCAAGAAACCCTCAATCCCTGCCCCGAACAGCGCAAAATCGTACTTTACGGGGTCATCGGCATCGTGCTGGCGGAGGGAGGAGGTTATCTCGACAACGGCTTTCCAATCGTTGGAGTTGCGAGTAAGTAAGCCCAAAGCCCTACCCATATTGCCGGTATGGACATCTAACGGCAAGTACAAAGCCGACTGCGGTATTCTGCGCCACAAGCCAAAATCGACACCTCGGTTATCGTGGCGCACAAACCAGCGGAAATACATATTGAGTCGCTTGCACGATGCACCCTTCGCGATTGAGGAGAGGTGTTTCTCGCAGTGTGGGCAGTGCTCCACCTCGAAGAACTCTCGGCGCAAATCCGCCAGAACTCGCTCTATCGAGCCTTCACGCTCGTACAGCCCCTGCACAGCCTCGCCAACACTGCCCCACTTCGAGCATAAGTGGCGCAAACCCAATATGAAATCGGTAAAATCTTGACCATTGAAGGTGCGATGGACATAGCGCAGGAGTGGTTGCAAATCCTCCTCCGAGGCGTTCATCGTAAAGTCGAATGGTGCATTATCCATCATCTCGACCATACGGCGTGCGCTCTTGACTATCGCCTTGCGGTTGCCCCACGCAATGGTCGCTGCGAGGAAGCCGGCAATCTCCTTATCCTCGGTGCGCTCGAACGAGTGGGGAATGCTTATAGGGTCCGCCTCGATAAATTCGGGACGGTTATAACGGTCGTGGAGCGTTTCGAGCAGGTCGTGTTGCTCCTCGAATGAGAGGTTAGAGTACTTGTCCATCGCTCATAACTATCTTGCGGTCAGCCATTTCCGCCAATCGCTCATCGTGCGTAACCATAACTATCGTCTGTCCGAACTTCTCACGCACCTCGAACAGAAGTCGCTGAATCTCATCGCGATTGTGGGTGTCGAGGTTACCCGTAGGCTCATCTGCCAGCACCACCGAAGGGCGATTTATCAAGGCTCTCGCTATCGCCACTCGCTGTTGCTCGCCACCCGAGAGTTGCGCAGGTTTATGCTCCGCACGCTTGGACAAGCCAACCGCTTCGAGCAACTCTAATGCTCGCTGCTTCGCCTCTTTGCGCTTTGCGCCACCGATAAGGGCGGGCATCATCACATTTTCGAGTGCCGAGAACTCCGGCAGAAGGTTGTGGAATTGAAACACAAAGCCGATATGGCGGTTGCGGAACTCGGCAGTGCGCTTTTCGTTCAAGCCGAAGAGTTTTGTGCCGGCAATCTCCACCTCGCCACCATCAGCAGGTAGGAGCGTGCCGATAATCTGCAAGAGCGTAGTTTTGCCTGCGCCACTCGCACCGACAATCGAAACAATCTCGCCCTTTCCGACTTCGAGCGAAACACCTCGCAACACCTCCAAGTCGCCAAATCGCTTGTGTATATTAGAAACCTTTATCATTTTGGTCGAATTTTTCGTAAAGTTTTATCGTCTGCACCGCCTCGGCGACATCGTGCACTCGGAGCAGTGTCGCACCCTGTCGCAACGCCTCCCAATGCACCGCCTGCGTTGCCGACAACGCCTCATCGGGGGTTATGCCGAGTGGTTTATAAATCATCGACTTGCGAGATACGCCCACCAACAGCGGTTGTTCAAACGCCTTCAAGCGGTGCAACCCCGCAAGCAGTTCGTAGTTCTGCTCCACCGTCTTGGCAAAGCCAAAGCCAGGATCCAAAGCCACCCTTTTGCGCTCTATACCCGCCTTCTCGATTGCGGTAAGGCGCTCTTGCAACTCGTTTGCGACCTCCGTCACAACATCGCTGTATTGCGCTTGTTGTTGCATTGTCTGCGGTGTGCCACGCATATGCATCGCAATATAGGGCAACTGCAACTCCGCAACGGTTTTGAGCATCTCCGTATCGCCCACGCCACCCGTAATATCATTTACGATGACCTCACCATACTTCTCGTATGCCCTGCGGACAATCTCCGCACGGAAGGTGTCAATCGACACAGCCACCTCGCCCGACACCTCTTTCGCTGCCGAGAGAGCCATATCTACTCTGCTCCACTCCTCTGCCGTTGTGACATCGTCGGCATCGGGGCGTGAGGAGTAGCCACCTATATCAATTATTGCAGCACCCTCGCTCAGTACCCTCTCCACTCGCTCCGCCACAGCCTTATGCGACTGCGTGCGAGAAGAGACATAGAACGAGTCGGGCGTGGCATTCACAATAGCCATAACGCCCCTCTGCCACAATATGTTATCGAGCCTACTCATTCGTCATCATCTTGAAGCGGTACGCCAACTCCGCAACATCTTTCTCGACATCTTCGAGGTGGATATTCACAATGGCAAAGTCGGCTCTGCGCATCAGCTCGTCATCGCTCATCTGCGCCTTGATGCGAGCCTCAATCTGCTCCTTCGTTGCATTATCACGCTTCATTGCTCGCTCCACCCGCAACGGCATAGGTGCCAGGACTGCAACCGAAGCATCGACCACTGCATCGAAGCCAGACTCGAACAAAATCGCCGTTTCCAAGATGCAGAAGTCGCCCTCCTGCTCCTCTGCCCAAGCGAGGAAGTCCGCCTTAACGGCAGGGTGAACTATCGAATTGAGCCGTGCCAACTGCTCCTCCGAGCCAAAGACCTTCTCGGCAAGATAGGGGCGATTGAGCGCACCATCAGCGTAGCACTCCTCACCAAATTCGGCAATGAGAGCCGCACGCAACTCCGCCGACTCGTGCATCAACGCCTTGGCACGAGAGTCCGAGTCGTAGATTGCCGCACCTCGCTCGGCAAACATCTGGCAAACAGTGCTTTTGCCGCTGCCGATACCTCCGCAAATTGCTATTTTTTTCATTGTTGAGTGATTGCTATATCATCGAAATCGCCCACCGAAACTATCTTCAAGTCGCTGAAACGCACCGAGATAGCATCCTGCATCGAGAGTGGCGAAATGCGCACCTTATACTCCTTGGCGAGCGTATCGACCACGCCCTGCTCGTTCACTACGGGCACCTCGACAACCTCGTGATTGAGCTCCGAGAGAGGGATATTCACTCGGCGAGAGGTGTAGAAACCATAGCCGAAGAGGTTTGTACCCTTACCCTCCACAACGCACGGCACGATGATGCGCTGACCATCGACCTTGACCTTGATATTGAAGTCGGTGGTGTAGGTGTAGTTCAGCTTCGAGATATACCACAACGTGAATGACACGGCGAGCAACGCCAAAAATACGGGCGAGATATAGTTGCGCAACTTCTGCGCCCAAGTCTTCAAAAGTGCAAAAATTCGTTTCATAACTACAAAGATATGAAAAAATTCAAAATGCAAAATGCAAAATGCAAAATTAGTTAATAGGAAACAGCCATACAACACCTATATATAATAAATAGAAATTTAAGCAGATGGCTCTCCAAGGAGAAAGAAAGCAAAATAAAGGTGGAATTTCAACAATAACAATCCCCGCCAAATACCGCAGCATACCATTAACAACAAAAAAAGCAAAATAGTGTGGCTATTTTTAGGCAAACAAGAAATCCGCTTGCGCAGTTTACTTAGCGTAAATGAGCAAGCGGATTATCGAAGTTTAACGACAAAAGAGCCGTACTATTTTGCTTTTTTCTGCATGTCGTATGCAAGAGGCGACGCAATAAACAACGACGAGTAAGTACCCACAACAACACCGATAATCAAGGCGAATACAAAGCCACGGATGGTCTCACCACCGAAGATGAAGATTGCCAAGAGGGTTACGAGGGTTGTACCCGAAGTGTTCAATGTACGCATCAATGTAGAGCTGAGTGCGCTGTTCATAGTCTCCTTGATATCACGCTTTGGATAGAGACCGATGTACTCACGGATACGGTCGAAGATAACCACTGTATCGTTGATAGAGTAACCGATGATGGTCAAAATCGCAGCGATAAATGCCTGGTTGATCTCCAAGTTGAACGGCATAATCGAGTAGAACATCGAGAACAATGCGATAATCATAAATGTATCGTGAATGAGTGCGAGAGTTGCACCTGCAGCCCACTGCCACTTACGGAAGCGGAATACGATGTACAAGCCGATTGCAATAAGAGCAAAGAGCAACGAGAATACTGCGCCAGTTGTCATATCCTTTGCGATTGCAGGACCGATCTTATCCGCCGAAACGATACCATTGTTGTCGCTCTGAGTGCTACGGAAACCATCGAGGGTGATATCGTAGCCATAGAGAGGCTTCAATGCGTTGTAGAGGATAGTTTCTACCTCCTCGGTAGTAGCCTCCGAGGTATCGTCGAACTTGTACTGAGTTACGATACGCATCTGATTCTCCTTACCGTACTGCTTAACCTCGACAGACGATGTTGCAGCATCTGCACCTACGAATGCGCCATCCAAAGCCTCACGAACCTGCTCAGCCGAAACATTCTGGTCGAAGCGAACTACGAATGTACGACCACCTGTGAACTCAACGCCATAGTTCAAGCCGTGGAATGCAAGCGAGAGAACACCTGCCAAGATGATGATACCCGAAGTGATATAAGCGAACTTACGCTTGCCGATAAAGTCGAAATGAACATTCGAAAGAAGTTTCTCCGACCACTTGTACGAGAACGAGCAGTTGCCACGCTTTGCAACAACAGCCTCGATAATCAAACGAGTGATAAAGATCGAGCAGAACAACGAAGTCAAGATACCGATTACGAGTGTAGTAGCAAAGCCCTGAACAGGACCATTACCGAACACGAAGAGTACGATACCTGTGATGATAGTTGTCAAGTTACCGTCGATAATTGCCGAGTATGCGTTCGAGAAACCATCCTTGATAGCAGCGTGAATACCCTTACCGCCACGCAACTCCTCCTTGATACGCTCGTAGATAATAACATTAGCATCCACAGCCATACCCATGGTCAAAACGATACCTGCGATACCTGGCAAGGTCAATACTGCGCCAAACGATACGAGGCAGCCCATCAAGAGGAATACATTGGTAACCAATGCGATATCCGAAATCCAACCTGCGGTCTTGTAGAACAATCCCATGTAGAGGAGAACGAGCAAGAACGCCAAGAGGAACGACAACATACCTGCGTTGATAGACTCCTGACCGAGCGATGGACCTACTACTGTATCCTGGATGATGCGTGCAGGTGCAGGCACCTTACCCGACTTCAATACATTTGCCAAGTCCTGAGCCTCCTGGATAGTGAAGTCACCCGAAATCGAAGAGTTACCACCCTCGATCTTACCACGAACTACCGGAGCCGAATATACATAACCATCGAGAACGATTGCGATGCACTTACCAACATTCTCGCCTGTGAGCTGAGCCCACTCGGTGATGCCGTTAGAGTTCATAGCCATCGAAACCTCTGCGTTAGCACCTGTCTGTGCATATGTTGCACGAGCATCCGAGATAACCGAGCCATCGAGTGGAGCGTTGCCGTCAGCACGCTCAACCTTGATAGCGTAGAGGAAGTACTGACCGTTAGCCAACTTGTCGCCCTTGATACCCCACTTGAAGCGAACATCGCTTGGGAAGCAGTCACGAACCTCTGGCAAAGCCAAATACTTGTTGATTGTTGCGATGTCGGCAGCAGTAGCAGCACCGAGGACTGCACCATTAGCGTATGCAGGGTTCAAAAGTGCGAGCAATGGGTTGCGCTCACGAGAGAAGCGAGCAACCTCCTCTGCCTTAGCCTCCTCAGAAACCTCAGCAGCCAATGCCGGAGCGTCGCTCTTCTGCTCAGCCTTAGCCTCAACCTCCTTGTGAGCGTCACGATAAGCCTTTACGGCCATATCAGCACGCTGCAACGCTGGGAGCAACTCCTGACCATTGTAGGTTGTCCAGAACTCCAACGAAGCGGTACCCTGCAAGAGCTTACGAACACGCTCAGGCTCCTTAACGCCAGGCAACTCAACCAAGATACGGTTCGAGTTTGGCATACGCTGAATGTTTGGCTGAACAACGCCGAAGTGGTCGATACGGCTACGGAGAATGTTGAACGATGCTGCGAGAGCGTCGTCAGTCTCCTGCTTCAACACCTTAACCACCTCGTTGTCAGACATTCCAGCCTTGATATCCTTGCGGTCAGGGCTTACAAAGAGGTCTGCCAAAGGTGCGCCATTCGATGCCTTCGAGTAAGCCTCTGCCAAAGTCTCGATGTAGCCACCTGTACCCTGACGGAGAGCCTCGTTAGCCTCAGCGAGTGCCACTACGAAGTTAGGATCGTGCTGGCTCTCACCTGCGAGGGCCTTAACCACATCCTCAACCTGAATTTCGAGCATAACATTCATACCGCCCTTCAAGTCGAGACCGAGGTTAATCTCCTTCTCCTTGCACTGCTTGTAGGTAAACGAAGTAAGACCTACATTGTAAACTGTTTTGTTCTCGATAGAATCGAGATAATACTGCTCCATCGAAGCCTGCTCCTCGGCAGGGAACGACTTTGCGTACTCTACGGCAGCCTTCTCAACGCTTCTTGTCTTCCAAGTAAACGAAAGCTGGTAGAGACAGGCCAAACCCAAAAGGATGGCCACCCATTTAATTACTCCTTTGCTTTGCATTTGAGTTAAAAATTTAATTAGTTAATATTGTTATAATTTAGTTTTGTTTCATCCTTCACACGCACGCACTTCGCACGCATATGTGATAAATCACGCAAAGATAATAAAAAATTTTCAAAAAACAACTCCTACAACTACTTTTTAACAACTTTTGAAGGCTGCAGGGAATTCTGAAGGGCATCACGGCGCAACGATTGATAGGGGTTATAGGGGCAATAGGGGTTATAGGGTGCGCTGACGCTTTTACAAAATTCCCTAGTACCCCTATTATCCCTAATGTCCCCACCACTAAAAAATTGGCTTTTAGGCAGATGGTTGCAAGGTTGCGATTAAGGCAAGAGCAGAGTGAGCTTGCGCACTTTGCCTTGCCGTAGCAACCAAAAGCCTTCGAAGAAGGATTAAGGCTTGCGAAAATCCCCGAGGCCGGGGAATACTTGGCGTATTTCCCTGTCTCGGGGATTGAGTGTAACGCAGCAAACGCTGCTTAAAAACAATTTTTATTTATTTTACCTCTTCGAACTCAACATCCTCAGGCTGTTGTGCTCCACCCTGCTGACCAGCGTTAGGGTTGCCCTGTGCGCCTGCATTTGGTGCGCCCTGCTGAGCCTGCTGTGCGCTATAAATATCCTGCGATGCAGCCTGCCAAGCAGTGTTCAACTCTGCAATTGCAGTGTCGATAGCGGCCAAGTCCTGATTCTTGTGCGCCTCCTTCAACTTAGCGAGTGCGCCCTCAATAGCCGACTTCTTGTCAGCAGGAATCTTGTCGCCATACTCCTTCAACTGCTTCTCGGTAGCGAAGATATTCGAATCGGCAGCGTTAATCTTCTCGATGCGCTCCTTCTCCTGCTTATCCTTCTCCTCGTTAGCCTTAGCCTCATCACGCATACGCTGGATCTCCTCGTCGGTCAAGCCGCTCGAAGCCTCGATGCGAATCTTCTGCTCCTTGCCTGTACCCTTATCCTTTGCCGAGACATTGAGGATACCGTTAGCGTCGATATCGAATGTAACCTCAATCTGTGGCACGCCACGAGGTGCAGCAGGAATGCCGTCGAGGTGGAAACGACCGATGCTCTTATTATCCTTTGCCAATGGGCGCTCACCCTGGCAAACATTGATTTCAACCGATGGCTGATTGTCCGCTGCTGTCGAGAATACCTCGCTCTTGCGGGTAGGGATAGTGGTGTTAGCCTCAATCAACTTGGTGAATACACCACCCAAAGTCTCGATACCGAGCGAAAGCGGAGTAACATCGAGGAGCAACACATCCTTAACCTCGCCTGTGAGGACACCACCCTGAATTGAAGCACCTACGGCAACAACCTCGTCTGGATTTACGCCCTTGTTAGGAGCCTTACCGAAGAAATCCTCTACAACCTTCTGGATAGCAGGGATACGGGTTGAACCACCAACCAAGATAACCTCGTCAATCTGCGAAGCCGACAAGCCTGCATCACGCAAAGCGTTGCGACAAGGCTCGATAGTCTTCTGAATGAGGTGATCGCACAACTGCTCGAACTTTGCACGAGTGAGGGTCATCACCAAGTGCTGTGGAATGCCGTTGATTGGCATAATGTAAGGCAAGTTAATCTCGGTTGACTGCGAAGCCGAAAGCTCGATCTTTGCCTTCTCGGCAGCCTCCTTCAAACGCTGCAAAGCCATAGGGTCCTGGCGCAAATCTACACCGTGCTCAGCCTTGAATGCCTCTGCCATATAGTCGATCAACACATGGTCGAAGTCGTCACCTCCGAGGTGAGTATCACCATTGGTCGATTTAACCTCGAATACGCCATCGCCCAACTCCAAGATAGAGATATCGAATGTACCACCACCGAGGTCATACACTGCAATCTTCATATCCTTGTTCTTCTTGTCCATACCGTAAGCCAAAGCTGCTGCGGTAGGCTCGTTGATGATACGGCGTACCTTCAAACCTGCAATCTCGCCAGCCTCCTTTGTAGCCTGACGCTGCGAGTCGGAGAAGTATGCCGGAACGGTGATTACCGCCTCGGTAACCTCCTGACCGAGGTAGTCCTCGGCAGTCTTCTTCATCTTCTGCAAGATGATAGCCGAAATCTCCTGTGGAGTGTACTGACGGCCGTCAATCTCAACTCGTGGAGTGTTGTTTGCACCCTTTACGATAGCGTATGGAGCACGCTCGATGTCGCCCAATACCTTATCGTACTGCTCGCCCATAAAACGCTTGATAGAGAATACTGTGCGCTTTGGGTTGGTGATAGCCTGACGCTTTGCAGGGTCGCCCACCTTACGCTCGCCACCATCGGTGAAGGCAACGATCGAAGGGGTTGTGCGGTGTCCCTCCGAGTTAGGAATAACAACGGGCTCCGAGCCCTCCATAACGGCAACACACGAGTTTGTGGTTCCCAAGTCAATACCAATAATCTTTCCCATAGTTGTAAATGTTTTTATTTGTTTGTTAAATTTTGTTCAGTTTTGTCTGGTTTTGTTTACGCCTTTTAGCACAGCAAACCTCCTGCCAAACCAATTTTTAGCAAAATTTTGCAGATTTTCTGCCAAAAACGACATTTTATGCCGAGAAAAGTGTGACAAAATGGCAGTATAATTGAGAATTGACAGTTGATAATTGACAATTAAAGGAACTCTGATGCTTGTCACGGCGCAAATTGATTTAGGGGCGTTAATCCTGCTTCGCAGTCTTTTCCTCCTTGCGGCTCGGCAAAGTGAGCAAGCTCCCTCTGCGCTCGCTCCGCAGCGTCGGTTAGGGGCGTTAGGGGCGTTAGGGGCGTTAGAGGCGTTAGGGAGATTAGGGAGATTAGGGAGATTAGAGAGATTAGAGAGATTAGAGAGTTTAGAGAGATTAGAGAGATTAGAGAGATTAGAGAGATTAGAGAGTTTAGGGAGATTAGAGAGATTAGGGATTACCCCTAAATTCATTAGATTCTCTATATTCCCTATATTCCCTAAATCAATTTCTCAGCACTAAAAACCAGAGATGGTTGCAATATCCCACCACAAGATAAAATAAGGAGGCAAATGCAACAATAACATAGGCTCCCGACACCGCAGCATACCGAAAAACTTAAAATTGGAGT
>JAFVVS010000091.1 GCA_017502025.1 Alistipes sp. | reverse complement strand
GTGTTGAAGGAATTATCGAGGTTCGCCTTGCTTTGACCGTACATTTCGTCGAGGCTTCCTTGGGTCTCTTGATAGGCGGTATCGTAGGCGTTCTTGTTGGTATTATAGTTCGTGTCGAGGTCGGTCTTACTCTCTTGGTAGCCACTTTCGATAGAACCCATTTCGCTATTGTAGTTGTTATAGGCTTGAAGCATAGAGGACTCGCTCACGCCGAGACCTCCGAGACCTTGCGCCTTGATTTGCGAAGGAAGATACTTCTTTAACTTGTCAAGCGTGATACTTGCGTTCTGTTGGGATTGACGCTTGCTCTTGTCAAGAGCGTCTTGCGCCGTGCCGTAGTTCGCAAGAAGTTCCGCCGTGTTGCGGTCGTATATATCCTTTGCGGTAGCGCTATTCTTGTTGTAGTTGTCAAGAAGAAGTTTTGCGCTCGTATCGTACTCCGCTTGCGCTCCGGCGAGTTGAGAATCATACGCCTTGTCGGAACTTTCAATCAAAGAGTTGTACTTGTCGGTCTCGGTCGCCACATTCTCGTTATATTGCTGCGTGAGCAACTGTTGCTCGTTATACGAGTTAAGAAGGCTCTTACCGATTGCAACATCTTCGTCGGTCATTCCTTCGGTTTTTACGATTCCGCTCTTGCCGTCGTAGTCCGTTCCGTAGTGAGTTTTCCACCATTCAAGGAAGTCGTTGCCGGAATACGAGTTTCCGTATTTACTCATCTTCGTTTACCTCAGTAGGTTTTTCTTCTTCCGTTTCGGTCGGAATAACCGGCTCTACCGAGGGAGGAGGTAGAGACTTGATATAGTTATCGAACTTTTGCAAGTTGTCGATTTTCTTGACGATTCTCCCACGGAACTCGTCTACGACGAAGTTGTACGCTTGATACATCTTAATTACGCCCATAACAAGGAATAAAGCCACTTGCAAGGTCGTCCAGATGAGTCTCGCATAGTCGAAGTTCTCTATAAGAGAAACACCGTAATAGCCGAATATAATCGCCGTACCGAATTTCGAGATAAGGTCTCCGAGACTATGTTGAGCCTCGTATTGAGCCTTGGTTCGTCCGAAGTAGAAGGGGTCTTGCTGCTTTCCGCCTTCGCTTGTGAGTTCGCCGGCGGAGAGAGGGGTCAACTTCAAGTTGACGGCTTTAAGGAAACCACGAACCTTTCGTTGCTCGATTCTTTTAAGACCTTTGACTTTGAGGTTTGTCTCGTTAGGTTTCCAATCCTTCGCAACGCCGTCCTCGTCAAAGCAATCGGTGTATTTGAGACCGACACGAGCAAGAATCTTCGTTCTTTGGATTCGATAGTTGCGCTTGTTTTCCTCCTCGCACCAATCGTCGAGTTTGTCGATGTGAGGAGAGATACGAAGCACGATAGAGCCGTGTTCCTCCTTGGTTGCTTGCACCCTTTCTTCACGGTCGCCGCTCATCATACCTTGAAGGTCAAAGATACGATTGATAAAAAGACCGAGAAAGAACGCAATAGCGCCGTCGGCGATAATCTGCGCCGGAGACTTCCCGGTCTGGTCTATCGTGAGGAAGGCGGTCAAGATGTAGACGGCGGAAGCAAAGCCGACTATAAAATAGCCAAGATTGTTCCGAAAAAAGTCTCTAATTTTCTCGTTCATACATTAAACCCTCCCTATGTATTTTTTGAGAACTTCCTCGACTTGCGCCGTGGTCGTGTCTGCGGTCTTGCCGATGAGGATATTCTCTTTCGTGATTCGGATTGCTCTTTGGAAGCACACAAAATCGAGGAACTCCCCGGCGAGAGCCATACCACTTAACAAAATGAGGTCGTCGAGTATTGCTTGTAATAAGTATGCCATAATAAAGACTATACCGAACAATACAATTCTTCGAGGCATTTTGAGTTTGCCGATAACCTTCAAGAAAAGGAAGAACACGGCAAGCATACCGCCGATACACAACTTCACGGTGTCGCTTGGTGTCTTGGTATATTTATCCCAATTCACGATGAAACACACGAGAAGAGGGGCGATACAAGTGATAAAACTTCCGATATAGAGGAGAACGAGCCTCAATCGGAGGTTAGGTTTCTTCTTCGTCTTGCTCATTTTTCGCACCTACCTTTTCGATTTCCGTCGCATAGCCTTTCTTCACGAGTTCCTCGGTGTTACAGAAGCCAAGCCTCAATATCTTTTCCGAGTTCTCGGCGGCGGATTTTACCGAAGCAATACCGGCGTTAAACATTTCTTCCATTCTATCGAAGCGCTCCGAGAAGGCTTCGATTTTTTGGTCTTGCTCGGCGAGTTTCTCGTCGGTCTTTTTGCCGTTTTCTACCGTAGCGTTTACATCGCTCGTAGCCTGGTTGAATTTGGCGACGGAGACTTGGATTTTGCTTATAATAGGAAGCGCCGCAACGCATAACGCCGAGATAGCCGAGAGGGCGAGAACGACATTCGGAATCAACTTGGTCTCGACATACTCTTGCCAAGCCACTTCTCCGACGGTCAAAAAGTACACGCCGACGGCGGCGAGCGCTCCGAGAACAAAACCAAGAATAAATAAAACTACTATCTTACTTTTTTTCATTGTTTTCTCCTTCCTCATCTACGAGACCGAAGTCGACCGGCTTACCTTCGAGGCAATCGTACCATTTTTCACAAGGTTCGTCGCAACCTCCTCCGGTCTCACAGATAGAGCAGATGTTTTTGATTGTTATTTTCATACGAGCCACATAGGATTGACTTCGCCGCCGGAGGCTTTGATTTCCTCCTCGGTCTTGCCGTCCATTTCGTTGACCCAGATGTCGAGAGCGTCGTCGACCTCTCTTTGGGAAAGAATACCTTGCTCGATTTGAGCGTTAGCAGACTCTAACCACTTTGCTTTGCTGAATTTCATTTCTTCGTACCTCCGAATTTAATTTTTTGGCGTGATTGCTCACGATGAGTTTGAGTTTCCATTTCGGAGCATAGGGATATATCCGCTCCTTATAGAACTTCCAACCGTTGATATGACATAGCCAGCCGAGTAAAGATAATATCCCTTGCGCTTGGCGAACCGTGATATACCCGGTTTTCCTAATTCTCCTCACTCGGCGACACAATCGAAAGAAGATTTTCTTCCTCAAAAGTGTTTTGTCTTTGTAGAACCTAAACCCAACGAAGTCTATCGGTCGGCTATGCACCTTCCATACTTGATAGTTCGCTTTGAGTTTCAAACCGATGTTGCCGAGATACTTGTTCATTTCCTCTATCGCCTTGCGGAGTTTCCGCTTGTTCGTATCGGCTAAAACCATATCGTCGACATATCGTACATAGTATTTGATTTTCAACTCTTCCTTTACGAAGTGGTCGAAACCTTCAAGAAAGAAGTTAGAGAACCATTGAGAAGTATAATATCCGATAGGGAGACAATCGCCTCCGTTTTCAAGAATCGCCTCTATGAGGCGCAAGAACTTCTCGTCCTTGATTTTCCTCCGAAACATAGCCATTAAGTAGTGAGGGCGAACGCTATTGAAGAACTTCGATATATCCAACTTTGCGACATAACGAACCTTCTCGTCTTTGAGAACACGCTCTACATATTTCTTCGCCTCCAAGCCTCCTCGACTCGGAACGCTACCGCAATTAAAACGATACATTCCTTTCTTGAAGATAGGCTCTAAAACGAGAACGACTACCCAATGGATTATTTGGTCTGGGAAGAACTTCGGAACGGTAATGAGTCTCTCCTTCATACAAGAGTGGTCGAACAAAACGATTTGTCGATTCGGACTCAACTTTAAGGTGTTGCTTTCGAGCATTTCCTTGATTTTCAAAGCGTAAGATTCCTCGTTCGCAAGAACCTTCGCTATATAGTGTTTGTTGGTCTTGCCCTTCGCCGCCTGGCGTATAGCGTAGCGGATAAGGTCTATATCGCAAGCCTTTTCGTATAAGAAACCAACTCTCTTCATAATCCTTTTAATCTCCTCACGGTCTTTCGAGAATAAACCTACTAAACCGTCCTCTTTACGAAGTGTTTTTTGCCAAGGGGCAAGGATTGTGTGTGCTACATAATAATTTTCGATTAAAATGCGACCGCCAATGTTCGAGTTAGCGTTGGACGAGGAGTTGTTACCATTCCAATTCCACAAACCGGCGTTGTCGCCGTTGTTCCAATTCCCACCGCAATTCAGCACGGGCTGCACACACGACCCTATAAAGTTTTTTGTTTTATTTCCAAGGGAGATGTGTCTCCCTTATAATCCCTCTCTTAAAGAGGCTTATAGCAAAGGCGACCGCCAAGGCGCGAGGAAGCGAAGGACGAGGAGGAGTTACCATGCCAATCCCACAAACCGGCGTTGTCGCCGCGGTACCAAGGCCCACCGCAAGACAGCACGGTGCCGCCTTCGGCATAATAGTAGTAGTCGGAATAGTAAGTGTTTGTGCCGGCACCGACTTCTGTCACGAAGCCAAGAAGCGGATTCTTGGCGAAGGGAGCAACAACTTTCGCATAACCCTCTCCGGCATATCTATCCCCGGCGTAGGTATAAGGAGCGTCGTATTTGTCGGACGCATACTCGGTAGGAGATTCGCAAATGTAAATCTTCTCATTCTTGAAGTTGATACCGTCGCACCAAGTCCAAGTGTTACCCCAAGGATTCTCGATTCCTCTGTACTTGCAAGCGTGATGACCGTCGGTATTGCAAGAAGTGTCTACCCAAGGGTCAACTTCGAGGTCGTGATTGTTGTTGTACGAGCCGGAAGCCGTCTTTACATTGTCGGTATGACCGGTAATGAGGGCGGCGGTGTTTTCGGAAGTAAATCCTCTCATAATCGCTTGCGAGTTGGTAGTCGCAAACTCAATCATAAAGAGTTCCTTGATGATAGCGTCGATAAGGAAGTCATATTGCTGGTAGCCTTCGCCGACCGCCATACAAGCCGTGCGGTAGTTCGGAAGCGTGATATTTACCTTTACCGTTTGACCGCTCTTCGACATCATTCTCGAATGTTCGGAGTCGTAAGAACCTTCGTATTTACCGATGAGAATATAGTCGAGTTCGTTGCCCTTGCCGTCTACAAAGAGAGTGCCGAAGCCGTCGTAGCGACAACCGGAGATTTGGTGTTTATAAGTGCCGTTTGCATTTTTCGTGATTTTGGTGTAGAACTTGGGAACACGGATAAAGACATTTCCGAACTCGTCCGTAACCTCCTTCATCTCACACCACGGAAAACATCTATCGAAGTCGCTTTGAATTTCGCTCGTTCCGATAGTGTAGCCGAGTCCTACGGCTGCGTCCGTTCTGGTTAAAGTAGGACTCGATTGTCCTACATTATCCACGCCATAGATTTTCGTTTTCTCTAAAAGCATTGTTTTGTCCTCCTAAAATTATTTATCTTCAAGAGTAGAGAGTCTCTTGTCGAGTGCTTTGAGCGCTTTGTCGATTCCGCCGCCTTTGGTGTAACCGCTCGCTTTCTCCGCCTCGGTGGAAGAGTAAGCGTAACCGACAACCTGGTGTTCCTCGATTCCGACGAGGAGTTCTTGTTTTTGATTTCCGAGAAGGTTCGTTACCTCCGACTTATTGAAAGTCTCGCTTTTTGCATAAGCGCCTACATCGGAAGCCGTGAGCGTGATGTCCGCTTTGAGGTTCTTTCCGTTGATAGTTCTTGCGTCCGGTACGAGACCGCTTATAATCGAGGAGATGTCTACCTTCAAGGTGTCTCCGCTCTGGAAGGTAAGCGTAAGGATTTTATTGCTATACGAAGCCTTTGTGATGAGGCTCTCGATAGGAAGGTCAACCATACCGTCGGCAATAACCACGCCCTTCTTGTTCAAGAGTTTTACGGTCAACTTATAATCCTTGTCGAGCGAGAGGGAGAGGTTCGTTGCGCCGATAGCCTCAATTTCACGGAATTTTTTATCCGTCTTGCCTCCCTTGGTATAGTTCCTTGCGGTCTCCGCCTCTTCCGAGTGGAAGGCGGCGTGAGTATAGATTTCCTTTTGGTCTACCTCCGCAACGAGCGCCTGGTGGGCGTTGTTGGCTTGATTGATTCTTCCGTCAAGCCTTTCAACCTCCGCCTCGAAGGTATCGTCGCTAACAAGACCGGAGATAAGGTCGGAGATGTTGACATCAATAACGGTGTTGTTCATCGAGCCGTCGGCGGTCTTGATGTTGAGAGAGAGGATTCCGTTTGCATACTTCGCTCCGAGAATCATACTTTCGAGAGGAAGGTCTACCATACCGGAACTCAACACTCCTCCGGACTCGTTCTTCAACTGAATCGTCATTTTGTAGGTCGTAGGGTCAACCGAGAAAGCGATGTATGCGCCCATAGAGGCGAGCCTACCCTCTACAAAGGATTTCGGAGTTGCGTCGTTGTCCGCCTGGGGAGCGTTTACCGGGATTCGTCCACCGGTAAGGTATACCGGGATTTCTCCGTCGGTAGGAGTTGTCGCCAACTTCCTCGTGATTTGCGCTCCGGTCTTGGAGATAGCATATACTCTCTCCGTCAAAGACTCTCCGACAATCTTTTCAACCTTGTCTCGGAATAGCGCCGCAATATTGAGAGCGTTATTCGCCACCGTATCAAAGCCTACAAGCGTCTTTTTATAACTTGCAAGAGACGATTCGTAAGCGGAGAGGTATTCGTTCGGTACGCTAAACGC
>JAFVVS010000090.1 GCA_017502025.1 Alistipes sp. | reverse complement strand
CCATCAACCAATGCGAAGAGGGTGTGATCCTTACCCATACCCACATTCTCACCTGCGTTGTGAACAGTACCACGCTGACGAACGATGATGTTGCCTGCCTTAGCAAACTGACCACCGAAAAGCTTCAAACCGAGTCGTTTGCTCTCTGACTCACGGCCGTTCTTTGAACTACCAACACCTTTTTTGTGTGCCATACTTCTCTAACAGTTTTTAGGGTTATGCAACAATGTCCTCAATCAAAATCTGCGAAAGATACTGGCGATGACCGTTGCACTTCTGATAACCAGTTCTACGCTTCTTCTTAAACACCAAAACTTTGTCGTCTTTGAGGTGCTTGAGAATCTTACACTTTACGCTAGCGCCTTTTACAACAGGTGCGCCAACCTTAACCTGACCGCCATTCTCTACGAGCAGGACCTTGTCGAAGCTCACCGACGAGTCTACCTCGCCTGCAAGACGGTGAACAAAGAGCTTACGACCTTTCTCAGCCTTGAACTGCTGACCTGCAATCTCTACTATTACAAACATTTAACTTAAAATTGTTATGTGTTGAACATAATTCAGCCCGCAAAGATACAAAGAAAATTCAGAATGCAAAATGCAAAATGCAAAATTTCTGCAATTTTTTATCTTTTTGAGGCGAATATAGCCCGAAATATCTCTACGATAGTGCGATTAATGCCAAAATCTGCGCCGTGAAAATTCGCAAGAACATAGTCAGCGGATATACCGTTGCGTATGCCACAGCTGCCCTGTCGTTGGTTGCCACGGTGTTGGCGTATGCGAGTGCCGGAGGATCGGTCATCGCACCCGACATCAAGCCCATAACCGAGAAGTAGTCCATCTTCATACCCTTGCGAGCGATAATACCCACGATAAGGAGTGGCAATACCGTAATCGCAAAGCCGAACAAGATCCACCAATAACCGCCATTTGCGATAGCCTCGACAAAGCCCTCGCCGGCACCAAGACCTACCGCTGCCAAGAAGAGCGAGATACCAATCTCACGAATCATCATATTTGCGGAGTTGGTCGTAAAGGTTACCAACTTGAATTTAGGGCCATACTTTGCCAAAAGGATAGCCACAATGAGCGGACCTCCTGCCAAACCGAGCTTTACAGGCATAGGGATACCCGGAATTGCAATCGGAATAGAGCCGAACAATACACCGAGGAACATTCCGATAAAGATAGGGAAGAGGTTAGGACGGTCGAGACGCTTAACCGAGTTACCGAGGATGGTCGATACCTGGTCGAGATCGTTTGCACGGCCCACCACTACCACAACATCGCCCATCTGCAAGCGCAATTCGTATGTTGCAACGAGCTCGATACCTGCACGAACAACACGAGTGATTGTTACATGGTAGTTCTCACGGATGTGCAAATCGCCGATATGCTTTCCGTTGAGCTCAGGCTTTGTAACCACGATGCGACGCTTTTCGAGGTGCGACGATGCCGAGCCCCACTCTGCGTCATTCACCTTCACCACATCGCCAATGATTGATTGGATGAGCTCCACCTCCTGACTGCTAACCACAATACGCAAGATGTCGTTCTCCTGCAACTCGGTCTGACCCGAAGCGATGCGCTGCTGGTTTTCGTGGTCGAAGATTCGAGCCACCACGAAGTGGCTGCGAGTAATTCGGCTAATCTCCTCGATGGTCTTGCCAAAGATGGCGTGATTGGTTACACGAACATCGATGCGAACGGTACGAGGTTCATCCGAGCGGGTTGCCTTCGACGCCTCACGCTCAATCTTAATGCGGAAGATCCAGCGGATAAGCAACATCGAGAGGATGATACCCACAACTCCGAGCGGATATGCCACAGCGTATGCGGTAGCCATTGTCGATGCCTTATCGCCTGCTACACTCTGCGCAGCACCCAAACCCGGGGTGTTGGTCACAGCGCCCGACAATACACCGACCATTGTGGTGAGATCCTCGTCTGTAATGACATGAATGCCGTAGCAAATCACACAGCCAAGGAAGATAATCAACATCGCCAACATATTCAGCTTGATACCGCCGTCACGCAACGACGAGATGAAGCTTGGTCCCACCTGAATACCAATCGAATAGACAAAGAGAATCAGACCGAACTCCTTGATGAAGTGGCAGATTTCGGGGTTGATTGTAAGACCAAAGTGCGACAGCACAATGCCGACAAACAATACCCAAGTTACGCCCAACGATACCGAGCCGAACTTGATACGGTTCAGAAACAGACCGATGGCGATAGTCAATGC
Organism: Alistipes sp.; assembly: GCA_017502025.1. Lineage (GTDB taxonomy): Bacteria > Bacteroidota > Bacteroidia > Bacteroidales > Rikenellaceae > Alistipes. The sequence continues at coordinate 6,883 of JAFVVS010000090.1, read as the reverse complement.
GAGCACAATCACCGCCGTAGCGATGCCGTCGCCCGTGAATAGATTAACTAACCATTCCATATTTATAACTCTTAAAAACCTAACTTTCGGAATAGAACACCGCCCTCGGATAACTCCAAAGGCGGTGCAAAGATAGTAACTTAAACGGAAAACGAAAAGCGGAAAACGGAAAACTTTTGTTTTTCGGTTTTCGCTTGGAGTGGGAAAACGAAACCGACGCACGAAGCAAGAGCAGAGGCTGCTTGCAGACTATGCCTTGCAAGAAGGAGGAAAAGCCCACGCAGTGGGATTAAAGCGGAAAACGGAAAACTTTTTAATTAGTTAGGAGTTAGGAGAGAGGAGTTAGGAGTTAAAAAACTTTCAGCGCATCCTATCAAGCAGTTGCAAACTGCGCCTCCTATCAAGGGCGTATCCCGCCTCCTATCAAGCACCACAGGTGCGCCTCCTATACTCTTTGCGCCTTGCCCACCTTCGGAGTTCCTACTTTGTCTTATTTACCGTGTGCAATATGTTTCCGTTCTTGTCAATCATATGCACCGAGAGTCGCTTTTCGCTTGCGGTGATGACCGAAAAGCCCGTCTCGTCGCTGCAATACTTCATATCCTTGGTTCTCTTGACATCACGAGCCCACGATGCCGACGAATTGACAAGATAGTCGATGTCGTAACCCTTGCGACGGATGTGCTGGAAGCTATGGATATGACCGCAGATATACATCGCCACCTTGTGCTTGCGCAGAATGCCGTTTATGGCACTCTTCATATCCTCTCGCTCACTTTTGTTCTTCTTGGTGTCGGCATAGACAGGGTGGTGTCCTGCCACTATAACCCAATCTTCTGTCGCCTCGCTCAACACCTTATCCAACCACTCCAATTGAGCTTCGTGGTCTTGCAATGCTGCATCGGGATACCTCTTGTCCATACGATATTTCTCAATCAGCGGGGTGGTATCCAACATAACGAAGCGAATGGTCGCTCCGCCCTTTTTGAATACCGTAGTGTAGTACTTGGCAGGCATATGCCAATGAGGATTGATCTTCGAGTAGTCGATGAGTGCCTGCGAGTTGCCACGATATTCGTGATTTCCGGCAACTGCCCACCAATCGAGCTTGGCGAGGTTGCGGTGGTTATACATATCCACCAAGTGCTCCTGCCAATCATCGTCAGTAACGCTCTTTACACCATTTCCGTGGTGGGTGTCGCCCGTCGAGATGATGCACTCGGGCTTGATTTTTCCCGCCATCTCGCCCATCAGATTGGCAATAACCTTCTGGTCGTAGCAACCGCCACGGTCGAGGTCGCTTGCCCAGAAGATGTTTATATCTTGTCGCAACTTGCGCCACGCCTTCGGATTGTGTGCCGATGCGCCCGACGCAACGATGAGTGTCGCAATAACGGACAGAAGGAGCTTTCTCATAATGCTACTTTATTCCGTACTTTTTGAGAATTCTGGCAATCTTTGGCTGGTAAGCCTTCAAGAAGCGGTCGAAGCCGAGGTCGGTAGGGTGCGAATTGTCGATGGTGCTATCGGTACCCAATACATTCGGAACGGCAAGGAAATAGACATCTTTGTGCTTCTTCGACAGTACCTTCATCATCTTGGCAGCGGTCTTTGTAAGGCTCATTCGTGCAGCATACTTTTTGGTGTCGAAGTCGCTATCCTGGTCGATAGGGCTCTGAATGAAGATGAGCGGCTTGCCCGGATGTGCCTTTACCAACTCCTCTACGAAGTTGTTCAAGCGCTCCTTAATCTGCTTCTCGCTTGGGTTGGAGAAGGCGTCGAATACGAAGGCATCAGCCTCGCATGTCTTCAAGAATTCGAGGAACTGCGGCTGCATCTTGCACTGACCGCTGAAACCGAAGTTTATGAAGTCGATACCGAGGTTGCGGCTCATCAAAGCGGGATAGTTCATCGCAGGGCGTGATGCCGAGGCACCATGAGTGATGCTCGAACCGTGAACGATGACCTTGTGGCGGAATGGCGAAGGGATACCCTCGATAGTAGCCTCTTCATCCACACCAATCTCCAACTTGGTGAGCTGACACCAACCGGGGAGGTAGAGCAGGCACTCCTTCTCGCCCTCTGCCAAGTTCTTGATAAGTGATTTTGTGCGCTTGTTGTTTTCGGGGAGTGTTGAAACACGACCTACGGCAGCAAAACGCCACTTGCCATCCTTCTTGATATAGAGGTCCAAGCCGTGTTGCGAGATACCTGTCATATTGTCGCCCATACGCTTTGGTGCATTCTCCCACGAAGCCGAAATCTGCGACGAGTTGGTCTTGAATACGACATAGAGTCCCGATGGGCACTTCGAGTGGTTGATGATACCCTTGCTGAAACCCTCGTATGGGGTGTGGTCGAAGCGGTAGTAAGGGCTCTTATCCGTCTTTTGGGTGTGACCGTGAATGCCCAATTCGGTTGCATCAACAAATTTGAGCTGTGCGCTTGCCGTCATCGACAATGCTACGCAAGCAATCAAGAGGGTGAAAAATCGTTTCATTTTATAAGATGTTTTTTTAGGTTAATACTTGATTACGCCTGAGCCGATAAGCCTGTCGCCCTCGTACCAAGCGGCAAATTGACCGCCTGCAATGCCTCGTTGTGGCTGGTCGAAGAGGATGTAGAGTGCATCCTCGTGCTGAATGAGCGTTGCATCTTCGAGTGGCTGACGGTAGCGGATGCGCACCTTCAAGCGACGCTCCTCGCCCACTTTCAGAGCCTCGCACGGCTCCACCCAATGCACCTCCGAGTTGTCTATGCGTAACGCCTTGCGGTACAAGCCGGGGTGGCTATCGCCCTCGCCGACATAGATGGTGTTCGTCTCGACATCCGTACCTATTATAAATAGTGACTCCTTGCGACCACCAATGCCCAAGCCTTTGCGCTGACCTATGGTGTAGAAGTGCGCTCCGTTGTGCTCGCCAATCTTCTTGCCGTCACGCACGGTGTAGCGGTACGGCTCGGCAAGCACCTCCAATGCCGTCTGCTCAGCACGCTCGGCGTAGCGTCGCCACGAAGGCAAAATTTCGTGAATATTTCCCTTTTTGGCGGAGAGTTGTTGTTGCAGAAAGATCGGCAAATCGACCTTGCCCACAAAGCAGATACCTTGCGAATCTTTGCGCTTGGCAGTGGCGAGTTTCTGCTCCTCGGCAATGCGGCGCACCTCGGGTTTTAAGAGATGACCGATAGGGAACATCGCATATTTGAGCTGCTCCTGCGAGAGTTGGCAGAGGAAGTAGCTCTGGTCCTTGTTCGGGTCGCTACCTGCGAGCAACGAATAGACCGTCTCACCATTTTCAATGCGCTCCTCTTTGCGACAGTAGTGTCCCGTAGCAACCGCCTCGGCACCGAGTTTGAGAGCCTCTTTCAGAAAGACATCGAACTTAATCTCTCGGTTGCACAATACATCGGGGTTTGGGGTGCGACCTTTTTCGTACTCCGAAAACATATAATCGACCACTCGCTTGCGGTACTCTGCCGATAAATCGACATAGTGGAAGGCGATATCCAATCGCTTGGCTACCAACTCGGCAAAGACCTGGTCGTCGTGCCACGAACACTCTCCTTCGAGCTTACCCGTCGTATCGTGCCAATTACGCATAAACAATCCGATGACCTCGTGTCCCTGCTCTTTGAGCAAGTACGCCGCCACCGACGAATCGACTCCTCCCGATAATCCTACTACTACCTTCATATTAAAAATTATTCTGATTGGTAAATTTTGCACGAGAGCATCGGACTCCAAAATGCTCACATAGGCTTACTATGCTCCGCTTTTGTCGCTTCGCTTCGCACAAAATTTCCTCAATCACCGCTAATTTTTAGCCGTTAGCCATTAGCTCAATTAGAAGTTATCTCTAAATTCTCTAAATTCTCTAAATTCTCTAAATTCTCTAACGCCCCTAACGCCCCTAACGCCTCTAACGCCCCTAACGCCTCTAACGCCTCTAACGCCCCTAACGCCCCTAACGCCCCTAACGCCCCTAAATAATCTTCACAAAGGTACAATATTTAATTGGAAAAATTTTGATTTTTCAGCCAAATTACAATATTTTTGTAATGATATTCGTTTTGAAGGACGAAACTAAAACACAAATTATGAGAAAAAACACTTTTGTATTGGTAGCAGTATGCTTCGTTTCGGCACTCCTCGGTGCGGGCGTGGCATCTTATGCGGTTGTTCGCAATTCGCAGGTTGCAACAACCATAGAGTATGTAAATCGTGACGGCGACACCGTGCCCGTTGCCAAAACCCAATTCGTAAGTTTGGAGCAGTCGGCAACCTATCCCGATTTGACCTACGCAGCCGAAAATGCGGTTAAGGCGGTGGTTAATATCGAGGCAATTACCGAGGTGGAGGTGCGCCAGCAGGGTATGATGCCATATAACCCATTCTTCGAGTTTTTCGGCTTTCCGCAGCCACAGCAGGGCAACGGACAGCCTCAAAAGCGTGAGCAGAAGTCGGGTGGCTCGGGTGTGATTATCTCGACCGATGGCTATATCGTAACCAACAATCATGTCGTTGATGGCGCAACAAAGTTGCGTGTAAAGTTGAATGACGGTCGTGTCTTCGATGCGAAAATCATAGGCAAAGACCCAACTACCGATGTCGCCCTTATCAAGGTCGAGGCGGAGGAGTTGCCAATCATCAAGTTCGGCTCGTCAGACAATTTGCGATTGGGTGAGTGGGTATTGGCTATTGGCTCGCCATTCGACCTTCAATCGACAATCACTGCGGGTATCGTAAGTGCCAAAGCACGCCAACTCGATGTTATTCCTAACGAGTTCCGCATCGAGTCGTTTATCCAGACCGATGCAGCGGTAAATCCGGGCAACTCGGGTGGCGCATTGGTCAATGCCCGTGGCGAGTTGGTGGGTATTAACACCGTAATCAAGTCCTCGACAGGAAGCTATATCGGCTACTCGTTTGCAGTGCCGGAAAGTATTGTGCGTAAGGTAGTTAACGACTTGCGAGAGTATGGTATCGTGCAGCGTGCATTGCTCGGAATTTCGTATCGCTACATCGACCAAGATTTTATCGACCAGTTTGGTAAAGATACGGGCATCAGCGAGGTCGGCGGCGTATATGTTGCAGCCGTTTCGGAGGGTGGCTCGGCATCGGAGGCAGGACTCCGCAAGGGCGATGTCATCACCGAGATTGACGGTGTGAAAATTACCGCTCCTACGACCCTCACCGAGCAGATTGGCAAGCATCGTCCTAACGATAAAATATCGTTGGTTGTAAAAAGAGGCGAAAAAGTGAAACATTTTGAGGTTGTTCTTCGTAATAAGGCAGGTAAAGCAGAGTTGCTCTCCAAAAACGATGTAGATGTCGTTGAGGTTTTGGGTGGTCGCTTTGCCGATATCGACAGCAAAATTGCCAAGAAACTCGATATCAAGGGTGGTGTGCAGGTGCAGTCGGTAAAGAGTGGTGGTTTGCTCGCCAAGGCTCGTGTGCGTGAGGGCTTTGTCATCACTCACATCAACGACAAGGCGGTGCGCACAGTGGCTGACCTTGGTCGCCTGACCGATAAGATTCAGTCGATTGACGGAGTCTATCCTGATGGCAAATCGGCAAGTTATACGATAGTTACAGAATAGCAAAAAAATCGTTCTGATGAGTTCTTTTTGCACGAGTGTGTCGGACGCTGAAATGCTCACATAGGCTGACTATGCTGCGCTTTCATCGCCTAACATCGCACAAAAATAATCTCATCACCTCCGATTTTCGGTGTGAAGTAGAATTGAATAAAAACTTTCAGCGCACCCCTAAAACCCCTATTGCCCCTAACGCCCCTAAAAAGGTTGCGCCGTGATAAGGGTTGGAGTTTAGCAAAACGAAGAAACAATTATATAAATTTATGCGTCAATTAAAGATTACGAAATCTATCACCAATCGTGAGAGTGCTTCGCTCGACAAGTACTTGCAGGAGATTGGAAAAGAGGAACTTATTACTGTTGAGGAGGAGGTAGAACTCGCCCAACGAATTCGCAAAGGCGACCAGGAGGCTTTGGAGAAGCTCACAAAGGCAAATCTTCGATTTGTGGTGTCGGTTGCCAAGCAGTATCAGAATCAGGGTTTGAGCCTTCCCGACCTTATCAACGAGGGTAACCTCGGTCTGATTAAGGCTGCCGAGAAGTTCGATGAGACTCGTGGCTTTAAGTTTATCTCCTACGCTGTGTGGTGGATTCGTCAGTCGATTTTGCAGGCTCTTGCCGAGCAATCTCGTATCGTGCGTCTTCCGCTCAACCAGGTAGGCTCGCTCAATAAGATTAACAAGGCTTTTGCCCGCTTCGAGCAGGAGCACGAGCGTACCCCTTCGCCCGAGGAGTTGGCAGCCGAGTTGGAGTTGCCTCGTGAGAAGGTTACCGACACTCTGCGTGTTGCAGGTCGTCACATCTCGGTGGATGCACCATTTGCCGATGGCGAGGATAACTCGTTGCTCGATGTGCTTGTGAATACCGACTCTCCGAATGCCGACCGTGGTCTTATCAACGAGTCGTTGGCTACCGAGGTGGATCGTGCCCTCGAAACCCTCACCGAGCGTGAGCGTGACATTATCCGCTACTTCTTCGGTATCGGTTGTTCCGAGATGACTTTGGAGGAGATTGGCGAGAAATTCGACCTCACCCGTGAGCGTGTTCGCCAGATCAAGGAGAAGGCTATTCGCCGTCTTCGTACTTCGCAGAAGAGTGCATCGTTGAAGTCGTACTTGGGATAGAAAATAACTCTTAACAAGTGAAAGCCAATGGTTTGCGCCATTGGCTTTTTTTGTGTTAATAGTTGGTTAGGGGTAATAGGGACAATAGGGGCAATAGGGAGAATAGGGAATATAAGGAATATAGGGAATTTAGTGCTTGTCGCTTATTGCTTATTGCTTAT
>JAFVVS010000089.1 GCA_017502025.1 Alistipes sp. | reverse complement strand
GGTCTTCGTTCAGCTTGTTGCGCCTCGGCAGACTTGTCTGCGTGGTATGTTATAGCCATTGTTGCTGCGCAACTACGATAACAAATCAAACGTCATCAACTCAAACGAGTTTGGTTGCTGCCATTTGATTTTTTATCTAAACCTTTGGTTTAATGTCTATCCCATTCCACTTGGTCTGCTCTCGGCTTCTGCCGCCGGTCGAATCCTAATGTTAATGTGGGCGCATTAAGCGGAGCGAGTATAAACGAGCGCAGTAGCCAATCCCCTATCCACTACAAAAAACGAAGCAAGGAGATGTCGAAGAAATTCGACATCTTTTATTTTTGATACTGTGTCCCGACAAACTTGTTTGTATGGGTATAGTAGCAAGAATAAAGTTGTTGATTTATCAACTCCTTGCGAAGTGATTTTGTTCAGGCCCCTGCGGCGAGCAGAGGGGAAAGGCGTTAAGCGGAGTGAGCGTGAGCGAGCGCAGTAGCCAATCCCCACTACAAAGCAAAGCGATTGGAACTCAACCGCTTTTTCTTTCCCATCACCCAAATTTTCACCCAAAAATGTTTGAAGATGCACCACAAGTGATGCTTTTTTTTTGTTCGTCAAAGATTTTTTATTATATTTGCCTATAAAGTGTGTGTAAAAAACATAACTGAGTACAGATTAACACTTAAATGCATAATGCTATGAAGAAGATTTTTTCAATTTTAGCAATGGCACTCCTGCTGTTGGCGGGTTGCTCGAAAAATGATGACACCGGTGCAGGAACCGATAAGTTCACCTTGAAAAATTCGCAGTGGATTTACGAAGGTCGATATATCACGACAGATAAGCAAACGACAGCCAGCGTAATAGACTTTGATCTTACCATGAATGGCAAGGCGGCTCTGGCTTTGGTTTGTATTTCGAGTAGCGATTCGTCGTATCCTGTTGGTACAAATTCGATTTTAGAGTTGGTGGACTACACTTGTTTTGAAGATGAGAAAGGCGAACTCTACTCTGTGCAACTTGGTGAAGATATGTGGAAAATCAATGTTGTGGATAATAATACCATACAGTTGACAGATCCGTCTGCTCCCGATACCCCTGTTACAGTGCGTCGTGTAGAGAATCCTTACAAATTGAATCATGAAGTTATTTCGCTTACCGATGCGCAGTGGCAACCAGTTCATGGTTCGATTTACGATTTCAATCTTCACAAGAAAGGGTGTTTTACAGTTGCCCAAAAAGGCGATGATGGAAAATATTATGAGCAAGAGATTAGGGCATATAGAGAGGAGTTCTATGCTACATATACATTGATAGATATGTTGACCGAAAAGGGAGGTGTGGAATTCCAATGGAAGGTTGAGAAGGTGGATGAGAATACGGCTAAAATTTCAGTGGGTGGAAACGGCGAGTTTGAGCCAATGCCTGTAAATTTTGTCCGTGTTGCCGAACCTGTTACTATCTACCCAAAGAAATAATAGCATAGAATTAACATTAATTATTGATCGTACAATGAAAAAGGTGTTTTTTATATTTGCAATTGCGCTCCTCGCACTAGTAGGTTGTTCGAAGGAAGGTGGAGCAGATAAGCTAATTCTGCAAAATACGCAGTGGATTGTCGAGAATACCCCGGGGGATATCAATCCGCCACAAGACTTGTATTCGGTTGTCTATGTGCTCGACTTTGATCTCGCAGTGGAAGGCAAGGCTACTACGGCCGTAGTCGTTACTTCGACTAACACTCCGCAGCTCCCTGTTGGCACAACCAAACTTATTGATATTGCTGATTATTATATCTACACAGACGAAAATGGCAACCCTTACGCCGTGAAACTTGCCGATGATATATTAAAAATCGATGTGATAGATAGAAATACGCTGAAACTCACAAGCGAAGCTGCGAGCGAGCCCATTACTCTATTGCGTGTAGGCAAACCTTACGAGTTGAAGTGGAATATTGCTTCATTTGCCAATGCGCAGTGGCTGTCGGAAGAGGGTTACATTTATGATTTCGACCTCCGCAAGAAAGGTTATCTTGTTTGTGCTGCCAAAGGTGAGGATAATGAATATTACGAGGTAGAAACTGCAAAATATTCAGAGTTACATGAGGTGGATTACTCAATCGTAACCTTCGAAGCAATGGATGGATCCGCACTTACACAATGGAAGATTGAGAAGAGTGGTGACGATAAACTGAATGTCTATATGGACAAGGCCGGGTTGTTCGATGTAGATCCGGTGGAGTTTGTCCGCTTGACCGAACCCGTTACTATTTACACAAAGGTTGAATAAAGAGGTCGGAGCCGTCATTTGCTACTTTGCGGCTCACGATGATGCGAAAAAAACAGGAGTTACATATGTAACTCCTGTTTTGAATATTGCGACCTCCTTGAAGGAGGTTTGTTCATGTTTGAGCAGTTCGCCATTCGCTGTTGCAAGTACCTTGTCAATCAGGAGATTGAGAACTGTCGTCGGCTCCTCTCCTCTCCTCGGTTGCATCAACCAATCAACAAGAGTGACGACAATACGATTGTAGATGAAGTTCTATTCTTTATAGTTTTATCTTTACGCCGATTATTTAGGTAGATTGAATGCCACAGACATCTCACGCATCTGCTCATCGCTCATACCATCAGGCTCGAACCCCATAGTCTTCGATGCCATATAGATAAGAGCCGACTTGTTCAGCACATCAACTTGGTCGAATGCCTGCATAATATCGCAATCAACTGCGAATACGCCATGCTTCTCCCACATCACGACATCGTAGTCTGCCAACTCTGCAATTGTAGCCTCTGCCAACTCAACCGAGCCGGGCAACTTGTAAGGCACAATACCCAATCCACGGGGACAGAATGCCTTTGTTTCGGGAATCATGCTCCACAACAACTTCGTGGCAACATCTTTTTCGAGAAACTTCTTGCTGTGCGACATCGCCACCAATTCGATTGGGTGGGTATGCAACGAGGCCTTATACGGCGAGCCAATGCTGATAAGGTGGTTGTGTACGCTGAGATGCGATGGTAACTCCGAAGTAGGTTTCACTGCGTTATCTGCAATGATAACATACGATGCACAGTCATCGAGGATACGGATAATAGAGCCATTCTCCATAGGTCGGCGAGCCAAATCACGCATACGCATATTTGTCCCCTTGCAGTAGAAATAGCAACCCTTCAAATGTGGCAACACTGCGCCAATCTGATAGACCTCGCTGATTGCAGGCATTGCCTTAATCTCGTCATCGATATATTCGGTGATATTTACGGTGATATTACCACCGTTACGCTCTGCCCAACCCTTCTGCCAGAGATATCCTGCCACCTCGGCAACCTTCTCAACCTCGGCAGCAAGTGCAGGGCGATTTTCCAATATTGATTTCATACTCTTTACCTATTATTTTAATAATTCGGGGAGGAATGAACTCAAAACCAAAACCACAATACCCAAAACAAGTACTGCAATAGTCTTTTTCGAGCAACCCTTCCACTCTTTAAGAATTATACCCCAAACATTTGCAAAAGTAACATTCAGCGACATTAAGATACAGAACGACAAAGTCATCAGCGTTGGCGACTCGGTGAGGAAACCTTTGCCAAGGCTCAATCCGAAAAATTGGCTATACCACAACGCTCCTGCCAATGCACAGAAGAGGAGGTTGTTACCCCACAACTTGCCCTGCTTGTAGTCGCAGAAACTCTTGTTTTTATAGTTCTGATATAGGCAATAGACCGCATTTGTCAGAAAACCGCCCAAAGTTACTAGCAATGTAGCGGGCAAGGTCTTGAACATAGGGGCTGTCAATTCGCCAAAGTTGATATCCTTGCCGAACTCCAAACCTACATTGAAGCAGCCACTCATAACACCCGCCAACAGAGCGATAGCGATACCCTTCGGGAAGTTGAAGTCCTTGACTGCCGCCTTTTTCTCCTCCTCCGGCAGCGAGTTCGCCTTCATCATACCTGCCACACCAATAATTGCAATACCGAGCAAGGTTACAACCACGCCCGAAATTACTGAAAAAGTGAGTGACTCCAACGCACCCATCTCAGGGAAGAAAGCGTTGAGCAATACAGGACCCAAGAGAGTACCTCCTGCGGCACATGTTCCGAGAGCGATACTCTGACCGAGTGCAACACCGAGATAGCGCATCGAGAGACCGAATGTCAAACCTCCGACACCCCACAGCACACCGAATACAACGGTCATCAAGATATTGAAGTTATCTCCCGTTTCGAGGAGTTCGAGCAGGCTGTGCCCCTCAGGCACAGCCAACAAAGCTCCGAGAAGCGGGAAGAGTATCCACGCAAAGACCCCCTGAACGAGCCAATACGACTCCCAACTCCAACCCTTAATCTTGTTGATAGGCACATAGCAACTCGATTGGCAAAATGCACCTACTGCTATAATCAAAAGACCAATTAAGATATCCATAATTGCAAGATATAATCAATTAGCGTTTAGAGGTTACCTCCTTCTCATACTTCTGTACATCAGCGATAAATGCCTCGCCGACAGGTACATTGTTGCGCAAGCAGTACATATCCCACACTGCGTTCCAAGGGAGAGCCTTTGCCTCCTCCAAGAGTGCCAAACGCTCGAAGAGCTGCCCCTTTGCCTCGTACTCACGCAACTGTGCAATTGGCTCCAACAGAGCACGCAACAAACACTTCTGGGTTGCTCGTGTTCCGACAACATAAGCACCGATACGGTTAATCGAAGCATCGAAGTAGTCAAGACCGATATGTACCTTGTCAAGTGCATCGCAACGAACAATCTCCTGCATCAAATCAAGCGTTTCGTCATTCATAATGGTTACATGGTCGGAATCCCAACGTACCGGACGGCTAACATGGAGCATAACCTCCGGAACATAGAGCAACAACGAAGACAACTTGTCGGCAACGCTCTCGGTTGGGTGGAAGTGACCTGTGTCGAGGGTTACTATCTTATTGTTCTTTGCGCCATAGCCAATATAGAAGTCGTTAGAACCTACGGTATAGCTTTCCAAACCGATACCGAACACCTTCGACTCGATGCAATCCTTCATATTGTCGTACTTGGTTGCGAAGATTTGGTCCAACGAATCCTTCAACAACTCGCGATACTTCATGCGGTTTACGGTGATATCCTTGCTGCCGTCATGCACCCACAAGTTCATGATACAAGGGTCACCCTGACGGCGTCCCATCTCCTCTGCTACGGCACGACAACGCTTTGTATGCTCAATCCAGAAGTTGCGAATCTCCGGATTAGGATTCGACAACGACAAATCGCCCGACTTTGCGTGCGAGAACGAAGTCGAATTGAAGTCCAACTTCATTCCATGCTCTGCGCCCCACTGCATCCAGCTCTCGAAGTGCTTTGGCTCAACTTGGTCACGGTCCACGAATTGTCCACCAAAGTCGCCATAAATCTCGTGCAAGTTCAAACGCTGATTACCAGGGATAAGGGATTTAGCCTTCAATATATCGGCACGCAACTCCTCGATATTACGAGCCTTACCCGGATAGTTTCCTGTGGTCTGAATACCGCCTGTCAGGTCGCCTGCCGACTCAAAACCATTTACATCGTCTGCCTGCCAGCAGTGCATCGAAATCTCAACCTTGTGCAACTTTTCGAGCACCTTCTCTACATCAATGCCGAACTCTGCATAACGCTCAACTGCGATGTCATAAGCCTGTTTGATTTTTGCTTCATTCATAGTTTTAATAGTTTTTGTATTATTTTAAGTCATGAAATTTTTCGTATGCTGCGTTCCATTGTTCGCTATTCTCAGGCAGGAACTCCTCCGTTTCGATTGAGGCACGAATAATCTTACGAGCCTCTGCCAACGAGCCTACAACTCCTGCTCCAATAGCCTGCATCATGATATTTCCGATAGCGGTAGCCTCCGAAGGACCTGCCACCACACGCTTACCGATAGCGTTAGCAGTGAATTGATTGAGCAGAGCATTTTTTGCACCACCACCTATGATGTGCAACACATCAATATCGAATGGCGACATGCTCTCCAATATCTCCAACACCTCACGATAGCGCAGCGCCAAACTCTCGAAAATTGTACGGACTATCTGTTTGTCGCTCTGCGGCACAGGTTGCCCCGTACGAACACAAAACTCCTCGATTGCTCGCAACATCGACTGCGGATTGGCAAACGATGCATCATCAGGGTTGATAAACGACACAAATGGCTCTGCCGAGTTTGCCATCTCGACAATTTCAGGATAGGAGTAACTCTTACCGACTCTCTCCCACTCTTTACGGCACTGCTCCAATATCCACATTCCGCAGATATTCTTCAAGAAGCGGGTTGTGCCATCAACACCGCCCTCATTCGTAAAGTTGTGGCGGAACGATTCCTCGTTGATGATAGGCTCTTTGGTTTCGATACCCATCAACGACCAAGTACCCGAAGAGAGGTATGCAAATCGCTCGTTCTCGGCAGGCACCGCTGCCACAGCCGAAGCGGTATCGTGTCCTGCTACCGCAACGACATCAACCTTGCCGATGCGGGTTTCAACTGCAAGTGCATCGCACAACGTTCCCACAACAACGCCCGGCAACTGAGGTTCAGGGAGAATGTCGGCACTCACGCCAGCTGCCCTCAACAACGAGCCTTCAAACTTACCATTGCGAGGGTTGAGAATTTGCGAAGTCGAAGCGATAGTATATTCACAGAACTCCTTACCCGTAAGCATATATGCCAAAGCATCGGGAATAAACAACAAACGCTTCGCCTTCATCACAGGGATATAGCCCTCCTGAACGGCAGCATAGAGCTGGAACAAAGTGTTGAAATTCATAATCTGAATACCCGTCTTATCGTAGACCTCCTCACGAGGTACAATCTCAAAGTATTTTTCGGGCGCACCCACAGTATATGGATCACGATAGGCTCTCGGCATACCAAGAATAGAGCCATCTTCTCCGATAGGCACCACATCGACACCCCAAGTATCTATTCCAATTGAATTCGGAGTAATTCCCTCCTTGGCACACGCAACAAGTCCCTCTTTGAGGTGCTCGTACAAGCCGAGCAAATTCCAATAAAACTTTCCATGTAACTCAATAATTCCGTTTGGAAAACGAGTTAATTCCCGTATTTCAATTTTGCCATTTTGTAGAATTCCAACAACCGAGCGACCGCTTGTTGCGCCTAAATCAAAGGCTAAAAAGTTGTAAGTTCCCATACTCTTTGAGCAAATTTCTATTTTATCTTTACAAATTTAAGAAAATATTTACTAACTTTGGTTTTCAATTTTGATATTAAATGTTTCAAATTTGACAGAAAATGAAAGAACTTGACAGTAACTCGCTAAAATATTTGACCATTAGTCCCAACGATTGGGATTGGGGATTGGTTGTCACCACTGTCGGCAAACAATCAATCGCTCCAAATGAGCACTACCCTGCAATGCAGCAACACCCCGACTCCTACTACTTCAAGCCACAAAATGGTCGCATATTGGAGGAGTTCCAAATGGTCTACATCAACGAAGGAAGTGGTTTTTTCGAATCTCGGTCAGTACCTCGCCAGAAGGTTGAAGCAGGAACCGTCATATTTCTCTTTCCGGGAGAGCGACACAACTACGCCCCTAACCAGCAGAGTGGTTGGAGCGAATATTGGATTGGTTTCAGGGGGCGAATTGCCGAGAGAATTGTCGCAGCAGGATTTTTTTCACGCAAAAATGCCCTACTCAACATCGGCATCAGCAATACACTAATGTCGTTATACCGAGATGCTATTCATCTTGCCGACAAGGAGAGCATCGGTTGCCAACAGATTCTGTCGGGAATCGTAACCCACATGCTTGGCATCGTATCGTATAAATACAAAAACTATGGCGATGGAGGAAATCGCACCGAGGAGGTTATCAATGAAGCACGACAGCTGATGCGTGAACGAGTACACCACTCCCTGCGTGCCGAAGATATTGCCAATTCGTTAGGCGTAGGCTATTCGTGGTTTCGACAGACATTTAAGCGTATCACAGGAATCGCCCCTACGCAGTACATATCCCGTCTATTGATAAGTCGTGCCAAGGAGATTCTTGTGTCGGAGCAACAGAGCATAAGCGAAACTGCTTACACACTCGGTTTTGAGAGCGTTGGCCAATTCTCCACCCTCTTCCGCAAAATTGAGGGCATCACACCACGACAATTTCGTGATGAGAACAAACTAACATACGACAAGGATTAGGAACTGACAAAAAAGGTAATGATTCAAAAAGCATCACTTATTGCATCATTACCGACTTGTAATATTATACTCCATAATTTTTTATTTTTATAAATAATTAACTTTGTGGTATGAATAGACCTAAAATTACATTGCGTGCAGCCAGAGAGGAGGATGCTTCAACCATTGCAATGGCTGTTGCGTTGGCTATTGGAGTTGAGGAGACTCTGCACGACTATTGTGGAGAAGATTACCTTGATGTGCTTACTAAGCTTGCGCTTGCCGAGAATACACAATATAGTTGGCGCTATGCTATTGTTGCCGAGTGTGATGGTGTGGCAGCTGGAGCTGTTGTGGGCTACGATGGAGCTAGGTTGCAGGAGTTGCGAGAGGGCACATTTGCGATTTTACGCCGTGAGGTTGGACGCATACCAAACATCGACGACGAAACTGAGGCTGGCGAATACTATCTTGATTCGGTTGCTGTTGTACCCGAATTTAGAGGTTATGGCGTTGGTGCAGCGTTGGTTAATGCTTTTTGCGAGAGAGCCTTTGCCGAGGGTGCTGAATGTGTCGGTTTGATTGTGGAGGAGGAGAATGTCGATGCTGAAAAATTATATCTTTCGCAAGGCTTTACTCAGGTTGGTGAGCGACTTTTTTTCGGACATCAAATGCATCATCTTCAAAAGTCGAGCAGAGGGGAAAGGCGTTAAGCGTAGCGAGCAAAGCGAGCGCAGTAGCCAATCCTCTATCTACTACAAATCAAAAAAAATATAAGGAGTTCATTCGAACTCCTTATATTTTTTAGTACTGTTTAGGACTATATTAGAGGGCAATACCGCTCTTTACAGTGCCGGTCTCAATGATTGTGCTTGGACCACCGTAGGTGCTGATAAGTTTAATGTTCTTTGGAGTACCAAGAACCTTAACGTTGTGAACCTCGGTCTCACCCTTTGCCGGATCGTAGGTGTAAGGAGTTGCTGCAACAGCGTTGAGAGTGTTGTTCTCTGCTGTAAGAGTTACAATAGTGCTTGAGCTGCTGCTAACCGAGATTGCCGATGCGCTCGACGAAGTGCACTCGAGGTTGAAAGTACAGTTAACAACCTTGATAGTACCCTTTATATAATTCACAATTTCGATTGGTGCCGACGATGTGAGGGCGTTGAAAGTACAACCCTCGAATACAGCCTCAAAAGTACCTGTCTTGCCACTCATACCCTCGAACAATACCTTTGCGTTGTCGAAAGTACAGTTCTTGAAGGTAATCTTCACGTGAGCATCAGTTACAGTTGGGCAAACCTCAACAACCGAACCCAAGCGGTCGGTGCAAGTACCATAAGTCTTGTTCAACTTATTGAAAGCAAAGTTTACATCCTCGTAGTAAACCTCGCTACCCTCTGCTGTGGTTGGGCGAACGTCAACGTGTCCGTAAGTGCTATTTACAACATAGTCGCCACCTGTCATTGTGAGATCAGCATTGTTGCCGAGTTCGAGAGTATTGGTAGCCTCGAAAGTGTTACCGTTCAACTCGATAGTAGCATCGTTAGATATACCAGAGCCATAGGTTACATCGCCGGTCAAAGCAACGTTCTCGCCATTTGCCAAAGCAGCACCCAACTCGGTAGCGTCGCTTACTACTGCACCTACGGTGTTAGCAACTACATAGTTTACATCATTCTTCTGCAAAATCTTGTAGCCGGTTGCTACATAAGGCTCGAGATTGCCATAGTGGTTGTAACCAAATACAGTCGAGTAGTTGCCACCGTAGAGGAGAGTGTTTGCGTTGCCGCTAACCATTCCGTTCAAACCTACGAAAGTACCCTCGTTGATAGTTACCTTTGGCGCTGTACCATCAACGAGAACAGCCGCACCGCTATCGCCGATATTTGCTGTGTCGTCCGAGATAAACTTACCACCGTTGATAGTTGCTACGGTGTTGCCATAGATGTAGAGAACATTGCTTGTGATTGCTGCTGTGCACTCAATAGTGTACGAACCCTCTTCGATAACTGCTTCGCCACCACCAATAGAAATTACACCGTGACGGCTTGTGAAAGTACCACCGGTAATCTTCAAGCCGTTGTAAGCGCGGATACAGTAGGTTGGGCTTGTTGCCGAGTAGTCGCCGTTGTCCTTGATGCCACCCTTGCAGATGTAAGTACCACCGTTGATCTCAACATAACCCTCCGACGATACAACGCCAGTGTTACCAGTCATAGTTGCATTATTAAGGTAAACCTGACCTGTGCCATAACTCCAAACGCACGCACCGCCATTCCAGTCGAGTGAATTTACAGTTGCCTCGTTGATAGTCAAAGTTGCGCCATCTTGGTTGTAGATACCACGTCCCTCGATAGTACCGCCATTGATAGTCAAGTTACCATAGTTGTTGATAGGGTAGATGTGGCGCTCGCTGTCGTTAGGATTAAGACCACCCGAGATAGTCTTACCATTGAGGTTGATAGTCATATTTACGCCCTCGCCAATAACGAGTTGCTCCTCCAAAACAACATCCTCGGTCAAAGTAACCTCACCACCAAATGCAGCAGCCAACTGCAATGCATCAGCCTCGTGTGCAGGCTCATCGTACCCTGGCTTAATCTCAACATTAACATTTGCCGAAGCGGTGAGCAACTGACCATAGAGGTTAGTACGGTAGTTACGCTGTACAGGCACAGCACCAACGGTGCGACTCTTTGCAGCAGCACCGGTAGCGTCGGTAGCGTAAGTGAATACTACATCAACAGTCTCCTTTGTGGTGTTCATCAAGAGGTAGTTCATAGCCATATACTCGTGACCGGCAACAGGGAAAGTCTCCGAAGTTGGGATAGCCGC
>JAFVVS010000088.1 GCA_017502025.1 Alistipes sp. | reverse complement strand
AGAAGTCAAATCCAACACATCGTTTCCATCTACAATGCCAACACCATTGTTGTATTTTTCTGGAACTTGGAATGCTAAGACTGCGGGTTCATCAATGAAGATGTTAACAACCTCGCCGTCGTAGTATTCGATAGTTACCTTGGTCATTAGAGAGTAATGACCGCCGTTATCTTCAACATCAACGATAACGCATTCATATTCTTCAGTTCGCTCGTCAGGTAAAGTAGTCGATAAATCTGACGAGCCCTCTGTTGTTGGTGGTTCTGTTGTATCAAGAGTTGGAGCTGTCGCTTTCTGACAACCCATCAAGGTCATCACAAGAAGCAGAACCAACAAAATTCCGAAAAATCGTTTCATAATAAATGAGAACTCCTTTCATTATGAAATACCTGTTTTATAATGCATTTGAAATGCTAATGAGCAGATACCAAACAGGTAATAGTACATTAAAACAAAAGCCATTAAGTAAAGTGTAAATGGCTGCCTGTACGATCATTAGACCATATCCTTTCAATCAGACTTTAATAGCGTACTGATTATCACTTGCAAGTCTGACTCCAAGCAAGTCATCAAAATGTGGCTGTTGGTCGGGGATAAATCTACCAACTTTAATGATGACAGGAGAGTACCGTTGTAGGTCAAATAAAAAGCATCTACCTTTTAATTCAGCCTCGGTATATCCTGTGTAAATAACAATATCATCAGTACACTTTGCAAACCTAAAGTATTGGATAAGTTCAATCAAATCTCTGTAATCATCGAATGGTTCAAGACCACCAATGACAATAGCAGAAGTGAGCGGGTTGTCCATATATCTTTTAACGATTGCTTCTGGATCAACCTCAATGTTAGGAGCGTTGGCGAGTGTACTATTCTGGCACACTCGCTTTCCGCAATCCTTTTCACATTTCCAAGAACAACTTGGGAACATAATCACCATACTTGGTTTTTTATAGTTTACAAAGTCTTCGTCAAGAAGTCCTTTTATAACCATTCTCTTAGCATCTCCGCGTATTCATACCACTGACGAGTAGTGAACTCCTTGAAGCGATCCTTTGAGTAGCTTCTGGTTGGCACCAGATAGCCTACAATTCGCTGATAGGTATCATATACCCCCTCGCCACAAACGGGGCAGATATCCGTTCCTACGAAGCCGTGGTGGTTCTTACACTCGTTGATGCGAGTGTTAAACGCAAAGTAGATTACACCAGACTGAGCAATCTTGTTCAGCATATCCCACGCCATATCGGTGTTCGGGAAGTTAGAGTCAAGATTGATGTGTGCGATACTACCACCGGAACACTTTGCATCCAAGATAGATGAAAGTCTTAACTTTTCCTGTACAGTACACTTGGTTGAAAGAGGAATCCACTGATTAGAGTAGATGAACTTTTCGTCAAGGTTGTACAGCAAGTTATCTTTCTGGCAGAGGATAACCGCAGCACGCTCGGCAGGAACGCTCTCAATATTGAATGAATACTCGTCAGTAAAGTTATCCTTTACATCGTTGAGCACATCGAAAATCTTACTTGCGAGCTTGATGCCATCTTCGGTGTAATATGTATAGCCAAATTCGTCTGTCTTTGTAAAGCCAAATGCTTCAATAACTTCATACAAGCCGAGGATACCAATTGTGCAATACTGCTTTGACATCTCAACAGCGCCGTCCTGATAGTTAGGAAGCAAGCCCTTCTCAACATTTCTGGCAATAATATGTCGTACAGCACTTAAAGTCTTGCAACAAAGCGTTGCACGCTTCTTCAAAAGTGCTAAATACTTTTTCTCGTCGCATTCTGTTTCGAGGGCGATACGCATAAGGTTGATTGTGTTAACCTTAACAGAGCCAATAGACAAAGCCGTACCGCCAATTGAGTTAATGAACGCATTGAGTTTTGAAGTGTCAGACAACAAACGGCAACAGTTGGAAAGTGTCGTTACATCTCCGCTTACGAAGAAGTTACTATCATTCCAAGTTGTGTTATGATCTGAGCACCAACGAGCAAATTCTGCATCAACGAACTCGCCGTCTTTATATAGCAGAGAGTATGTCAATACGGGGAATGTAAACATATTCTCACTGCGTACCTGCGAAACGACTTCCATAAAGACTTTCTGATGTTCGATGATTTCATCAACCTCGTCAATCACATAGGTGCCGTCGGGGTACTTAACGCCGCCAAATAGAGACTCAATGTAGTTGCGGTCAAAGATAGAAACATTGACAAACGCAGTCTGGTCAATTCTCATAAACGGCTGGTTCAAACGATAAATGAGCTTCTGGAATGACTGGCGGATATAGTAATCTTCGTTCTTGATAACATATCCTGTCTGGCAGTCCTTTTTCCAGAAATAATAAGTCCAAATCAGAATGTTTGGAATACCCACCGCACCGGAACTACGGTTGCTCATGTAGCTGATGTATTCAATAACATCATCAATGAAAGTAGTAAGGTGTTTGGGTGGTTGATTGTTATAGTTCTTTAAGAAGAAAAGACCTTCTGTTGCAAGCCTTGTGAGGTCATAAGCATAACAATATGGAAGGAATGTCGCTGACGGTGCATCGTGTAAGTAGAAGCCACCATTGTATTCGGTTTCGAGCCATTCTTTTGCAGTAGGAAGATTGTACATCTTCTTCATCTCGTGGAAGATCTTGTTGAACGCAAAAAGCTTGTCGTGGGACTTACCTTTTTCACTCAACAGACTGCGAATGTCTTTTGTCGATGCGTTTGCATTTGCGTCAATGGTAACATCGGCAACATTCTTATCAATAAAGCCGTCAATGAAGTCAGAGAAGTTCAGTTGGGTTTCGTGAAAGCCGTTAAGCTTCTCGAAGTCCTCACCATACTTTTCGCTCATTGTAGCCATATTCTTCTCAAAATCTTTATTCATTTTAATTGGTATATTCATCTTAGTTACTCCTACTCTTGATCCATTCGTTTGCTGCCGACAGTGCCATCTGAATTCCATCGACTTCAAGCACAGGAACCTTGGTGATACCCTTAGCAATGATTGTGTCTTTGTCCGTAACTTCGATGTAATCAATGTTAGCAGCCTTTAATTTTTCCTTTAATACATTACATTGGGGACATCCTGTTGAATATAGAACAGTCAAATCCATACCTCCTATTCCGTCATATTCTTAATAAGCGCATAAATCTCACGCCAAGTCTTAACTCGGATAATACCGTGCTCACGCTCGTTAAACTTGCGGTTGTGAGGTGCGTCCATAAGAATACCTTTGTATTTGCCACCGATCAGATTATGTACTCCGTCGTCAACCAGAAAATCAGCATCAAGAAGTTGCTTGTGATAAGCAATTACAACATCGTTCCACGATAGGAAATCGAAGTGGTGAAATAAGACTTTCTCCATCTTTTCTCTCAGTGTCGTGTAATGAGTGTTGGTGCAGATAATAACTCGGTAGCCTTCATCTTTTAGCATTTTTAAGTATTTCACAGCGTCTTCTTTAGGCTGAACGGCTGACCAAAAGCCGTCTGTAAATAAGGGTGCAAACACTTGCTCTTTGGTAAGAGTCGGGAAGAAAAGGCTAATATTCCAATCAGTTATTTCTTCTGGGTTTACTGATAAACCGTGTGTCTCGTTGAGAAAACTTACCCATCTGCTCAGCAGATCCACAATGGTATCATCCATATCAACGAGGACTACATAATCCTTTCTATCCTTCATAACTCACCCTGTAATATCGTCAAATGTCAACTGTTCGTACTCTTCGCTGGGTTCGTTCTTTGACGATAAATAATGTGGCATATCGTCAAGTTCTGTCTGTCCAAGTTCCTGATGATGCATAATAGCAAAGATGTTCCAAGCGGCTGCTGCCAAATGGTCTTCATCTTCCATACCCATAACAAACTTGTCCAAATGTCTCTTTGCAGAGTCTATGTATCGTGAAAAAGGAATACCTTTTTCCCAGTTGCGGTCGGCATACTTACGAGCGCCTAACTCGTACCATTCTGCCAATCTGCGTGTAGCAAAAGGAGAAACTAAATCGTATCTACCTTTGCCGGTTGACGGCTCTCTGACCGCCATATTTTCGCCGTAGGAGATACGCTCTCCACCGTCGTTAATCTTGCCTTTTAATTCGTCCATAATCGTCCTCCTGATTTGTTCTGCTATTCGCTGTTACCAGTGCCGTTGTAAGCATACCAATTGGAGCACCGACGAATAGACCGATAAGAATACCAATAAACATCTTCATAACTCGTGTCTCCTTAGTCACAATATTCTGGTAAATTCGCTCTTACAAGAGCTGTAGCGACAGGCGGTGTAACTGCGTTTCCGCATCGTGCCACCTGTTTGGTTTTGGAATAAGAATTACCCTCGAAATCCTTATCAATTATGTATTCAGACGGGAAACCTTGAGCATTAAACAACTCTCTTGGTTGAAGCATTCGCATCTTAATATCAGTAATGATATATTCCTCTCCGTGAATAGTCACAAGAGCGAATCTATCTTTGGTCGTTACTGTATCGAGTGGTTCATCAACGGGCTTAGGTGCGCCGGTTGAGAAATACTTAACAAGGAATGCCTGTACCTCAGCGTGATGCGCTCCGCTACAAGAAATGGTTGTTAATGGCTCGTCTAATGACTGACCGTCCATATTGTTTCTCATAGTCAAAATGTGTGCTGTAACAAGACTGTTATGATCTTTGGCTGTTACAGTATCAAGAGGTTCGTCTGCGGCGCTTCCAGCGCCTGTATATCCACCTGCGTAGTTTTTCATAATGTGAGCAACTGATAGCGCATAACGAGGGCTTGCGTCAACAGTCATAAGAGGCTCACTTAGTTCCTGACCTCTGACTTCATCTTCTGTTGTTTCACTATGGTATTGAATCAAGCTCGGTGCAACAACATAATGGCTATTCACAGAAGTGATAGTTGAAAGAGGTTTGTTGATGTCTTCTGGTGGATTTTCAAATTTATAATTAACGATGAACGGCTCTGGGTTATCAATAACGAACTTTTTGATACCTCGTGCAATTCTTCGTAATGTGTTTTCTGCGAGTGGCTTATCTCTCTCAAAAATACTTTGAGCAGGAATACTCCAGTCGATACATTCTGCTGCGGTATGATATGGGAGAAGTTTACCTGATTTAACCTCTTCGCTATCTCTCGGTGCGTGTGTAGGTTTTGCCCACACGATAGGCTTTCCGTCGCTTCGAGCAATCATATAGAAACGATTTCTCGTTGTGGGAGCGCCATAATCACACGACATCAGCTCTTTATATTCAATGTCATATCCTAAGCCATTTGATAGCGTATCTGCCTCTGGGCTATTGATATCAATTCCAATCGCATCACAACATTCAGCAAATGCTGGGTGGTCTTTCGGAAGACCTGTTGACAGAATGCTGATGAAACCCTTAAAAGTTTCACCTGTGCGCTCTTTAATTGGTTTGTTATCTGCACCAAGAGGACACCAAGTTTGGATTTCTGGGACATTTTCAAGCATAATTACTCGTGGTCTAACAAGTAATGCCCACTTAATAGAAACCCAAGCAAGACCTCTGATTTTGTTATCAACTGGCTTACCACCCTTCGCGCGAGAGAAGTGTTTACAGTCCGGTGAGAACCAAGCAAGTGCTACTGGATTATCGCCGCACGCTTCTTTAGGATCTACTTCCCAAACATCTTCGCAATAGTGTTTGCTGTCAGGGTGATTTGCTTTGTGCATTGCAATAGCGTCTGGGTCGTGGTTGATTGCGATGTCAACATTTCTGCCTATCGCAATTTCAATTCCTGTAGATGCGCCACCGCCACCTGCAAAGTTATCAACGAACAATTCACGCATCTTCACACGCTCCTTTTTCGTCAATAAAAATGAACTCCTGAGCATAAGGTAGCTCACGAGCCCAAGAAATAAAGTTTGTCAAGGTCTTATCGTCAATACCACTCCACTCGTTGAGCTTATGGAATCGGCGCTGACCTCTGCTACAAATAGCAAGCAGGTTTTCGTAGTTGAAAGTAACCGTGCGTGTCTGCAACCAAGACTCAGGTAGCCAACGAATTAACTCTTTCCAGTAGCGCTTAGCGACTCTCTGCAAATGCTTCTTTTCGGCTTCCGTAATACCTTCTCGCTTAGATGCTTCAAGGTACTGCAAATGCAACTGACGAAGCTGCTCCAAATCGTCGATAAATGAGTCAACTCTTACGCCGATATTGATTGGATCAATAAGTTGTAGTGAGCAGTCATAATCGTCAATTTCAAAGCAATCAACTGTGATAGGTTTAGATGCCATCTTGTGCATCGTACTTGTTGAGTTGGCTACAGTACCAACCTTGTATGTATCAAACTCTTTCCACCAGTACAGTGGAGCTGTAATGTCAACAGACACGAAGATCTGTCGCATAAACTTTCTATGTTCAGAACCACCACGAATGAGCGCCTGAGCGAGTGTCATATCGTTTTCACCGATATACAACGCATTATGCCCACAGGGGTTCTTATCTTTGTTAACACAGTCGTTACATAAGCAAGAGTCACAATCAAAGTGACTGTCGCTCTTATCCCAACTGTTCTTCGGGTTTCTCATTCCTCGCAGGCTGTGCTTAAAACCCCATACTTCTGTATTCTCAAATTTCATTTAGTGTAATACCTCCATTGTAAAGGTTCTTTTGTTTCTGGGTGGAAACCAGTATGTTTGCGTTCTCCTCGGCAAACTCGATTGATTTGCTGACGAGATGTGCCACACCACTCCGACGCTTCTCGTGCGGATGGGAAGACAACATTCGTATTAACGCATAAAACAGATCGTGCCATTGGATTCCTTCCACCACGCTTTTTATCGCTCATAGTTTTTAATGCGGCTTCCGTATGTTTCTTGCGATAAAAACCATTCTTTTCTCCGTAAAGCGCACAGCTCTTTGCGCCACCTTCGGCTAAGTTATATCCAAACCTTGCATCAGTAGAGTTAAAGAATTCAATAAATGTCTTTTCCCACATATTTGCAAGCTCTTGTGTTAAGCCTTCTTTAAGAACGATTTGAATGAAACTGTCCCATCCATATTTTTCGATAGCTCTATAAAAGAAAATGCTTCCTTTATAGTTACACGGAGCACACCTTTTAGGAATATTACACGATTGCCCTATGTAAACTTTTCCGTTTTGTACATTACGAAAAAGATACACAGAATGTGTCTCCTTTTTAATCATAGTAAAGTCTCCAACAATGCCCTTTGTGGGGCAAATTCCTTAAATAATTCGACCTCTTTTATGAGACGGGCTCTGATAGCCTCTTCCTTAAATTCGTAGCGTCCGATAAATAATCGTTTGCAGTTATATGTAATACTGGCGACCCACTTTTCTCGTTTTTGGTCATAGTGGACACCAGTTATTCCAGAGGTATTCGTAGCGTACAGCCCACGATTTCTATCGTTTTCTGCACGCTCGCAAACCCTCAAATTCCTCTTTCGGTTATCGGCTCTATTCAAATCTCGATGGTCAACAGTTTTATCTGGTGGCGCATTCATTATGAGCCGATGAAATCGGACAAATCGACGCTGACCGAAATAGAAGTAACTATGTACTAAGTAACCGTCTTTGTCCTTATACCAACTCCTGCTTTGAATAATAGAGAGGTCTTCTATGTCAAAGTAAAATGGAGTATCGTCAATAAAGAGGATGCCATAGTTATCGAACAACTGTATATTTTGGTTGTTCAAATTCCTTAATTCCTTTTATCCGTAATAGCAGAAGTAGAAACCGTCGAACTGTTTGTAAACTCCAGATCCTTGTTCAAATTCTGCTTGAAACAGAACATTGTCCGGGCAAACTCTTTCGCCCTCTAAAATTCTGCGTGCGACATCGTAACAATGGTCAATAGTGTCTTGGTCTGCCCAACTTGGGAACGAAACACCATATTTCCACATCATTCCGTACTGTCGATAGTCTGTTAGAACACCGTAAATTGTGTCTGGGTAAATTGATGAATTAACCCTATTGATGACGACATTGGCAACCAGTAGTTGTATCTCCTCAGATTCGCCGCCAGCTTCTCTGCAAACCGCAGCAGCCAAGTAAAACAAATCATCGTCTGTATAGTTTTTCTTTGGCTCAGTAGGAATAACCGGCTCTGTAACAGGCTCGGTTGTTTCTGCGGTTGACTCGTCAGCCACATCAGTTGTTTCTGTGAGAGCTTCAGTTGTAAGCTCTGTTTCGGGTTCGGTTGTTTCCTTTAGTTCTAAAGGTTTTTCATTAGTATCTTTTGTTGTAGCAACAACGGTTGTTTCTGGAATGTTAGTTCCATTCGCTTCAACACCGTTTGCGCCCCATACAACAATTGTCACAATTGCCGAAAGAACGATAAGAACAGCTACAAGATATGCTTTTCTAATCACTGCTTAGGGTACCTCGCTTTCATTTCTTGTTACCTAATGACACCTCACAAAACTGAATGATATCGGCAAGACGCTCTTCGGGTGTCTTACTTGTGTCATTAGCTTTATCTAAAACCACCTTGGAGATCGCAACGGCTCCCTGAAGAAGACCTGTGCGACGGGTGGCTTCAAATCCTTCGTTGAATGCTTCTCGCAATTTCTTTTCAGTACTGCTTTTCATATTCAACCTCCGTTTAATATCTTTTCAAATTCGTCTGGATCGACATCTTCTGGCTCAACCTCAACCTTAGCAACAGTAGGTGATACTTTCCAATCACCCATAAGAGTGCGAAGCAAATCCTCGTTAATAAAGGCTTCGTTTGCTGTAAAAGTAGCTTCGGTTGCTACTGTTGTTGCAACAGGTTCGTGTTCGATTTCAAATGGGCGTGTTAATTCCTCATAGATACGCTCTCTGATTTCATCATCTAAGCGAGCACGCCAATGGTCAGCCATTTCGTCTATGTATGTTCGTTGTGCTCTAAATCCGTTTGTAGTTCCCCAAACAGGATTTCGTTCTGTTGGTTCTACTACACGACGGACATCAACAAACTGATTAAAGTATTCTTCTAATGGGTTATTCCTTGGTGGCATATTAAACCTCACTTAGCGGATTTACTTGACACATCGGAGCTACGATATCAATCACCTTATCAAAGCAATCACAACACAGGTTTAGAGAAACCTGTTCGCCGTCGTGAATTGACCCGTAACCCACTTTATGTTCAAAGCAAAAGTTTTCCTGTTCGTCCCAGATGTCAAACTCTTTACCGCACATATTGCATTTCTTTTTATCCAAATCGTAGTACCTCCGTTTTTGTTAATAAAATCTCCATTTCATACGCAATTAAGCGTAGATATGTGTGTAACCAGTCATAGTAAAGTAAGCGCCGTCTCTTTCGTAACCAGTGCAGAGAATTACATCATCTTTCTTAATCGGGTCGTTATTAAACACTCGATTGAAAACTGTGAAGCGACTTTCTACACCGCTGCCGATAGACTGAGTAATGACGCTATACCCAAACTGAACGCCGTCCTTTTTCCTCTTCAAAGGGTAAACCTCTTTGATGTAGAGTTTGCGTCTGTCTTCTTCTTTACCTGACACATAGCCTGTGTAGCCCATAATGTCTGCAAAGTTTCTGACCTTGAGAAGATCGCTCAAGTCTGGCATACCGGTTTCCTTAATCATCTGTTCGCACTCTCGCATAATCGCAGGAATGTCTAACAGAATGTAGCTCTTTGACTCAGCACCACTTTTTGTTTTGTCGTTTGAATATTTCTTAACAATAGTGTCAATCGGAGAGTCCTTGATAGACTCTTTCTTAATCTGCTTTGCAGTTCCTTTTTTGAATAGCTCAAAGATGTCGCAAATTCTAAGCAACTCTCTTTGATTACCAAACTTAGAGAAGTAGTCTATCTTAATCAAAATGTCAATCTGTCTTGAATTAACTGCCGTATAGGAGTTAATATCTGATAACAAATCAATGAAATGTGTGTATGTATTTTTCTTGGAAAGCTCATAGAGTTCATCGGCAATACTGGAACTCATATATTTAACCGAGCTTAATCCTTTTGCAATCACATTTTCCTCTTTCATAAAGAAGTAGTCGCTCTTTGAATAGCCGAACTTAGGAGATGTGATTTTAATACCTGCTTTCTTTGCGTACTTAACAATCGACGCTGTTTTTTCTGCATTATCCTTAAAGATATTTAAGGCGGCAGTAATAAACTCAAGAGGATAGTAATAACGCAGATAACCGCAGACATAACCTACAAGGCTGTATGCATCACTATGATTCCACGAGAATGCATACGCACTCGCATCCAAGATAACTTGAATAAATGGTTTAATAACCTCTTCACATTTTTCTTTTGAAATCTCATAATGTTCTGAGGTATAATCAATAAATCTTTGCTCGATTTCAGGCAACAGTTTCTCCGTACCTTTTTTCTTCGCAATTGCACGACGAACATTGTCAGACTCTGCATTGGAATATCCACAGAACTTAACAAGGAACTGCATAATAGTTTCCTGCATAGCAATTCGTCCTGCTTCTGGAGCAAGGAACTCATTTAGTTCATCTAAACCATTATCGTAGAACTCACCATTAGCAACGCTATCACGGAAACTTGCACAAGCCGGTCGCAATAAACCGTTGCCAAAAGAAAGCCATTTAATCATCGAGAAATTAGGAACTTTACTACGAGCTGTAGCAATCGTTTTGTCAGACATAAACTTCTTCAAGTATGCTTGAGCCGAATTTGACTCCCATTGGAATATCAATGTTGTATCATCACGAATGCTTTTCCAAACGGCTTCGTCGTCCAAATCTACATTGTCGGGATCAAGTCTATCAATCCCAATGATTTTACAAGTTTCATTGATAACGCCGATGTTATCCAAGCCGAGAATGTCAAGCTTGACATACATTAGGTCGTCAAGCTCTTTCATATTTATCATTGAAACAGGATAGTCAGATGTTGCAATTGAGCACATACCAACCATTTCTTCAATGTTCAAATCGCTGACAAGACATCCGCTTGGGTGGGTGCCAATAGATACGATAGTTCCATTGATAATATCAACATAAGAGAAAACCTCTGGGTATTCCTGACGCATTTTCTCTTCGTTGGCTTCAACATTGTCGCAAATATAATTTGCGATTGAGAGATATTTCTTGCTTTCTTTTTCAAGATCGTCTGGAAGCCTTAAACCGCCACCACCAAAGCCGTCATATCCAGAACCACTCATTGATTTGTAATAAGCGGAAATCTTATCATCAACCTCTTTGGGCGGTGCGTATAGAGCCTTACAAACATCTCGAACTGCGCCTTTTAACGCAATGGTGTTAAAGGTAATAATTTCACTTGATTTAATCTGCTCAAGACCAAGATGATCTCGTAGTAAGAACGACTTAACCTTATCTCTGTCGTGTCCACTGTAGTCAGTATCAATATCTGCATTTGTTACACGAGAGGGGTTCATAAAGCGGAAAAAGTTAAGGTCGAACTTCAAACTGTCCATTTTCGTAATGCCTAAGATATAAGCAATCATACTTCCGGAGACAGAACCTCTACCATATCCACATTGGATGCCATTCTTTTGCTCCCATTCTCTCAGATATGTTTGAAGCAACATAAAGTCAATTGACTGTGTTTTCTCATAAACCTCAAACTCTTCCTCGATTACACGATTGATTTCTTCTTCTGAATATCTTTCGTTGATATAGGGGTGTTGTGCTTTTGCATCCATAACCTTTTGTCTAAAGGTTTCCTTTGGTTTATCGTAGATATGAGGATACTTTGTATTGCGATCAAGCGTAAATTCTTCAACCATTTCTGCAAGAAGATTAGTGTTTGCAATTGCCTTTAAGTAATCTTCCGTAGATAACGAACCTTGCGCTTTGTACGCTTCAACTAATTCAGGATAACTATGGAATTTCAAATCCCATTTATCTTCACCCTCAAAGTAAATGTTCTTTGAGCGCTGAAGAATAATTCGTCCTTTTTCGTGTACCTCATTCAGTACATGAGTATCTGTTCCTGCGATAAGCGGAATACCGTACTCGTCTGATAGTTGTTTAAGATACTGGTTATACTTAACCTGTTTCTCGTCGATGTGATGTCCGACCTCAAAGAAACACCTGTCCTTGTGTTGGCACATAAATTTTAAGAACTTAGCTCTTGTTGCTTCGTCTGCCTTATGCATTACGCCACCAACACAAGCGGTGGTAAAAATGATGTTTTCGCTTGTATTAAAAAGTTCCTCAAATGAAATTCTTGGAACATAGTAAAAGTGATTGTCTTTTCGGTTAAAGGACTGTGATACAAGCTTGTTCAGTTCCTTAAAACCTTCAAAGTTTTTAGCAATCAAAACGCAGTGATAATTGTCTCTGATTTTCTCGTCCAGAGACTCGGTGAGGTACGCTTCAACCGCGTGAATGTACTTCATTCCTGCTTCTTCAATTGCGCATTTTTTATGCCACCATTCAAAAATTGAGCCGTGTTCGGAGAAAGCCATTGCTTTCATACCACACTCTTTGGCGGCATCAATATATTCTTGAAACTTCGTTACCGAATCTATATTTGTAACACCGTTACTCAAGTCTGAGTGAAGGTGATAGACAACATAATTGTCACTCAATTTATTGGTTTTCTCCTTTCATACAGGTTTTGCCATACTTCAAAACCAGCATCTACAGGAGCCATCTTTGAACTTAATAAGTTATCACGATTTTTTACCCATTCAATTCGTACATATCGCTTCAACTTTGCGATATTTATATCCTCTCTGATATCAATATCTTCATCCAAGGCAAAGACAACTCGTATGCCCAGTTTGATAAGAAATAGTAGCTGTTGTGGATTTAAGTGCGAAGTAAGGATCGCACAAGTATTGTGAATGCCCCAACTGTGTGCGAGCATTACGGATTTAGAACCCTCAAAGATAATGATCTCTCGCTTCTCCATAATCGCTTGTTTGTTATCTGAAAACCCAAACAAGGTATCAAGAATGCCAAGGGGTTTGAAATATGTGTATTTCCTTAACCCCTTTTCCTTAAAGTCTTTTTCAAGGGTTCTACCGCACACATTGATGATATCCCCGGCGTAGTTCTTGATAGGAAACACTATTCTGTTGGAAAACGAGTCGTAGCAAACACCAAATTTCTTCATCGTTTCAAGGTCAATACCTTCATCTACCCACGCTTGAAGTTTGTCTTCATCAAACTCATAACGCTCCATATAATTGGGGGATAGAACAACTGATTTCGACTCTTTTGATGTTGGAGATTTTCTCTTAAACCTCTTTGCCACTTTCGTGCTTTCGAGACGACCTATCGCTCTTTCGGAGTCCTCGGTAATATTGGCATATTTTTTCAGTATGTTAATTGCGTCGATGAAACCACAGTCGTTATACCGTCTGATAAAATGAATAAGGTTTCCACCGGCACCCGAACTGAAATCATAAAACCTCTGTTTCTCGGTGTTAACGGAGAACGAGGGGGTCTTTTCTTCTTTGAAAGGAGAAAGCGCCCAGTACTCTCCGTTCTTTTCTTCAAAATCGCAGTATTGAGATATGTATTCTAAAATGTCAACCTGCTCTAAGATATCATCAACTTCCATATAAACCTCCAACTCAATATGGAGTTACAGGAATATGTTGCTTGGCTTCTTCGTAACTGATAATGTTACCGTTGAACTGTAAATCTATGTATTGATCTGACGACATTTGTGCGCCATTACGGTTAAGGCAAATACGGAGTTTCTTGTTTCCACACTCAATTCCGTCCGCCTCAATTTCCTCTGGTGTTTTGTCTTGGATAAGGGCAATGGTCGAAGCATTACGACCAATCTTTGCACTATCTGCGACTTTACCTGTTGCAGTAGCCTGTGCAGCACCAATTCCTGCAATGTTCATATCACCGCAAATTTGATTTTTAACCATATCGACAAACCTACCAAGTTCTTGGTATGAGTCGAAAGCATCGCCTTCGCCTTTACCCTTGAAGTAGTCAACGATTAAAACATCAAGCCCTTGCGTATGCTTTACTTTCTTTACCGCAGTGTAAATACTCTGCGCGTCAAACATCGGCATATAAAGGTGGGTAAACTTCTTAGTTTTTAACCACGCAATTACCTTGTCGATGCGTTCTTTTTCATCATCGGTATATCTACCGGCTTTCAGCCTGCTAAACTCAATGCCTGTCAAATGAGAAATCAGACGACAGGTGAACATTCGTGAGTTCAACTCGCTGTCAATATAAAGAACTGCCACATCTCGTTTGAGAAGATCCACAGCACAGTTCAAAAGCATCATACTTTTTCCTTGCTTGGCTTCGGCGGCGAAGATGAACAGCTCGCCACGCTCAATAGTTGCATAAGCATTGAGCGTTTCAAACTTAAAGGGGATACCCGCCATTCCACTATCTTGTCTGGCTTCGATTTCTCCCCAGAGAGAGTCAACGACATCTTT
The DNA here is from genome assembly GCA_017502025.1 of Alistipes sp. Lineage (GTDB taxonomy): Bacteria > Bacteroidota > Bacteroidia > Bacteroidales > Rikenellaceae > Alistipes. The sequence continues at coordinate 5,497 of JAFVVS010000088.1, read as the reverse complement.
ATACTGAGGAACCTCAGTAGTAGTCGAGAACTCCATCATTACATCGTCAAGTGCTGAGTAAATCTTCTGCTCAATATCAGCTTCTGAACTGTTAAAGCACAGTCGCTCACACTCAACGAGTTTGTTGTATGTATCTCTTCTGAAAGCAGCGTCTAAGACATTTGCAACGAGAAGTTTGTATTCCTCAACTGACTCTCTGGCAATAACCTTAGCGATCTCAATGAGGTCGTTTAGAGCCTGTATCGTAATAACTTCTGTTTGCTTTTTGGTAGCCTCTTTCATATTCAAAATGTTTGTAATATTGTAAGCGTCCACCTTTTCTATTCCGCGCTTTGCAAGCTCACAAACCGCATAGTAAATATAGGCGTTCTGTGAGTCGGAAAAATGGTTTGGTTTTAGTTGCTCTGAATAAAATGTAAGCTCTGGTTTCATTACAATGGAAGCAATGATACCTGCTTCGCTTTCAATATTCTTGATATCGCATACATTCAATCAAGCATCACCTCCGATACTTTTGTAATGTAAAATCATTTTTCTTCTCCAAACATTTGATAGTATTCACACTCATTGCACACATCACATAAATACCTGCATCGGAACCACTCAATATTAGGTTTCCAATTTTCTTCCTGTGAGATAGTTTCGATTGTATCTAAAGCCCATTTCTTCGTATTTTCATAAGCATCCTTATCGAATGGTTCAATAATGTCGGTTTGCGTTCTAAAACAGTTAAAACACAATCGTTTTGGACACTCGTGAAATTCATCTTCAATAGGGATAGAGTAGATGTAAAGTTGTCTCAAATACTTATCAAGTTCCTCGTCTGTTTTGGTAGGCTTCTTTCGCTTTGATCGTGGTTTCAAAGCCCTTGATTTATTATCTGTGATATCAATACCGTCGCTTCTCGAAACCCTATCAATGTAGCCAATGAAGTCTTTGCCGTTCAGATTAAAAGAAACCTCTTTTTCAACTCCGATAATCTCGTCGTCTGGCATTTGAATGTTCTTCAAATACTCTAAACCCTGTTGAAAATAATTCTGAAATATGCTTTGGCTTGGAGCTTTGCCGACTACATTCCTGCGAAAGTTCGTAAGATAGTAGCCGACAAGCTCTGTTTTTTTCAATTCGCCAGTCAAGAACTTTTGAATTATGAGGTGTATAAAGGAGCCATAATCTGAGAAGAAGTGTCTGACTCCTTTGATTTTCTTTATGTATTTTAAGTAAAAGCGATATGGGCAATCTTCGTATGCGGTAATTCTCGAATAACTCCAAGTCATATCATCTATGATGTGGGAATATTTCATCGTGAATTACCTCTCAATCATTAAAATGGGAGATTGTCTTCTTCTACATCGCCGTCTTCAACTGTGTCCTCAAGACCGGAAGACTTCTTGGCACTCTTGGTGCTCTTTGTAGATTTAGCGGGTGCATCGGAGCTGCCAGAACCATTTGAGGTTTCAAAATCGAATACCTTATAGGTGACATACTCAACACCTTTTTCTTTGTTGTACCAAGTGGTGACATCAACATCACCCAACTTGATTCTGTCCTTTGGCTTCAGCTTCTCAGCCTTAGCCTTTGCTGTGCCGATGAAAGTACAGAAACCTGAGAAATCCTGTTCATATTCATCGGAATCTTTCTTCTTACGGCTCGTAGAAATACGAACCTTCATTGTGTTGCCTCTGCCTTCTTCAACGCTCCAAACAGAAGCCCAAGCGTCTTTACGAAATCCCATATGTATTATTTCTCCTTGTCTGCCACAGTGAACTTTTCGGTAATCTCATTCAAGAGGTTACTTGCAACCACTGGGTCTTCAATCTCGTAGTAGTTGGCACTTGCCTTACCACCCTTTGTCTTTGCGTACTTCTTGATTGTTGCTGCAACCGCCTGCTTATCATCGGGATTAACCTCTAAATGAGCAGTTACAATCTGGTGAATTTGCTCAACGATCTGTTCAGCAATTGCTCTGTCTTCAGCATTTTCAGCCTCTTTCTGAGCGCTTCTCCAGTTGTCAGGATCATCGTCGGATGTTGCTACATTGAAGTACTTGAGCATAAAGTATCTGGATGCGTATGACAAACCAGAACCAAATGCTTGGCTCGCATCGGACTGTTGTCCAACCATAGCCCACGGAACTACAACTCTGTCGGCAGGATTTTCGTTGTTAACCCAATGCCATTCCATATCGCAACTTACAAGGATCTCGTTAACTCGTTCCTCATAAATCTCGCCGGTCTTTGTAGATTTTGTCTTGGTGTAGCCATAAGGCTCGACTTTCATCGTGCCCTGAGAAATGTTAGGCACAAGGGAAACACCAAGCTTACCCATAAGACCAGTGATTTTGGAAAGAATGACATCTTCGGTTACATACTTATATCCGTAACCAGACTTGTTCTTTTGCAAAACCTCTACGGGTTTGCGGATTTTGGCAAGCTTCTGATAAATGTTCATTGTCTCTGCCATAAAAACCTCCCTGTTATTCTTTATAATTGTATTGACGGAAAAAATTTTTTACTCGCTCGTTCTGCTCTCAAGCAGATAGGTTGCTTCCATATCTGCAAGATGTAGCATCGGAGCGAGAGGACACATTTCATAAGCCTTACTCATACCGAAGTCTCCGCCTTTTACGATAGCATCAAAACCACCCATATGATAACGGATAGCTAATAGCTCGTCAGTAGATAAGCGTTTTAAGAACCACTGAATGATAATACAGCTTTTCTCGCCGTGTCCCATAGGAAATTTCTCGTCAATTTCATAAACTTCTTTCTTGTACCACTGACCTGTGTCGTCGTCTTTAACATTACGGAAACCAATCTTATAACAATTGGCTTTACACAAATCGTGGAACAACGCTACAATTGCGACTGTTTCATCGCTGATGTTTAACTCTGGATACTTCTCAACAACTTGTTTTAGACATTTGTAAACATTAAGTGAGTGTTCCACAAGACCACCTGCATAAGAGCCGTGATACTTTGAGCTTGCCGGTGCAACGAAGAAATCGCTCGCCTCAAGCCAATCAATCAACTCATTGATGCCGTCTCTTTGAATAGTGGTTTTGCAAATATCCAGAAACTCAGCTTTCAATTCTTGAATATCCATTAAATACCTCCTTTTGTTCAAAGATATCTATGTAAACCCTTTCGGGGATTTTTGATTGAGCGTTCAAGCATTTTTAATAGAAGTCGTTGGTACCAATATAGTTTGATACCACAAAGCTCTTCAATAAAAGCTATGGTGTCTTTTTCTGAAACGCTCTCATACTTTCTGGCGCAGTCAAGGCAAACCATAGAACCCTCTGGTATAATGCTGCCACAACAGACGCACAAATCCACATTATCCATACTGTCACCTCTTATGATTAGTAAGTACAGAGTATTTGACTCAGCCGTGGAAAGAATGGATATTTCGCCATTCTTAACCACCGCTTAAATCGAAAATTTATAAAATCAGTCTTCATTCAGAGGTTAGACTGAATGCTCGGATATCAAAATTCTTAATTTCGTTACCCTCAAATTCATTAACCACGCCCTCAATTCCGCCTGCATACAGCTTACCATCGACTGTTATATGGCAAGTCTGCGTATCAGGATCCCAACGAACTAAATGGCATTTACCGGTCGTATTTCCGATTACCTTTGAAAAACCATCACTACTTAGTTTAATAGGAAGGTTTAGAGGAAGGGTACTAACCGCTGCCATCACAGCTTCTTCGGTAAAAATCGTTCCGTTTTTGTTGGGTTTACCATACGGAATTGTAAATGTGAGTTTAACATCTGTCATTTCCATAATGTTAATCCTCAATAACCAAGCAATTGACTAACCCTGAATGAGCCGTACACGCATCAATTGCAATAATGTTCTTTCCTTGGAATGGAGAGAAATCTGCATCACTGTCAAACTCGCTACCCTTGTTTTCGAGTCTTGAATGACCATAGGAAGTATGCCAATGACCACAGACAATCTGTTTACCTCGTTCAACGACATCGTGTAATTCTGCCAATTCCATACCATTAAACCATCTTGCGTTATCCCAATCTTTCTTTCTGGCATTTCGCCAGTCGGGATTGAACTTGTAATGACGGTTTCGACGATACCAAGCAGGCATATCCTCTGTAATACAGGGGATCCAACCGTGAACAAAGATGTAGTTATCGGTTTCAAAGTAATCTACGCTTGCCGGAATTAACTCCTTGTAAAAACCTGATTCCATAACCTTATATATAAACTCCTGCGTGTTGCGGAGAGCGTTGTTTTCTTCCATACGGCTAAGTTGTAAGGCAGTATCCCAAGTGCCGTTACTGTTGTGGTGAGAGGCTCCCAGAGAGATTTCCCAACGGTAGTCCTCAAACCTATTCAACATTTCAATCATTAAGTCTTCGTGATTACCTCTGACAAAGATCAGCTCGTCTTTATGTAGTAGGTCAAGCATAAACTCTTGCATTTCAAGAGCTTCTTCGCCTCTGTCGAGCATATCGCCGCATAGAATTAGTTTGTGTGGTTCCTTATCATCAAAGAAACCTTTTTCCTGTAAGGCTTGCTTCATCAAAGAGAAGTAGCCGTGAACATCAGATACAACATAATATCTCATTTAAGAACACCAACCTATCAATGTAATTTCTGTCTTGCGTAAAAATTGGAATATTGGTGTCAACAACCCAACGGGAACGAGTAACATCATTCTCTGTGTATTGTTCCTTGGTTACGCAAGAACCTCGCTTGTAAACTGTTGGATAATCATTCCAATTAATATTGTGTTCTTGGAACATCATTTCCTGTAATTGATCGCAGTTCTTGTTCTGCAATTGTCTGTGTGAGAACAATGATTGTGCTACCATTTGGATTGAATTTCGTGTGGCATCCTGCTGTCGCCAAATAAAGTAGTTGCAAACCTCTTCTTTTGGCAAGATAAATACACGCGAATCAAACATTGCCGTACCAATCTTTGCAAAGTAGTTATCAAACAACTTATCAAACTCTTCTGTGCTACCAGTCCATTCATCTGCGTTAATGCCGGTGTAATATGAATACCTTTCATTGACTGCATCAGCAAAAGCTCTGTTAAATGCCATAGTAGCCATACTTGCTGATACGCTTACAATCTTTTGCAGGTTGTTTTCAAACCAAGGTTGTGTTTCAACGCGCTCATAATCTTCAAGTAACAAGCTGATTTCATCGGACTGCGTGTAGGCAATCTTGCAACCCATAATATTCTTACACAAGTACTTTGCAGTTTCCTGCATTGCTTTAATTAAGATTTCATCAAATGGTCGTCTGAAACCTTTTGTAAAACTGTGGAACGCCTTACCATCAATACGAATGATTACTGGCACACGCTTTGTTAGATAAATTCTCGAAATACCTTCGTAGCTTTTCATACGATCTCCGAGACTATCTTTTTTATTGCTCATAGGTATCCTCCTTTCTATTGAGATATCCACTTTTGATTAGTGGTAAAATAATACACGACTTCGCCGTTTTCCCATTTATCGGT
>JAFVVS010000087.1 GCA_017502025.1 Alistipes sp. | reverse complement strand
CATCAAAGAGAGATGGGACGACACCCACCGCACATTGACCGTAGAGGGCGAGGGTGGCGTGATTTACTCGCAAACCCGTGACCATTATTGCCACGCAGGAACACAGACCTTTTTAGACGAGTTTTTAGAGCGACTTGGTAGCGGATATGAAGCCCCCGAGAAGACTCCCTGCGATGCTCGCTATATTGTTCCCGATGGTGGTAATTTTTTCTATTTTATCTCCAAGCGTAGGTTGAAGACGCTCAATTTCAAGCAAAAGTTTCTGCACTTCCTTTTGAAGCATCTCTTCCTGCACGGTGAAACCCCCACGATTAAAAACATCAAAAGCCTCTGTGTAAAGGAGAATATCGAAAGTGGGAAGCCCATATCGTAGATTGAATGAGCCGACTAACCCAATTCTCTTGAAATAGGACAAAATGGCGTTCAAGGTGTTGGAATCAATACCCGCTTGTGAGCAGAACTCGACAAGATTAACCCGCTGTGGTATTTCGGGAGTTAAGTTCTTGCATAGAACAGATAGGACTTTGTCCTTTTCCACATAGGTAACATTCATAGTTATTTGATTTTAGATTTACGCCACAAAGATACAACAGAATGGCAAACATTTACGACAAAATCCTCCGTGATGCTCGTGTAAAACTGACCTCGATGTTTGATAACAACTTTCGAGAGCAGGGTTTCTTCGGCGACAAATGGGTTGCAACCAAAGTGTCGAAGACCAACAGGGCGGGCAAAAAGGGCTCTATCCTTATCGTTACGGGTGCGTTGCGCCGCTCGATACGCTCGCACATTCGGGGCAACTCGGTTGTGTTCACATCGCACCTACCGTATGCCTCGGTGCATAACGAGGGAGGCAAGGGCAGCGTAACAGTGCGCCGCCACACCCGAACATCGAGCAAGGGCAGGAGTTACGATGTACGCAGCCACGAACGAGCAACGAATATACCGCAGCGTCAGTTCATCGGCGACCACGACAAGGTACAGCAGGCACTGGGCGACATCGTGTATAAGAACCTGCAAAAGTTTAGCGAGGATTTGGTTAAAAAGAGTATGAGCAAATGAGATTAACCCTTTATGATGCGATTTTAGCGCGTTTGGCGTGCGTTCGCACAGTCGATGGCACACCTGCCTACATCAGGGAGCAAAGTGCCAACAGCGGGGCGGAAAAGCCACCGCAAACGATAAAGACATTTGACCTGTGGAACGAGCAGGTCGAGCGTCTCAAAGAGCAACGCCCATTCGGGGTGCCTGCGGTCTTCGTAGAGTTCCGCCCGATAGTATGGGGACAGTCGGGCAATGGCTCGAAATATGCCGATGTGGAGGTGCGCCTGCACATACTGACGGCTACGCTCGCCACACCTAACTCACCGTACAAGAACGCTGCGCTCTACCGCCTACATCTGATACGAGCCATTGAACAGGCGTTTGTCGGCTTTGCGGGTGTAACCAAAGACAAAACACGCAGCTTCGGAACATTCGTCCACCTCGAAAGTGAAAGCGACCACAACCACGGAGAGGTGCGTGAGGATATCGAGATTTGGAAGACTCGCTGCTACGACCGTTCGATGATCGGGCGCAACCTTATCGAAACGCCGTTCAAGGTTACGCTGGACGATGGCAATGTGTTTGTCTTTGTCTTCGGTGAGCAGTTTACCTAAAATAGTAACGCCACGCAGCGGTTGCGTGGCGTTTGCTATTTATCAAAGAGTTTAAGTTGTCGGGGGTCGTCTTTCGGCTGCTCTTTCAGTTCGCCGAGCGGCGTGTTGATATACGAGAGAAATGTGTGGTAGCACATCGGGTATATCGGATAGACATATTTTCTCCACACCTCTTTATAGCACCGCGAGCGGTTGCCCTCCTCGTAGTGCTCCTGTACTATGGCGCACACATTTTTAATGAGGCGCAATTTATTTATGTGGTGTTTTGAACTCATATCCGAAAACTTTTATTATCTTTGCATCGGTTCCCCAACCAAGTGCTCGTTTTCCGTTCTCGGAGGCGAGTTTTTTTGTGCCTACGCTCGTGGGCTGTAAGGTTCAACCTCCACAATACCCTCGATGTGCTTCTTCATCAGCCCCGACCCGCCACATACGGGGCAAGTCTCCATCTTTGCTCGACCAAACACGGGCTTGGTTTCCACCTTACCCGTGCCTTGGCAGTTGCGACATAGTTCGATTTTGTCGTTTACGAACTCCTTGCGCTTTCCCATTCAGCGTCAATCCTCCTTTTCCTTTTTAGGTTCAACATAGAAAGTCTCGTCCTGTACGACCAAGATACCGCAGTCCTCCATCAACTGCTGACACTCCTCGTCCTCACGGTTAGCGAGCAGTTTATCCTTGGCAGGCTCCTCGACAGTACGGATATAGTCCTTACCAAACTTTTTGAGGAGTTCCAGAACCGCCGCCCAAGTGAAGCCCTTTTTGGTCTTCAACTTTGGCTGACCTGTACGGAAACCGAGCGTGCCGTGTGTTGTCTCCATACTCTTACGCTTTGAGAATAACTCCTCTCGGTTCTCGGTGGCGAATACCTGTATCACCTCGAATGCCTCGGTCTTCTCCTGCTCCAACACCGCCAGGCGGTCTGCGTGCTTCTCTCGGATAGCAACAAACTGCTTATCCATTGCTGCATTGATACTCTGCACCTCTGCGTCTGCGGAAGCATAGCGACCGAACGCATCTTCCATCTGCTCACGGGTAACACCCGTAACTACTGTTTTCTTAACTCTTGCCATTGTCTTGTTGTTTTTATGGTTATCGTTTGTTTAATTTACTCTCATAGTAGCCGTACTGTGGTTGGTGGATTACCTCGACACCCAACTCCGTTGCCACCGCACACTCAATGCGTGCGCCCCTGCTATCTTTCCAATCGTGCAGCAAGTAAATTGCATCACTCTCCAAGAGTAGCCCAAGGCTTGCCGTCATCTGCTTCTCCCAACTTGCATCTTCGGGTTGCCCGTTGTTGAGAGGGTTTACAGGCGTGTGTCCGAATGCCACAATCTGTTGTTCTGCCTGTGCGAACTTTGCTCGTACCTCCTCCATTGGGAGGTCGGAAATCTTACCACTGATGTAAATCTTCATTGTCTTTGCTCATTTTAATACCTGTGTAGATGAATGCGAACGCTGCGAATACGAGCAGTAGGGCTACGGGCAACCAAAGAGGCGCGAGAACCCACCACCACGACCACGAGATTGCGCCCGTGAGTTTTAACACGATGAACGCTACTGCGAGCAGTCCTGTGAAACCGATGCCGCCCGAAGCGGCTGCTGATGTTTGTTTTGCCATAATGTTTGGTGTTTTTAGTTAAGCATTGTGTTATTTTGTACTGTTGTCTGTCCTGTTGCGAGGATCTGCGCGAGGTACTCGTCTGCCACCGCCTGTACGGCTCTATGGTCTCGCTGCTTGTTGCGGAATGTGTTGTAAACATTACGCAGACGCTCGGCTGGTATCTTGTTGAAGTTATCGTAACCTGTCGAGCGGCAGGCAATAGCCTTGATAACCTCGATGTTCTCGGTCTTGCCCGTCAGGCGCAACCAACCACCAATGGCGGCGATGGCACGCTTACGGAGGGTGTCAATCTCCGAAGCTCCTTTTTTGAGGCGTAGTTCGAGCGTGTGGCACAAATCCATCAAATCGTGGTTGTCAATGTCCTTGCTGCTCTCCACTCCGTAACTCTCGATGAGGGCACGCTTCTCGTACTCCGTCATACCGAGGCGGCTGCACAGTGTGTGGAACTGTCGGAGTAGCCATTTCTGCTGTTTATCCATTATCGTTGTCATAGGTTTATTTGTTGAGTGTTCTACTTGTCTGCTGCGTAGGCTGCTGCGCCCTCCTCCCATATCACGAAATCCTCGCCACCGCCCTCCTTGCTTTGAAAGCGTGTCGTGATGTAAGCGGTAAATCCCTCGACACGACACTTAACCTCGGAGAGCTTACGAATGTGCTGCGCTATGGCTGGGTACGGCTTGCCGTTCTCCTCGTGTGCGAGGAAGATGAACAACTTGTCGGGGAACTCTTCGAGGAGGCGGGCGAACATCGGGCGAGTAAAGCCGACCATCGCAGTAATCGAATCTACTACTACCACCTGCGGAGATTTGCGGCGGCGGAGGCGTTCGCACAGGGCATCTATCTGCTCCTTGTGGTACACCACGACCTTTGTGCCTACGCTCTGCATATCGGCATCGTTCCAAGCGGTCTGAAAGGATTTCGACAGACCTTGCTCCAAAGTGTCGTATGCCACTCTATCCACGAACTGCGATAGGTATTTGAGTAGTTCCAGCGCAAAGTGCGTTTTACCCGAGCCGCTCTCTCCGAAGATGATCCACGCGCCGCGCAGTTCGGGCTTTCCGAACGATGCGAGCCACGCTCCCTCGAACTCGGCGAGGTTAAATCTTGCGTCGCAGACATTTTTGTTGCTTATGGCGCGTCCCATTTGAGCAGTGTTTAATCGTTGTTTGAAGATTGTTTAACAGCGTGTACAAGGCGTTTTACACGGCGTAGGTCGCTATCGCAGTCGTCAGCAATGCGGTTGATGGTTCGCTTGTCGGTTACTCCATTTGCCATACATACCGCCTCAATATCGCCATCGTTCACTACGGGCATCGGTATAAACTTACGACCTATACGGCTGTATATCTCACGGTAGCCCTTGCGGTTGTTGCGTACACCACGCACGATGCGCTTTTCGAGGTGCTGCGTAGCACAAAGGACTATGCCGATGTGGTCTTCGAGCTGATTGTAAAGCGTGATGAAGAAGTAGAGGATTTGGTCGCTCAACTTGTCTGCCTCGTCCAACACCAAGAGTACACCCTCACGGCGTTTGAGTTGTTGCACCGCATCTGCCATCATATCGACCACGGTACAACCCGCAGCGTCCACGCCAAGCGAGCGGAGCAACTCAACGAGGAACTGTTTGCGGTTCCAGTACTCCGAGCAAGAGAGTACGAGTGTATTGCGGTTGCGCTCGCCGTACACCTTTATCGCCTGCGACTTGCCACAGCCTGCATCGCCCGTTACAGCGAAGACAAGGGCGTTCGCCTGTGCATCGGTCAAAATATCATACATACGGTTGTAACCCTCGGTCTGAACCACAACCCACTTGCGAGGGTCGTAGCCGATCTGCGCTGCTACTGTGCGCCACATATCGGCAGAGATTAACTCCCATTTGCCATTGAGTATTTGGCTGACTGTTGCAGCACTGACACCCTGCAATGTGGCAGCCGCCTTATTTTGGCTCTCCTTGCTTGCCACATACTCCTTTAATCGTTCGGCGATTGCCTGTTTCTCAACTTTTTTCATATTACCTTGTATTTGCGAATTAGTATAAATCAAATGTTGATGGTTTGTGTCCTGTAATCATTGGCTCGACCTCTGCCATTTCAGCCTCCTCAATCGGTGCTGCCAATCTCCGCTCATTGCGGCGGTCTTTGTGCTGACCTCTCGAATCGCAGATGAGGTGGCGGCAGAGCGTGTTGTCGAGTTGTGGGTTTTGGTGGAAAAGTAACTCCACTCTCTCCTGTGCTGCCCCGATGGCTTTTACCACCGCAGGCTCTAACTCTTGGCTGTTGAACGCCCGCACTCGTGCGAGTTCCTCTGCGTCTCCCTCCTGACGATCCACGAGAGCCATTGGTTGCACATACTTTTCTTCGAGCATAAAGCGAAGCTCGCCATTGTCGCTCACCGCAAGCACTCGGCTCGTGTCGTTCGGATCATACTTGACATTCCAACGAATGTGCGAGTAGCGGCGGAAATTCACATCGAAGCAGTCGTATGTGTGCCTCTTGCCGAGGAGTTTTACATTCAAACCCGAACCCTCCAAAGCGTTTTTGTGTCCCGTTTCAGCACCGAAAGTGAGCAGGTACTGCTCGTCCGACATCGGCAGTCTGTGGTCTTCGGGTACTCCCTGCCAAGCGGCTACGAACTTGTCGAGTTTCTTGGCTCGTTCCATTGCTATAATGGTCTCAATCTGCTTGCGGCAGCCCGCCTCATCGGGGAAACTCTTACGCAACATATTGAGCGCATCGGAGTTCGGTTGTAGGTTCTTGTTCGAGGTTATACCGAAGCCCGACCAATTCGGCATCAGCTGGCAGTAGGTCTTGTTGAGCGTAAGGAAATATCGCTCGATTGGCTTTGCCTTTGCGTTACCTACTCGTGCAGGTGTTACCTTGTCGCCACTCACGCTGTAAATCGGTGCCATCGCTTTCATTGCGTAGTGGTCGCTCTGTATCTGATGAGCCCTGTATCGCTGACCGAACAACTCGGCTGTATGGTTGGCAGCGTTACGCATCGCCTCGGTAATGAGCTCGGCACACTCACGCTCGCCAATCGCATATCCTACGGGGTACTTGTTGAACGGGTCGAGTACCACTACCACTGTGAGACGGTTGTTGTATGTGGTTACGCTCTTGCCGCCCTTTGTGGTGGTCTTTTGGTAGTAGAGCTCCACATCCCAGCCGTCCAAACTCCACATATTGAGCGGAGCGGTAGGCGCAGAGCGGCGGTTCTGCATCGAACGCTGGTTGTAAAACTCTTTCGAGCCGAGGCGACCTCCCGCCGTTTCGAGGTCGTAACGCTCACGCCACAACTTGATGGCGGAGGCGGTAATTGGCTGCCAGCCCAATTTTTCGGCTACAACATTGTAGAACATTGCCACCTGCTCGTTGTCGAGGTTGCGGTGGTCGCACATCAGGCGCATAATCATCGCCTTTTGCTCCTCGCTTGCCACCTTTGCAGCGTTCGAGTTCTGGAACTTGCGAGAGATTAACACCTCGTAGTTCGGTTTGCCACCTCGGTAGAACTCATCGTGTTTTTCACGCAAGCGGCGCGGGTTCTCGGGGAGCGTATTCGGGAAGCGGTCAGCGATGCGTGGCAGCATCTTCGCTCTTGCCTCCCAAAAGCCACCGAGGTTTACTCGCTTGCCGAGCTTGCCTCGCATCGAGGTACAGCGTTGCAGCAGGTCGTGGAACGCCGCCAAGATGGTTGCGTTGTTGGTGTACTCCTCCTGCTTCTCGTAGGATAAGCCACGCACGCCGTCAATCTTGTAGTCAGCGTAGAACGCCTCGGCTGCCGTGTCGGTGATTATCGCATCGGCAAACTCCTTGTACTCCGCCTGCGCTTGCAGGTCGGGGTAGCGGCGCATTACCTCGATCTTAAATCGTATCGGTAGCGTATCAACTGCATACAACGCAGCTCTGCCGTTGCCGCCTCGACACACTCGTTCTGCGTGGCGCATAATTTGGTCGCGCGACATCACGCAGGCGAGGTCGTCATAAGAGGCGCAGTATTTTCCGTTGTATAGTTCCATACTAAATTACTTTTTGTTTCTTTGAACCTGTATCGGGGCTCGAACCCGAACCTGCGACTACTGGGCTGTGCACCGCCCTGTCCTCGCCGCACTACCATTGTGCTATACAGGCAGTCGCTACTCTTGTGCTGTCATCTACAATTTGGCGATTCTTCTTCCGAGTTTAATTATGAATGTTTCGTGAGGTGGTGCTCCCCATTCGGGGCGACCTTGACCAATCGTGATACCCTTGCATTCAAAGGTCATTGTGCGCTTGGTGTAGCCGTATGAGAACCGAACAGCGTCAAAGTGCTCATATCTCCGTATCTCGCAATCATCGGGGCAGTCGCTCATTCGGCAATTCACTTTCCCGCATTTCGTCAATCGAGCAAACCAGTGCGTCGAGATTTCTCGGTACTCCTCCGTTTTCTCGCCCCGCTCGATCATTTCGTACCACTCTTTTTTGAGCGGGAGGTGCAACACTCTCATAAAGTCAAAATTTCAAAGAACTAATCCTAAATTTGAAAAGCGGACACGGCGCGCACATAGGAGTTGTGGTACTTAAAGTCGTAGTCGGAGTCGCCGTCATACATACGGACATTCCACGCACAAAACTCATCTTTTTCGATGCTCGACCAATACCAACCCATCGGGAGCGTAGGGCAGCCCATTGCTCGGAAGCAGGCGTTTATCTCCTTGATGTGCTTTGCCATAATCTGCAACTGCTTTACTGTTGGCAAGTCCCAAGTGTTAAAGTCTCTACGGCTATACGAGCGGCAGAACTCCGCAGCAGGTGCACCGATAAAATCGTATTCGCTATCGCCGTCAGGGTCGGTGTACTTTGTGCCGATGTAGCCTGTAAGAATGCGGTCTGTTGCCGTAAGACTGTCAAGACTGTCAGTGTCTCGAATGCAGCCGTTTCTGCCCGCCTCTCGTTTGCTCCACTGTGCCACGATGGTATTGTGAGGTGCTACGATGAACGCAGCATCCTCGGTTACAACCGCAACGCCAATTGCCTGCGGCTGGTAGTAAGATGGGGTTTTGCCCAACTCCTCGCTCTTGACTAACTTGTAGTCGTTGCGTGTGCCAATCATACACCACACGCCAAGAGGTCGCCCAGCGAATACCTCTTTGCCAAATACCTTTTCCAGTAGAGCCTTACCCTCTGCGCCCTCGCTTTTGTAAAGGTCGAGTACCTTGTCCTTACATACTTTCATAGTCTTATTGAATAAATGTTGTTTAACCGTTAGTTTGAATATCTCCTGATTCAGTTTCTGAACTGACCTGCGTAGTTCCTCAATGCTCTCGGTGCAGGTCTTGCCTCTATACCCACTCATCCTCGTAGTCCTCCTCGGGCAATAAGCCCCGTTTGTTCCAGTACTTGTAGAGGAGTGCTACCCCCCCCCACAGAGCGAAGCCCGCTATCTTGGTGGCGATAAACACCTCAAACCAAGTCTCCTCCTCGATTGGCTCTCCCGCCAGCAAGACCAAGCCTGCCATCGCCAAGATGCCTATTACACCCATTCTAATTTGCTTTGCCATAGTTCTATCCGTTTATAGGTTCAAAGGTTATCGTTGCTATCACCGCCGAGCGGTTGCGGTTATACACTCGCAGTTCTCGGTTTGCAATCTCCATATAGAGTTGGCTGCCTGTAAAGTGCCCACTGAACTCCATACCCTCTATATCCTGCTTGATACATTGCAGGGTATGGTCGATTGCTGGCTCGAAGATTGGCGTGTCCCACCAAGTGCTAATCTCGACACTAATCTCGCTCACATAGGTAGGTACTCCGCCACCTCGTTTATAGTTGCATCTTGCCTTGTATCGCTTCATAGGGCTATCGTGCTTTGAAATCAACCTTTGCCAACGCTGGATCTTCCTCCACCATACGCTGCATAAAATTCTCCGTTGCGGTAAACTCTACCTCGTTGCCGTCAAAGACAAAGGGCTTCATCACTGCTACAAGGTACGCCGTCAGGCGTCCGAGTTTTTGGTCTGTTGTGTAAGTTTTCATTGTTCTGCGACTTATTTATTATTACTGTTGTTTCACTACTCCGCCACGCTTAATTGCGGCTGCTCGGATCTTCTTTGCAAGGGGCGTGTTGGTCTCACCACGCAGGGCAGCCCTCACTGTCGGGAGGCTCGTTTTGAACATCGCCGCAATGCGCTGACGCTCTCCGTACTCAACTATTACCTTTGCCATTTTTCTTTGTTTTAATTATTTTCACTATCTTTGTTCGCAAACTTTCATATCTGAAAGCCGAAACAAAGGTAAAGCAAGTTTAGCAAAT
>JAFVVS010000086.1 GCA_017502025.1 Alistipes sp. | reverse complement strand
GCTAACAGCTAAAAGCCCCAAATATTTTTGGCAATTTAGCCAAAATTTCTTACCTTTGGTAAAAATTCGGATACTATGGCTATTTTTAAGGTTGAAGGCGGTCGCAGACTGCATGGTGAGATTACTCCGCAAGGTGCTAAAAATGAGGCGTTGCAGATTATCTGCGCCACACTCCTTACCGAGGAGAAGGTGGTGGTGAATAACATTCCGCAAATTCTCGACATTATTCAACTTATCGACCTCTTGCAGGCGATGGGTGTGAAGGTGGAGCGTTTGTCGGAGGATAGCTATTCGTTCTGTGCCAAGGATATCAACCTCGACTACCTCGCAACCGATGACTACCGCAACCGCTGCGCTCGTCTGCGTGGCTCGGTGATGATTGTTGGTCCGCTGTTGGCTCGTTTTGGCGTGGGTTACATCCCAAAGCCTGGTGGCGATAAGATTGGTCGTCGTCGTTTGGACACCCACTTTATCGGCTTCCAGAAGCTCGGTGCCGAGTTCGACTTCGATGTTGCCGAATCGTTCTTCACCGTCAAGGCGAAGGAGTTGAAGGGTACATATATGTTGCTCGACGAGGCTTCGGTTACGGGTACTGCAAACATCGTTATGGCAGCAGTCCTTGCCAAAGGCAAGACCACAATCTACAACGCTGCTTGTGAGCCATACTTGCAGCAGTTGTGCAAGATGCTCAACCGTATGGGCGCAAAGATTTCGGGCGTAGGTTCGAACTTGCTCGAAATCGAGGGTGTGGAGTCACTCGGTGGCACTACGCACACGATGTTGCCCGATATGATCGAGGTGGGTAGCTTTATCGGTATGGCGGCAATGAACCGCTCGGAATTGACCATTAAGGGTGTTTCGTTTGAGAATCTCGGAATTATTCCGGCACAGTTTGCACGACTCGGTATTGCTATGGAGCGCCGAGGCGACGACCTCTACATTCCACAGCAAGATCATTACAGCATCGAGAGCTTTATCGACGGCTCGATTATGACCATTGCCGATGCTCCGTGGCCGGGCTTGACACCTGACCTCTTGTCTATTTTCCTCGTTGTGGCAACACAGGCGAAGGGTACGGTGCTGATTCATCAAAAGATGTTCGAGAGCCGCCTCTTCTTCGTTGATAAACTGATAGATATGGGTGCACAGATTATCCTTTGCGACCCTCACCGAGCAGCCGTAATCGGTCAGGATCACCAGCACCAACTCCGTGCTGCGAAGATGTCGTCGCCGGATATTCGTGCCGGTGTGGCACTGCTTATCGCCGCAATGAGTGCCGACGGTGTAAGTACCATTCAGAATATCGACCAGATTGACCGAGGTTATCGAGATATCGAGGGTCGCCTGAACGCTATCGGAGCGAACATCATCCGATTAGACGAATAATTTCTTGTGATAAGCCGCAATCTGCGGCGTATCCCAAAAAGTAATAGTCCTCGGGCTGTACGATTTAGTACTATCCCGAGGACTATTCTTTTGCGACGCACCACATCTCACGGCTTCTGACAAGAAATGGGGGGGGTAGGGTGGTGCGGACTCCGAAGGAGGTCACGGCGCAACGAGATTAGAGGCGTTAGAGGCGTTAGGGGCATTAGGGGTGGCGCAGTCACTATATTCCCTAAATTCATTATTCTCCCTAAATTCTCTCCTATCAAGTAGTCTTTAGAGTACGCTTCCTATAAAGCAATCTCTGATTGCGCCTCCCATAAAGGGCGTGGCTCGTCTCCTATTGTTTTTGGCTAAGCCAAAAGCCTTTCCCCTATTTGTGCCATACGATGCACGACTCCGAATCCCACTCGGGAAGTGGTTTTGGCTCGAAGTCGGAGTAGCCGAGAGCCACCACGCACTCGATGCTCCACTCACCCGGAATATCGAGGAACGAGCGCAAATACTCCTCTGCCTGTTCGCCCTCCGGCTCCTTTTGCAAGCGTGGTCGGCCACCCACATGCACCCAGCACGATGCCAAGCCGTGATCCACAATCGAGAGTTGCAACATTGTGGTCGAGATAGCGCAGTTCTCACGCCAAAGGTCGGTCTTGGTGGTGTCGCCCATAACGACGATTGCCGCCGGGGCATCGGTCAGGAAGCTCGAACCATAGTCACGCATCTCCGCCATCTTGTCGATGGTTTCACGGTCGTCGACAATCATAAAGCGTGTGGTGTGCATATTGCGTGACGAAGGTGCGGTGAGCGCATCTCGCACAATGTCGAGTAACACCTCTCGTGACGGTACCTCAGGCAAGAACTTGCGAACACTACGGCGTTTCGCCAAAATCTTTTTTAATTCCATATTTTTATCGTTTAATTCGTTAATTCGATGTTTCTCTTGCAAAAATAGTGAAAATTTTACTAAATTTGTAGCACATTATATATAAATAGTTGGGTTATGGGTACTGTTGACCACAAATTTACTATTGCACTCATTTACGATTTCGACGGAACACTCGCTGCCGGAAATATGCAGGAGTATGACTTTATACCTGCCGTAGGCAAGAGCAATTTCGAGTTCTGGGACGAGGCAAATCACCTTGCCGAGGCGCAGGATGCCGACCAGATTTTGACCTATATGGCGTTGATGATTCGCTCGGCACAAGCCAAAGGCTTGTCGTTGCGCCGTGAGGCATTTCAGGAGTCGGGCAAGAAGGTGGAGCTCTACGAGGGTGTGATGGAGTGGTTTGACCGCATTAACAAGTATGGCGAGGAGCGTGGTGTCAATATCGTGCACTACATCAACTCGTCGGGCTTGAAGGAGATTATCGAGGGTACGCCTATCGCCGACAAGTTCCGCAAGATCTACGCTTGCTCGTTCCTCTACAATGTCGATGGCATTGCCTATTGGCCAGGTGTGGCGGTGAACTATACCAACAAAACGCAGTTTATCTTCAAAATCAACAAGGGTGTGGAGTCGGTTTACGATACCAAGCAGGTGAATAGGTTTATGGAGGAGAAGGAGCGACCTGTACCATTCTCACGAATGATTTATGTGGGCGACGGAACAACCGATATCCCTTGTATGCGCCTTGTGAAGAACTTTGGTGGCCATTCGATTGCGGTCTATAATCCGAAGGATGAGTCGAAGCGTGGCGAGATAAGCACACTTATTCGTGACAACCGAGTAAATCATGTCTGCCCTGCCGATTATAGCGAGGACTCGGAGATGGATGTCGTGGTGAAGGCCATTATCGACAAGTGCGTCGCCGACCACAAGTTGAGCCTTTTGGAGGCAGAGTAAGGAGTAGTTAGGAGATAGAAGAGAGGAGTGAGGAGTTTTTTTTAATTCTCAATTCTCAATTCTCAACTCTCAATTTAGCCATTGGCTAACGCCTTGATAATCAGTAATTTTAAGGGGGGGGGTAATTGCTTCGCAAAACCACCCAAAATGTTTAACAATTTAATAAATACCCTTTATGAAAACAGTTCAGAAACTTGCGTTGTTGCTTGTTGCGCTCTTTGTGGCGCACGGGGCTATTGCGCAGACAAAGACAAAGTCGGTGATAGAGACCGACTCAACAACGGTGGTTACTACCGTGCGAGTGATTCCGAACTTTGCGCCAAAACACGACTTGCGCATTGGGGTTGGCTCACTGAGTCTTACAACGCTTTTTGCTCTCGATGGCGGGTGGAATATAGATGATTACTATTACGATTTCCGACAGGATATGGCAATGGCGGACACCTACCTCACGCCTCGTACCTTTGTGGGTAATTACTCGTTGAGTTATACCTACCACGACCGTCGCTGGTTGCAGTATGGCGGTACGGTATCATTTGGCGCATCGACCCGCTGGCGCAGAGATGCCGCTACGGGCGAGAAGGTTGAAAACCTCTCTCGCTACGCATTGGCGGTGATGCCGTCGGTGCGCTTTGTGTGGTTCTATCGCGAAAAGGTACAACTCTACTCATCGGTTTCGCTCGGCGTAGTTACCGACTTCGACGATGCCTACATTTGGGGCGATGTGGCTCTTGTGGGCTGCTCGTTTGGTCGCAAGGTGTTCGGTTTTGTTGAATTGGGAGGCGGCATGATAGGCTCGGCTCGCATAGGTCTGGGCTATCATTTCAACGCAAAGAAAAAATAGGAGGGCAGAGTTATGAGAAAGTATATTTCGATGATATTGGTTGCCCTTGTGGCGATGGTTGCGGCTTCGTCGTGCCAACTCGATAGCGGCGACACCCCAAATCCAAACCGAGCAAACAATCTGCTTTGGGGTAGGGTGAACGATGCGATAAATCAGCAATATGACCACTTTTGGGCGGTGGCATACTTGAACGATGTGATGCTCGATAGGGAGTATGTAGAGAGTGTATACAAGCAGTGTGAAATAGTGGAGGGAACTAACCTCTACACAATAACAGACGCTTCGAGCAATGCCACCTATCGCATAAAAACTGACGGAAAGCGACTCGACGAGGGTGGCGTGTGGGCAATCTATTGCCGTGTGGGCACCTATATGGAGT
>JAFVVS010000006.1 GCA_017502025.1 Alistipes sp. | reverse complement strand
TGACTGCCGGTGCTTGGCTCGGAGAGGTTAAGGAGCAGTGGGTTGCTCACAAGATTATGGTGCCATTCATTATGACAGGCAACTACACCGTAAAGAGCGTGGTTGAGGCTGGTGAGTACAAGGTTACCGACACTATCGCAGTTGTAACCGACAGTGACGGTAACGAGTACAATATCACAATGGTACAGAAGTGGCCGGTTAAGCAGGCTATCCGTTGCTACACCGAGAAGCCACGCCCATCTCGTGTTATGGAGACAGGTGTTCGTGCAATCGATACATTCAACCCACTTGCAGAGGGTGGTACAGGCTTTATCCCTGGTCCATTCGGTGCAGGTAAGACCGTATTGCAGCACGCAATTTCGAAGCAGGCCGAGGCCGATATCATCATCATCGTTGCTTGCGGTGAGCGTGCAAACGAGGTTGTGGAGATCTTCAAGGAGTTCCCGGAGTTGATCGACCCACACACAGGCCACAAGCTTATGGAGCGTACCATTATCATCTGTAACACCTCGAATATGCCTGTTGCGGCTCGTGAGGCGTCGGTTTATACAGGTATGACCATCGGTGAGTACTACCGTTCGATGGGATTGAAGGTGCTCGTAATGGCTGACTCTACATCTCGTTGGGCTCAGGCTTTGCGTGAGATGTCGAACCGTTTGGAGGAGCTTCCGGGTCAGGATGCCTTTCCTATGGATTTGTCGGCAATCATTTCGAGCTTCTACGCTCGTGCAGGTTTGGTTAAGTTGAACAACGGCGAGACAGGTTCGGTAACATTCTTGGGTACTGTATCGCCTGCGGGTGGTAACTTGAAGGAGCCTGTAACCGAGTCTACAAAGAAGGCTGCACGATGCTTCTACGCACTCTCGCAGGGTCGTGCCGACTCGAAGCGTTACCCGGCAATCGACCCACTCGACTCATACTCGAAGTATTTGGAGTATCCTGAGGTTGAGGCTTACCTCGGCGAGAAGATCGAGAAGGATTGGGTATCGCTCGTATATCGTGGCAAGACCCTCGTTCAGCGTGGTAAGGAGGCTAACGACCAGATTAACATCTTGGGTGACGACGGTGTACCTGTTGACTACCACGAGCGTTTCTGGAAGTCGGAGCTTATCGACTTCGTTATCTTGCAGCAGGATGCATTCGACGATATCGACGCAAACTGCCCAATGGAGCGTCAGCAGTTTATGTATAAGAAGGTGCTTTCGATTTGCGAGCACGACTTCGATTTCGTAGATTTCGAGGAGTGTTCTAAGTTCTTCAAGGGCTTGATTAACCTCTTCCGCCAGATGAACTATGCAGAGTGGCAGAGCGAGAAGTTCTACGACTACGACAAACAAATCGATGCTTACATCGCTAACCACTAAACCGAAAAGAAAGTTATGACACGAGCATTTCAGAAAATATATACAAAGATTGACAATATCACCAAGGCTACCGTAACGCTCCGTGCTACGGGCGTAGGTAACGACGAGTTGGCTACCGTAGGTGGTCGCCTCGCACAGGTGGTAAAGATTATGGGCGACAGCGTTACCTTGCAGGTATTTGCAGGTACCGAGGGCTTGGCTACCAACTCGGAGGTTATCTTCCAGGGCGAGCCACCAAAGTTGCGTGTTTCGGACAACTTGGCAGGTCGCTTCTTCAACGCATACGGTGAGCCACTCGAAGGCGGTGAGCCTATCGAGGGTGAGGCACGAGAGATTGGTGGTCCTACCGTAAATCCATTCCGTCGTTTGCAGCCATCGGAGCTTATCGCTACCGGTATTGCAGGTATCGATTTGAACAACACCATCGTAACAGGTCAGAAGATTCCGTTCTTCGCCGACTCGGATCAGCCATACAACGCTGTAATGGCGAATGTGGCTCTCTCGGCAAAGGCCGATAAGATTATCCTCGGTGGTATGGGTCTTACCAATGACGACTTCCTCTATTTTAAGCAGGTGTTCGAGAATGCAGGTGCTTTGGACCGTATCGTATCGTTCGTAAATACAACAGAGAATCCTCCTGTTGAGCGACTCCTCGTACCAGATATGGCTTTGACCGCTGCGGAGTACTTTGCAGTTGATAAGGGCGAGAAGGTGTTGGTTTTGTTGACCGATATGACCTTGTATGCCGATGCTTTGGCTATCGTATCGAACCGTATGGACCAGATTCCTTCGAAGGACTCTATGCCTGGTTCGCTCTATTCGGACTTGGCAAAGATCTACGAGAAGGCTGTGCAGTTGCCTAATGGTGGTTCGATTACTATTATCGCCGTTACAACCCTCTCGGGTGGCGATATTACCCACGCTATTCCGGATAATACGGGTTATATCACCGAGGGTCAGCTCTTCCTTCGTAACGACTCCGATACAGGTAAGGTTATTATCGACCCATTCCGTTCGTTGTCTCGTTTGAAGCAGCTCGTTATCGGCAAGAAGACCCGTGAGGATCATCCACAGGTGATGAATGCCTGCGTTCGTTTGTATGCCGATGCAGCCAATGCAAAGACCAAGTTGGAGAACGGCTTCGACCTTTCGGAGTACGACGAGCGTGCTTTGCAGTTTGCAAAGGAGTACTCGGAGAAGTTGCTCGCTATCGATGTTAATATCGATATCACCGAGATGCTTGATACCGCTTGGACTCTCTTCGGTAAGCACTTTACCAAGGAGGAGGTTGCTATCAAGGCAGAACTTATCGAGAAATATTGGAAAGCATAATTAAACAATGGCAATCAAATTTCAATATAACAAGACTTCGCTCGGCGAACTCGGCAAACAGCTGAAAATGCGCCAGAAGGCACTCCCTACCATCAAGAGTAAGGAGTCGGCCTTGCGCTCCGAGGTTAAGCGTGCGAAGGACTCCGCAGCAGAGTACCGTGAGCGACTCGACGCCTTGGTGGCAGAGTACGACTATATGGTGGCTTTGTGGGGAGAGTTTGATTGTACCCTGTTGAGCGTTGCAGATGTAGATTTGACAACCCAAAAGATTGCGGGAGTCCGCATCCCTGTACTTAACGAGGTGAAGTTCGAGTGCAAGCCGTTCGACCTCTTCTCTTCGCCAGCGTGGTACTCGGATGGCGTAGAGCTCTTGCGTAAGATTGCCACCTTGGGCATCGAGTTCGAGGTCTATAACCGCAAGACCGCACTTTTGGACTATGCACGCCGAAAGACTACTCAAAAGGTAAACCTCTACGAGAAGGTACAGATACCTGGCTATGAGGATGCCATACGAAAGATTAAGCGATTTATGGAGGATGAGGAGAACCTCTCTAAATCGGCACAGAAAATCGTCAAAACTCGCCAGCAGGCTGCCGCAAAGGAGGGCGGAGAGAGATGATTGTAAAGATGATGAAATACAATATCGTCTTGTTCTCGGCAGAGCGTGAGCGCTTCGTGGAGCGTTTGCGTGAGCTCGGAATGGTCGATATCACCACCTCTGGTTGGGAGCCAACCGAGGCGGATAGAGAGCTCGTTACCGCTATCGAGAGCCGTACCAAGGCGCTCGCTGCACTCGAACAGTTCGTTGCAGGCGATGACTACAAGGCAGGTGCTGCAAAGATTGAGTCGGGCAAGGCATTCGAGGCGTATCAGTCGGCGCAGTCGGCTATTGCAGCCGCAAAGTCGGAGAATGCACGCTTGCAGAAATCGCTCGAAGAGTGGTTGCCGTGGGGTGAGTTCGACTGCTCGACACTCGCCAAGTTGGCAGAGAGTGGGGTAGTGTTGCGCTACTTCACCGCTCAGCGTGCAACCTTCGAGAAGAGCGTGGCAGAGTGGGGCGAAACGCTCAATATCGCCGTAGTTGGCGAGGACGACTCGGCAGTTCGCTTTGTCGTTATCGGCAATGGCTCGGAGGAGATTGCAATCGACGCACAGGAGCAGAAGGCTCCTACGATGAACAATGCCGAGTTGAAGGTCGCAATCGAGAAGAACGATGCGGTTGTTGCCGAGCAGAACGCAGTAATCAGCGCAGTTGCTGATGCGAAGGCGGAGATTGAGGCGGAACTCGCACAACTCAAATCGGCAATGCAGGATGTTCGCATCGAGGCTACTGCCGACAAGGCTGCCGAGGGCTTGCTCCTCGTTTTGGAGGGCTGGGCAGAGAAGGAGACTTCTGCCGTTGTCGATGCAGCGTTGAACGACTATCCGAATGTTGTCTATATCAAGGAGAATCCGAGCGAGGATGACGAAACACCGGTTAAGTTGAAGAACAACCGCTTTGCTCGTCTGTTCGAGATGATTGGTGGCTTGTACGCATTGCCAAAGTACGGAACTCTGGATATGACCCCATTCTTCGCACCGTTCTATATGCTCTTCTTCGCTATCTGTTTGAACGATGCCGGCTACGGAGCGATTCTCTTCGCTCTCGGCTTGGTGTTGGCGTTGAAGGCTCCAAAGATGCGTCAGGCGGCATACCTTACGATGATTTGCGGTGGTGCAACAACCCTCTTCGGCTTGTACACAGGCTCGTTGTTCGGTATGAGCATTCCGCAGTTGATGGGCTACGAGAATATGGCAGATTGCCCTGTTCCGTTCCTCGACTTCCAGGGTAAGTTCTTCACTTGGGCGTTGGCTCTCGGAGTGTTCCAGATTTTGTTGGGTATGTTGCTCGACATCGTCTTCAAGGCTCGTATGTTCGGTATTACCACCGTATTTGCTAAACTCGGTTGGTTTATCGTCTTGTTGTCGGGCTGCCTTGCGGGCGGTTTGCAGATGCTCAACGAGTCGTGGGTTATTCCTGGCTTTACAACCTCGTCTATTGCGTTCTATGTCGCTATGGGCGTAGGCTTGTTTATGATGCTATTCCTGAACGATTTGAGCCGTAAGCCTATCGAGTATATCTTGCTCTATGGCTTCTTGAAGAACTTCGCTTCGGGCTTGTGGGATACCTATAATAATATAACGGGCTTATTGAGCGATGTGCTCTCCTATATTCGACTCTTCGCTATCGGTTTGTCGGGTGGTGTGTTGGCACAGGTATTCAACTCGTTGGCTATGGGCTTGACAGGCTTGGATGCAGGTATCGAGCAGTTTGGCGTAGGCACAGTATTCCAGATTTTGGGTGCTACCGCCATCCTCTTGGTGGGTCACGGTATCAACCTCTTTATGTCTGCGATATCGTCATTCGTACATCCAATGCGTTTGACCTTCGTGGAGTTTTACAAAAATGCGGGCTTCGAGATGACAACTCGTGCATTCGAACCCCTTACAAAAGAACAATAACAAACAATTTAATAACTAATTAAAACACATTACAATTATGAATTCAGCTTTGATTTTGGCCTATGTAGGTGTAGCACTTATGGTAGGTTTGGCAGGTATCGCTTCGGCAGTAGGTACAGCAATTTGCGGTCAGACCGCAGTTGGCGCAATGAAGAAGAATGGTGGCGCTTTCGGTAGCTACATGATTCTCTCGGCGCTCCCAGGTTCGCAGGGTCTCTACGGCTTCGTATGTTTCTTTATGGTTCAGGGCCTCTTGACCGCAGAGATTTCGATGTATCAGGCAGCAGCAGTATTTGGTGCTGGTCTTCTCGTAGGTATCGTAAACCTCGCAGCTGCAATCTACCAGGGTAAGGTTTGTGCTAACGGTATCGCAGCAATCGGTAATGGCCACGATGTTATGGGTAAGACCCTCATCCTCGCAGCGTTCCCAGAGTTGTATGCTATCTTGACCGTAGCAGCGACATTCCTTATTTCTAACGCAGTCGCATAAGCAGAAACATTCTGAGTGGTGAATTTTGCACTGCTCTTCGGTAAGCGAGCTCCTCACATACGCCTAAGTATGCTGCGGGCTCGCTTCCTTGTTTAGCACAAAATTCCCTCACTCATAATGCTTCTGTGTATTTGGGTGCAGTGAGGGGCTTTTGCTAATTAGCAAAAGTCTAAGAGTATAGCAATCTCTAAACTCCCTAAACTCCCTAAATTCTCTAAATTCTCTAAATTCTCTAAATTCTCTAAACTCCCTATAATCCCTATAATCCCTATAACCCCTAACCCCTAAAAGCGAAAAAAAAGTTGAGAATTCTCAACTCTCCACTCTCAACTC
>JAFVVS010000085.1 GCA_017502025.1 Alistipes sp. | reverse complement strand
TCTCCAACCTTTATAAAAGTAGCCAGAACAAGGCATTAAAACCGAGCAATCAAAAAACTTGAAAATTTTTTATGAAAACAATTAGAAAGAGTATTGACAAACCGAAAGTTATGTGCTATAATGTGTACAGTCAATACAATTAGAAAGAGTAAACGAAAGGATTTGATAGTGCGATGGCTACGATTATTTCAATTGACTTTAATGCTTTGAGAGCTTGCAGAGAGCAAGGCTTCATTAACCCCCAGAAGGTAGAGAGTTCCCGAAGACAACTCGAATACGGTATGATCCAACCGGCTGAAGAACAAGTATATATCGAGATAGCTAACGAGCATACAGCCGAGCCTATCAAGAACATTGAGGACATTGACCGTATCTCTGAGTACCTTATCAGCAATGAGAGATACAGAGATAATATGCTCTTCATAGTTGGTATTAACTTCGGTCTTCGTATCAGCGATCTGCTTCAGCTCAGATTTACCCAGCTCATTAACGATGACTTCTCATTTAAGACCACATTCCCGATTCTGGAGAAGAAGACTCGTAACACCCGTAAGGTACAGCGCAACAGATACATCTCCATCAACGATGCAGTTATGGATGCAGTTACATTATATCTACAGCATACACAGTGCAAGCTTGATGATTATCTGTTCCGTAGTGAGAGTAACCGAGGTTCTAACCAGAACAAGCCAATGAGCCGAATGTCTGCTGACCGTATCCTTAAAGAGATTGCTGAAACGCTCTGTCTGGAGAATAAGATGGCAACCCACTCTCTCCGTAAGACATTCGCGTATCATCAGATGGTAATGTCCAACAACGACCCTCGTAAGCTCTTATTATTACAGAAGATGTTTGGACATTCGTCCGCTGCACAGACGCTTGACTACATTGGTATCACCGGCGAAGAGATTGAAGACGCTTACATGAAGCTCAATCTTGGTAGTCGCAGACACTACCTTATTGATAGCAACATCGAAGAGAGTATGATGCTCCCAGTATCCTAACTCTCTGGTGTACTATCCACTGCTCCTTGACAACTGAATAATTGCTAACAGTACTATGTCTTGCTCGAACCCAACAACTGTAAACCGAAATACTTGCAATAGTAATCTGAGTATTTCGTACTACATCTACAATGGAACTAAAAAATGTTTTTCTGTCTTTGTGATTGAAAATCAAAAGTCCTTTGTTTTCGGGGTTTTCCAGCCCTATTTTTTGAATTTTAGCACCGAGGCGGTGTTAAGTACGAGTTCTCGTATCGCCGTTTCTGGTCAATATTTGGAGGTTTTATGGCAATAAAAGTGTGTGATGCTATTATGGGTTCCGGTAAGTCCAGTGCTGCCATCGCCTATATGAACGAGCATCCTCAACAGAAGTTTATATATATAACGCCTTATCTTGAAGAGGCGGTTAGAATTCGAGAGTCCTGTCCTGCGCTTGACTTTAAGGAACCCAGCGACAAGATCCCCGAATTTGAGTTCAAGAAGTACAAACACACGGTCGGCTTGATTGCCGCCGGTAAGAATATCACCAGTACCCACAATATGTTCTTGAGGTACTCGGACGATATGATAGAAATGATTAAAGAGCAAGGGTACACGCTAATCGTTGATGAAGCGGTTGAAGTACTGCGACCCTCTACCATTACCGCATCGGATATGCAATTGATAGAACAGGCGGGGTGGATTACCAAAGAGGACGGTATCATTACTCTCTCACCGTCGTTTGACTATGACGGGGGTAAGTTCAGCGAAGTCGTTGCTCTTGCGAGAGGAAATCGTCTTGTAGATATGCCGAGCTGTGGCTATGGCAACCTTTATTACTACTGGATATTTTCTAAAGACATCTTGCAGGCATTTAAGGATGTTATTGTCCTTACCTATCTGTTTGAGTCACAGACAATGAAGTACTACTTCGATATTGTGAAACTACCGTACCAAAAGATCGGTATCCGACGAGATGCCCAAGGTGGCTATCACTTTAGTGATACAATGGCGTATGTTCCCGAATATACGAAGGAGCTTTCATCGAAGATACATATTTTTGATAACGATAAGATGAACGCCATCGGAAATAAAAAGACCGCCCTCTCGTACACTTGGTACACGAGGACGAGTACTAAGGACGAAGACGGCGATGTTCTGCGAAAGAATGTCTATAACTTCTTCCGTAATTACAATAAAGATAAACCGGCAGATGCACGATTGTGGGCAGCATATAAGAACGGCGAGACTTTCATCCGAGGTAAAGGATTTTATTACAGTAATATCGCGTTCAATGCGAAAGCCACCAATAACTATCGTGACCGCAATGTTCTGGCGTACTGCGTAAACATCTTTATGCAACCCAGCGAGAAGCAGTATCTGCTTGCCAACGGCGCAAATGTCCTTGAGGACGAATATGCGTTATCCGTTATGATACAGTGGATTTGGAGATCCGCAATTCGTGACGGCGAAGAAATCTGGATTTATATTCCCAGTAAAAGAATGAGGACTCTCCTCCGTAATTGGATTAGGGAAGTCGAACAAAACTATATACATATTAAGGAGACCACTAAGTAATGAGTAAAGTATTGAATGATGCACAGCGCAAGCTTGTCGAAGACAACCACAACCTAATCTATTCGTTTTTGAATAGTCGCCACTTGAGCCTTGACTCCGTTGAGGACTGGTACGGAACCGCAGCCATCGGCTTATGCAAAGCCGCCTTAACCTTTGACGAAAGTCGAGGAGCCAAGTTTGCTACTCTGGCATACATCTGTATGGACAACGAAGTGCGACAGGTGTTGAGAAAGAACCGCAAGAATGTAACCGTTGTTGCGAGTCTTGATGATGATATTGCCACTACCGAGGGCGGATGCTTCTTAGCCGATGTTATTCCCGATAGCCGAGATTTCTACTACCCCATTTATCTTAATGATGCGATTGAGATTGCGACCCGCAGTCTGAATGACCGAGATAAGCAAATCATCGACCTAATTATCAACCACGGCTTGACCCACTCAGCCATTGCTATCAAGTTTGGTGTGGCTCAACCGACGGTATCACGAGTGTATGGTAAGTTCTTAAAGAAGATTAGAGAATATTTCATTGACTGAGGTCAATTATTTTTTAAGGCTATCAATACAATTATAAAGAGTAAAAGGAGTGATGCGTTATTTCAAAGCAACAGACATCTCAGAAATACATATTCAAGATCCACAGCTCTCGTTTAAGAAAGGCAAAGTGGAATCTAACCTTGCCGCTGTCTGAAGCACGCAAGAATGACGAGGTAATCTCGCTTAGCGATAGTCAGATGTTACGCTGGATTGACGAGTTAAACGGTATAGAAGACGCAGATTATACCGCCAAAAAGATCAAAAAAAGCATCAAAATGCTTAAAAAACAGCCAAATTCACTGCAAAATCGCCGAGAAATCAAGAAATTATACGAAAAACTGGACAAAGTACAGCACAAGCCTGATTATATGTGCCTTGTGATTGACAAAGAGAAGGACTACCGCAGAGCCTGCCGAGGCTTCACGATTAACGATATTAAGTATGTCCGATTGCTTGGAACCAACGGTGGTGTAAAGAACGAAACGATTGTTTTCGTTAGCGAGCGTCTATCCAAAGAGCTTCGTGCTCGTATTAACAACGGTCGTGATGAAAGCGTAACCCTTATTCCTGCAAAGTTTGAGGCATACAGAGCCTTGACCTGTAGTGGTTCAATCCCAGTTTCGATGCCCAAAGGCATTTTGGTGGTCAACGACTGCGAAACAGAGTTCTATGAGGACATCATTAGTCTTAACGACGCTAACAGCGACGAGCCGATTATGGAATATGTCCAGAACGAAAAGGTACAGTTGAATGAGTCTGACGGATATGGTCTGATGTTACCGTCTCTGGCTGAGCGTTGGTCTAAAGAGTT
>JAFVVS010000084.1 GCA_017502025.1 Alistipes sp. | reverse complement strand
TAGAAAGCATAACCCTTCTTACCATGTCGTGCCAAACGAATTTTAACAGCCATAATGCTTGTAAAATTTTAATTGTTAATAAATGGTTTTCACTAACCCACAATAGGTTAATCGGCTGCAAAGGTACGAATAAAATTCAAAATGCAAAATTCAAAATGCAAAATTAAACTTAAAAATTAAAAATTATTTACCTCTGCCATAGTCTATTCCGCTTGGCGTTTGTATATATTACGAACATTTCTTTCGTTTGTGGTGTCGTAATAGTCGAATACAAGGTACTCGCCATTAAAACCTGACACCGTTCTCGTAGATTTTACATCGCCACTAAACACGAGTTGGTTGTGCTCTGCGTCGTAGTGCCAATCGAAAACCAGCGGAGTTTGATCTTCGTTTGGGAAATAGTACCAAGGGGCAATCGAGCCTTTACTGTCAGCCGTAAAGGTGTATGTTGTACCATGCCAACCAATACACTCATTGTTGTACTCACCAGTCACCAAGCGCCAATCTGTGATTCGTGCCCAATTCTCATCATAGCTAACATCGGTATCAAGCTTCCACACGCCCGGCAACTCTTGCGCAAAGGTTGTAGCATCGAAATTCTGGCATTGAGCCACTATATTTTCAACCGCTTGCTCGTGCTTACTCTTTTGCTGCCCATCATTTGGGCTCTCGCAGGCAACCGCCACTACCATTGCTATCAACGCAATCAACACTTTCGTCTTCATAGCCAATAATTTTATTAAGATGTTTGCACTACAAATTTATGAAAAAATCGGCTGTTTGGGTTTTGAGAATTGATATTTTTTTGATTTTTCGATAGTTTTACGACTAAAAGGCGGTATATTTGCGGTAAGAAATG
Source organism: Alistipes sp. (assembly GCA_017502025.1). Taxonomy (GTDB): domain Bacteria; phylum Bacteroidota; class Bacteroidia; order Bacteroidales; family Rikenellaceae; genus Alistipes. The sequence continues at coordinate 13,211 of JAFVVS010000084.1, read as the reverse complement.
AGAGCGTTTATGGCTTGGAGCGAAATTTTACCTCTGTTGTTGATTCCCTTTGCAGGTACTGTGATTGGTGCTGCGACGGTGTTGTTTGTTGGAGAAAAATCGGCCGACAAAGTGCGTCGTGCCCTGCTTGGTTTCGCCTCGGGCGTGATGGTGGCGGCATCGGTATGGTCGTTGCTTATCCCTGCGATGAACGAGTCGGCAGAGATGGGGCGATTTGCTTGGGTGCCGGCAACCGTAGGTTTCCTGCTCGGTGTCCTCTTTATGCTTGCGCTCGACACATTCACCCCTCACCTTCATCCCGACAGCGATAAGCCCGAAGGTCCCGAGTCGAAGTTGGGTCGCTCGTCGATGCTCGTCTTGGCGGTTACGCTCCACAATATCCCCGAGGGTATGGCTGTGGGCGTTGTGGCGGCAGGCGTACTGACAGGCGAGGTGGGTATGACCTTTGCCGGTGCATTGGCCCTCGCCATTGGTCTTGCCATTCAGAATATCCCCGAGGGGGCAATCATATCGCTTCCGCTTCGCTCCTCGGGCAACTCACGCAGTCGTGCCTTTGGCTATGGCGCATTGTCGGGCTTGGTAGAGCCAATATCCGCTGTTCTTACAATTCTCTGCATAGAGTATCTCTCGGGCGTATTCCCATATATGCTCGCTTTTGCCGCAGGTGCGATGATATATGTTGTGGTTGAGGAACTTATCCCCGAATCGCACGACGGTCATCACTCCAACACTCCGACCATCGCCTTTGCCATAGGCTTTGCACTGATGATGGTGCTCGATGTAGCTTTGGGGCAATAGGTATAAATACCTATTTTTTCTCTCATACTCTCCTTTTTGGTATAACATGGGGCTTTTTTGGTTATATTTGTCGCTGTAAAAAGAGAAAATAAACCCAAATTATAACTCTTATGTTATTGACAATCTTCAACTATGTATGGCTCATAGCTATGTTCTGCGTAGTTCCGGCAGGCGTGCTATGGTTGTGCCGTAAATATCCGATTTGCGACAAAATCGGTCCTGTGATGCTTCTCTACGCTATCGGACTCGTGATTGCGAATATCCCGATGCCGGCAGAGATTAAGACCTTGCAGGGAATTATCCCAACAATTATGATTCCGTTGGCTATTCCGATGATGCTCTTTGGTTGCACCTTCAAGACCAGTGAACTCTCGCTCCAAGTAAAGTTGGTGACAAGTGGTGTTATCTCGGTATGTTTGGCAGTTGTGGGTGGCTATCTGCTCTTTGGCGATGACATACAACAGGGTGCCGAAATTGGCGGTATGTTGGCAGGAAAATGCACCGGTGGTACGCTCAATGCTGCGGCAATCAAGGAGGGCTTGCGCATTAGCGACAGCACCTATGTCTTGCTTACAACCTACGATATCGTAATCTGCTTCTTCTACTTTGTATTCCTCTTGGCGGGCGGTATTCGCTTGTTCCGTTGGCTCTATGGCGAGAAGACTCGCCTCGATATCTCGGAGGAGGATGCCGAGGCCATCAAGGAGGAGATGAAGGCGGTGAAGGCAAACCCATACAAGGGATTGTGGTCGAAGGCGGGAATGAAGCAGATTTTCAAAGTTCTTGCTACAACGATTGTTGTGGTTATCGTTGCTGCTGGTATCTCCTACCTTATTGGTTGGATATTCGGTGCCGACCTTGCGAACTTTATGAACGAGAAGAAGGGTGGTTGGTTTATGGCTCCATTTATCCTTATGCTTACCACTATCGGTATTGCTCTTTCGTTCTGCAAGCCTATTCAGAAGTTTGATAAGAGCTACGACCTGGGAATGTACCTTATATATATATTCTCTATGGCGATAGCCTCGATGGCAGACCTCTCGAACTTGCAGATTATGGAGAATTTGAATATGATTGCATTCCTAACATTCGCAATCTTCGTTTCGTTGTTCATTCACGCCATCATCTGCCGTCTCTTCAAGGTCAACGCCGACTCTATGGTAATCTCGTCGGTGGCATTTATCAACTCGCCACCATTTGTACCGATGATTGCCAACGCAATGAAGAATCGTGCCGCCCTCGTTACGGGTATCACAGCAGGACTTATGGGCTATGCTGTAGGTAACTACCTCGGCATCTTGATGGCCAAATTATTACATTTACTCTAATTTAATACGACACTATTATGCGTAAATTTTTTGCTTTGGCAGTTAGTGCCATATTGTTTGTTTCGACAACCGCCTCGGCAGAGCCTAAGATAGACGAAAGACGAGAGACGAGAGACGAAAGACGAGAGACGAAAGACGAAAGAAAAAGCACAACCGAAGTTGCCGACACAAAGAAACAGACCGTAAAGAAGGGGTGGAACTTTGCTCCGTTCCCATCAATTGGTTACAATAGCGACACAGGCTTCCAGATTGGAGCATTGTGCGAGATTTTCGACTATGGCGATGGTTCGACCTATCCGGCATACAAGCACAAGTTTAATGTCGATTTGTCGTGGACAACCAAAGACCAAGTTAAACTCCACTTCTTCTACGACTCGAAGTATCTTATCCCGAAGGTGCGCCTTACATTTGCCGCAACCTACATCCTTGCACAGATGTATCCGTTTATGGGCTTCAATGGTGCGGCTGCGCCATACTTCACCGACCTTGCGAGCGGCAAGAAACAGATGAATCGCGTGGCGATGTACAATGTCAAGCGTAACTCAATGCGTATAATGGCAGATTTTCAGGGAGATATTCTTCCGAACTTCCGCTGGGCAGCAGGTATCTCCTATTGGTGGTACGATGTACAGAACATATCGTTGAAGAAGAAGGGTAAGACGGCTTACGACTCAACCTTTGCGAACGACTATTTGACAAATATGGGTATCAACTCGCCATCGTTGTGGCAGTTGTACCAGCGTGCAGGTCTTATCAATGCCAACGAGGCACACGGAGGTCACCACCTCGAATTGAAGGCAGGTTTGGTCTACGATAGCCGTGAACACGAGGCAGACCCTACACGAGGTATTTGGGCGGAACTTTACGCTTACGGTTCGCCCGATATCCTCAACGGTCGTGGCAAAGATGGCTACCACTACTTAAAGTTGGCTGCCCACTTCCGCCACTATGTACCCGTTTGGCAGGATAAAATCACCTTTGCTTATCACCTCGCATATCAGGGCAAGTTGGCAGGAAATGCACCATACTACACTTTGCAGAACATCAACACCCTCTACCTCCGTCAGATTATCTCGGATGGTTTGGGTAGTATCAACACCGTGCGTGGTGTGCCATACAACAGCGTGATTGGCGACGGCTATGCGTGGGCAAATATCGAGATGCGCTTCAAGATTGTGTCGTTCCGCTTTATCAAGCAGAACTTCTATCTCGCAACAAACCCATTCTTCGATATCGGTGGTTGCGTTCAGCCTTACCGCCTCGACGAGATGAAAAAAATTCGCGAAACGGGTCAGACCCTCGGTGGCGAGGCTCTCACAGATGCCGAATTAAACCTCATCTACACAGGCGAGCCCCGCAAGGTGCATATGAGTGCCGGCTTGGGCTTGAAGTTGGCTATGAACCGCAACTTTATCCTCTCGGCTGAGGTTGCCGTGCCACTCAACACAAAGGTTTACACCAACACCAACTTAAATGTTCCGGTTTCGGAGTTGAAGATGAAAAACTCGTACAAACCAGGTGTGAATATTGGTTTGAATTACATATTCTAAATCTGATAGTTGATATAGATAGAGATGGCGACCAAGAAATTGGTCGCCATCTCTGTTTTTAGTCTGTCTTAATAGGGTAGTCTATTGCACCTTCAACTCCATACGCTTAATCTTGCGTATCTGCCATACAAAGAGGATGAATGCCAAGAGAATGGATGCGCTATCGGCAATAGGCATCGAGATCCATACGCCGTAGGCTCCGAACTGTCGAGGTAAGAGCCACAACAATGGCAAGAGGAAGAGCAGTTGGCGGGTGAGCGAAACGAATATTGCCAATGGAGCCTTGCCGATATATTGGAAGAAACCTCCCACGACAATCTGGAAGCCCACGAGTGGGAACATCATCAAGATGAGTCGCATACCCTGTGCCGATGCCTCGATAAGAAGGCTCTCGTCGCCACCTCGTGACGAATCGACAAAGGCACGAGCGATAAGGTGCGGTATGCTCTCGCCCAAGGCAAAGCCAAGCGTGGCGATTGTTACTCCGCAACCGATAGTCATAAATACCGCCTTGCGAACTCGGGCAAAATTCTTGGCTCCGTAGTTGTAGCCTACGATAGGCTGCATACCCTGATTTAGACCCTGCACCACCATAATAAAGAGCAACGCCACACGATTGACTATGCCGTAGGCTCCGACATACAAATCGGCTGCACCTTGCTCTCTCGGTACGATGTCGTGTGCGCCCAAACCACCAAATTGCAACATCGCAGTATTGACAAATGCGGCAACCATCGAGGCGCAGATGTTCATCAAAAACGGAGCGAGTCCTATCGAGAGAATATTGCCCACAATCCTCCAATCGAAGTGGAATGCCTCACGCTTGAAGCGCAGGAACGACTTCTTCGAGCAGAAGTGTGACAGAGCAAGCAGGAAGCAGACAAACTGTGAGATGACCGTAGCCGCAGCCGAGCCCTGAATACCCCAATGGAATACGAATATAAAGAGCGGATTGAGAACGAGATTTATCGCTACCGAGGTGAGCATTATCGCCATCGACTTGCGAGGGTTGCCCGAAGCACGAATCATATCGTTCATACCGAGGTAGAGATGTTGGGTGATATTTCCGAGCAGGATTATGCGCATAAACTGTCGGGCATACTCCAAGGTCTCGGTCGACGCCTTACCTCCGCTGAACAGCACCAAAATCTCGTCGAGGAAGGTGAGCATAAGCACCATTATCGTGAAGCCGATAATGATGTTGAGTAGCACGGCATTGCACAAGGTCTTCTCGGCAGCTCGTTTGTTGCCCTCGCCCAGACGCAACGATATGCGGGCTCCTGCGCCCACACCAACCATCGCTCCGAAGGCTGCGCCGATATTCATAATCGGCATCGTAATAGCCATACCTGCAATGGCGGCTCCACCCACTCCGTGACCCACGAAGGCACTATCAATAAGGTGATATAGCGATGACGAAGCCATCGCTATAATTGCCGGCGTTGCGTAGTTGAATAGCAACTTGCCGATATTGTCAGTACCTAACGAGAGTGTCTTACTCACTTTATCCTACTTATTCTTCCTTTTTGAACACTTGAAGATTGGGTTCTTCTCGGTAGCAGGCTCGATGCTTGTGTCGACACCGCCACCCAAAGCACGGTAGAGGTTGATAACACCCTGAATACCCTCGAAACGGTCCGAAACCTGCTGCAATCGTGCCGAAAGCAACGACTGCTGGGCGGTCAAAACCTCCAAGTAGGTAGCCTCCGAGTGGCTCATCAGCTGACGAGTGCTATATACCGAACTCTCCAAAGTCTCGATCTGGCGAATACGCAAGTTGGTCTTGCTGCGAGCCGAACGGCACTGCGCCAATGCGGTATTCACCTCGCTACCAGCCTCCAACAACTTGTGCTCGAATTCGAGCAAAGCCTCCTTCTGCTGCGACTGTGCAATCTTGTAGTTTGCACGGTTTGCGCCGGCGTTGAAGATTGGTTGTACCAACTTACCCACGAACGAGAGTGCCCAAGTTGCAGGGCTGCCCTCGAATGCGCCCTCGCCTGTGATGGTGAGCGAAGGGTAGAGCTTTGCGTGAGCGATGTTGGTGTTGTGGTATGCGATGCGGAGGTTATACTCTGCCTGCTGAACATCGGGACGACGAGAAAGCAACTGCGCAGGTACGCCTACAAACAACTCCTGCTTGAAATCTACGCCATTCAACTCGCCACGAGGGAAATCCTGTGGAGGAACGCCCAACAAGAGTGCGAGAGAGTTTTGTGCCTTAACCAAGCTGTACTCCAAATCGTGCAACGATGCATCGATCGAGCAACTGTTAGCCTCGGTACGGGATACCGAAGCCTCGTTGGTCATACCCGCCTCCTTCATAGCCTTCATTGTGCGGACATTATCCTTCCACGAAGCCGAAGTTGCACGAGAGATGCGAAGCTGTGCATCGAGCATAAGGAGCGTGTAGTAGTTGTTGGCGATAGCCGATACGAGTGCAGTCTGCACACTGCGACGATAGAGGCGGTTGTACTCCAATGTCGCCTCGGCCTTGCGCTTGGCGTTGATGTTGCGTGCCAAGATATCAATCTCCCAGCTCGCCTTTACAGGCAAGGTGTAGGCGAATGATTGGTTCACGCCGGCACCAATCTGCGGCTCGAAGTTGAACGACGGAATAAATGCCAACTTTGCCGACTGCAATGCCAACTCCGCCTGCGAAACACGCTCTGCTGCCAACAGCATATCGATATTGTTCTTCAAACCCTGCTCGATATAGCCTTGCAGGTACTTGTCGGTGAAGAACTCTCGCCACGAGATATCCGCAATGGTGGTGGTATCCGCCTTCTCAATGTTGCCATAGAGATTCTTGGTCGAGATATCCTCGGGGCGGCTATATTTCTTGTAGATGGTGCAACTTGTGAAGAGAGTTGCAATACCCAATATTAAGAGAATCTTTTTCATTACTCTTTCTCCTCGTTTGTGTTAGTATCTTTCGCTTTAATAGGTTTAATCTTCTCCTGCAACCACTGGAAGATGATGAAGAGAGCCGGCAAGATGAACAAGAGTGCCAAGGTTCCGATAACCATACCTCCCACGACACCCGAGCCGATGGTGTTGTTTCCGTTTGCACCTACACCGGTCGAAAACATCAACGGAATCATACCGATAACCATTGTCAATACGGTCATAAGGATAGGACGGAAACGCTCCTTGGTCGCTGCGTATGTCGCCATTGCGAGCGACATACCCTGCTCACGCTTCTCGCTTGCGAACTCGGTAATCAGGATGGCGGTCTTGGATAACAAACCGATAAGCATAATCAAACCTGTTTGGAGGTAGATATTGTTCTCTACGCCCATCATTCGGGCAAAGAGGAACGAACCCATCAAGCCGAACGGAACCGAAAGGATAACCGCCAACGGAATCATATAACTCTCGTACAGACCTGCCAAGATGAGGTAGATAAGCAAGATACAGATGCCGAAGATGATGGCAGTATTGTTACTCTCGGCCTGCTCCTCACGAGCAATACCGGCATAGTCGTAGCCATATCCCACAGGCAAAACCTCCTTCGCAACCTCTGCCACAGCTCGCAATGCCTCACCCGACGAACGGCCCTCGGCAGCACGACCTGCAACACTGATTGCTGGGAACATATTGAATCGCTGCATACGCTCCGGAGCGTAGATACGCTCGATGGTTACGAACTGACCGATTGGAGCCATCTCTTCGCCGATACGCACGAAGATGTTGTTCAGCGAGTGCTTGTCGGTACGATATTCAGGGTGAGCCTGAATACGCACCTGATAAAGCTTGGTAAATTTGTTGAAACGGGTAGACATCGTACCTCCGTAGTAACCGCTCAATACCTGCAATACCTCCTTTGTCGAGGTGCCTGCTCGCTTACACTTCACGGCATCCACGGTGATCTGATACTGCGGATAGTTTGGCTTAAATGCGGTATAAACCGAGCCAATCTCATCACGCTCCTTCAATCCGTTAATCAAGTCCATCGTAACATCGTACAACTCCTCGATTGTACCACCCTTGCGATCCTGCAAGTAGAGTGTAAATCCTCCCGCAGCACCGAAGCCCGGAATCATCGCCGGGGTCGAGGTTGTTACGGTACCCTCGTTGAACTTACTTGCATACTGCTTGATGCGCTCCTGTACGGCACCTACGCTGTGCTCCTTGCCCTTACGCTCATCCCAATGTTTGAGTCGGAAGTTGAAGCTACCATACGAAGGGCCTGTCGCATCACCGCTACCGGCCAACTTACTATATGCACGCACCTCCTCCATATCTTTGAGGATGTCGTTGTCGATACGGTCGAGAATCTTCTTGGTCTGCAACAACGATGTTCCCGGAGGGGTGGTAATCTTCATATTGATTGTACCCATATCCTCACGAGGCACCAAACCTGTCTTGGTGGTTGTCATAAAGTAGTAGAGCAAACCGCAGGTAGCAACCAGCAAGAGCAATGCCAGCCAACGATGACGCAAGAAGAAGGTTACACCACGCAAATATCTTCTACGAACAGCCTCGAATGAGCCATCCATAGCCATACCGATGCGGCGACCTAAGGATACCTCCTTGTTGTTGCCGTGCTCATCTTTTGGTCGAAGCAATATAGCGCACAATGCCGGCGAAAGGGTCAAGGCGTTCAACGCCGAGATACCCACTGCTACCGCCATAGTAATACCGAACTGAGTGTAGAATACACCCGATGTTCCGCCCATAAACGATGTCGGGATAAATACCGCCATAAATACGAGCGTACAGGTGATAATTGCCGATGTGATACCGTCCATCGCATCGATAGTAGCCTTATATGGCGACTTGTAGCCTGCGTCGAACTTGGTATGCACCGCCTCTACCACGATAATCGCATCATCCACAACCACACCAATCGAGAGCACCAATGCAAAGAGGGTGAGGAGGTTGATACTGAAATCGAAGAGGAAGAGGAACATAAATGTTCCGACAATCGACACGAGGGTGGCAATGAGTGGAATCATTGTCGAGCGGAAGTCACGCAAGAAGAGGAACACCACGAGTGTTACCAATACGATAGCCTCCAAGAGGGTGCGCACCACATTGTAGATAGAGGCATAGAGGAAGTCGTTGGTACTCTCCAATACAACCATCTCCAAATCGACAGGGAAGTCATCCTTTGCCTGTTCGAGGAAGTCATCGATAGCGTTGATAACCTCGGTTGCATTCGAGTCTGGGGTCTGATAGATTACGAACTCTGTTCCCGGGCAACCATTAACCTCACATTGGTATTGGTATGATTGGTTTCCTAACTCGATAGTTGCAACATCTTTCAAACGCAACACCTCACCATTCGGAAGCGCACGAATTACGATATTCTCAAACTCGCTGATATTCTCCAAACGACCCTTGTAACGCATCGAGTATTGGAAGGTCTGGTCGGAGCTCTCACCGAGCGAACCTGCTGCCGATTCGAGGTTCTGCTCGCCTACGGCAGTGGCGATATCCTTTGGCACGAGCTTGTACTGCGCCATAATATCGGGCTTCAACCAGATACGCATCGAGTAGTCCGAACCACGCACCTCGACATCACCCACACCCGGAATACGGGAGATTGCAGGCACGAGGTTAATCTTGATGTAATTCACGATAAAGGTTCGGTCGTAGGAGCCGTTCGGGCTGTAAATGGCCACACGCTCCAAGATACTTGTCTGACGCTTTCTTACGGTGATACCCGCCTCGACAGCCTCCGATGGAAGCTGCTTGGTTGCACGAGATACACAGTTCTGCACATTGACAGCCGCCATATCGGCACTTGTGCCGTGCTTGAAGTATACATTCACGCTACCGCTACCGTTGTTGGAGCAGGTCGATGACATATAGGTCATATTCTCCACACCGTTGATAGCCTCTTCGAGTGGTACGATAACACTCTTCTGGAAGGTCTCGGCACTTGCTCCCGGGTAGGATGCCGATACGAAAATTGTTGGTGGAGCGATGTTTGGATATCGCTCGATAGGCAACGATGCCAATCCGATAAGACCTCCGATGACGATAACGATCGAGATAACGGTCGAGAGTACCGGGCGGTCGATAAAGGTTTTAATATTCATCTCTTGAAACTACTTTTCGGGGTTATTTTTTCTTCGGAGCGATAATGTCCTTAATCTTAACCTTTGCACCGTCACGCAAGATTCCGATGCCCTCGACCACGATTGTATCGCCCTCCATAAGGCCTGACTCCACGATAAACTCTTTACCGTTGCTAATCTCGAATACGCCGATAATCTTAGCCTTTGCGATGCCGTTCTCAATCTTGTAAGCATAGACCTTGTCCTGTACCTCGTAGGTTGCGTGCTGCGGAATAACTACGCAGCCCTCCTGGCGGTGAGGCAAGATGATTGTACCCGAACCTCCCGAGATGAGCAATCGCTTCTTGTTAGGGAACTTCGCACGGATGGTTACCGAGCCGGTAGTTGGGTCGATGATACCCGAGATAGCCTCGATGCGACCCTTCTCCGGATAGATTGTACCGTCGCTGAGTTGCAACTCAACATCCGGCATATCCTGCAAAGCGTTCTCGATAGCACCATATTGGCGTTTGAGTGAGAGCACCTGACTCTCGCTCAACGAGAAATAGACATACATCTCCGAGTTGTCCGACACGGTGGTGATAGGTGTCGACTCCGAAGGTCTTACGAAGGTACCAACACGGAATGGAAGAGTACCTACAACGCCATCCACAGGACTCTTGATAAGAGTGTAGGCGAGGTTGTTGCTTGCGGTGAGCTCGTCAGCCTTTGCCTGAGCAAGCTCCGCCTTCGAAGCTGCAAGGTTTGTGCGAGCCATACGAAGGTCGAACTCCGATACGATATCCTGCTCGAAGAGTACCTCCTTTGCTGCGGCAGAGAGCTGCGATGCCTCGACCAATGCCTGCTTTACCTCGACTTTTGCCTCTGCGGTTGCGAGAGCAGCCAAATATTGAGCCTGGTCGATAACAAAGAGGGTCTGTCCCTGCTTAACAATCGAACCCTCCTTTACCTTGATGTCGGTGATGTATCCCTCGACTTTTGTACGGATATCGACATCCTGCTTACCTCGGATAGTTGCCGAGTAGGTTGAGCTGAGTTTGCGAGATGCAGTTTCGAGAATCATCGCATTGTACTCACGAGTCTGTTTGGTCTTGGTAGTCTCCTCCTTGCAACCTACGAAGAGGCTCGAAAGAGCGACACATACCATCAAGCTGAATAGTAGTTTTTTTGTCATTTTGTATGTTTTTTTTGATTTTGAATTATCGTTTGTGGTTAAAATCACGCAAAAGTACGAAAAAAAATGCATAAAACAAAGAGGAGCAATTATAAATAATTGCCCCCTCTCGAACTACGAATATTTCGTTTCTATGCTATTTCAACTCCTCGTAGAGCATCGCTATGGCGTATGCCGTTGCCCTCGAAATGATTTGTAAGCGGTCTGTACCGCAGTTTTTCAACACCGCAAAACATCTGTTTGGCGTGGCTACACCTATCCATACTGTACCTACGGGTTTCTCCTCACTGCCGCCTGTCGGACCGGCTATGCCGGTGGTCGAGATGGCAAAATCTGCACCCGAAATGGCTCTTGCACCCTTCGCCATAGCCATTGCTACCTGCTCCGACACCGCCCCAAATTGCGTGATATCGGACATTTCAACACCCAAAACCTTATTTTTTGACTCGTTGCTGTACGACACCACTCCGCAGAGAAAATATGCCGAAGCTCCTGCTTGCGCAGTGAATTTTGATGCAATTGCTCCGCCCGTGCAACTCTCGGCAGTGGCGAGGGTCAAACCTTTGTTTATTAGGATGTTATGTACTAACTCTTCGACCGAAGCCTCCTCGAAACCTGCGATATTGTCGGGGATTATCGAGCGCAACTCCTCGAATAGGTTGTCTATTTCGTGGCGCACCTCCTTGCCCTCGACCTCGTATGCCGAAAGGCGCAGTCGCACTACATTTGGAGCAGGGAGATAGGCAAGTCGAATATAGTCGGGTAGAGCCTCCTCCCACTTGGCGATGCGCTCCGCCAAAATCGACTCGGCAATGCCGAATGTAATCATCGTGCGATGAACAATCTCACGCAACTCGAAACGAGCCTTCAATCGTGGCATAACCTCCTCATCTATGAGGTGTTGCATCTCGAACGGAACACCGGGAAGCGACACCACTACACGCCCATTCTGCTCAAACCACATACCCGGGGCTGTGCCGTGGGCGTTGTGCAGTACGGTGCAACACTCGGGCACCATTGCCTGACCTCGGTTGAGGTCGTTGAAGGCGATATTTCGCACCGCCAGCAGCGTGCGGATATGCTCCGCCTCCACTTCGTCGTAGCGGAGTGTCGAGCCGAAGTAGTCGCACAAGGTGTGCTTTGTGATATCGTCTTTTGTAGGGCCCAAACCACCCGTGATAATCACAACCTCGCTCTGCGAGAGTGCTCGGTTGAGCGTCTCAACAATTTGGGTGCGGTCATCGCCTATCGATGTGCGCTCGGCAACCATAATGCCGTGTGCGTTTAGCGCACGAGAGATATAGCGGGAGTTGGTGTCGAGAATCTGTCCAATCAAGATCTCGTCACCTATGGTAATAATTGTTGCTTTCATCTTTTATTGTTGATTTTCGGTCGTTTCCTCGGCTACGACTTCGGAGTTACTCTGCGTTTCGGGTGTCGCCTCGGGAGCGATAAGGCTTCGGCAGAGGTCGCCGGCAAAGCCTGCTCCATTATAGACAAAACCCGTATAGACCTGTACGAGGGTTGCGCCTGCATCCATCATTCGCTTGACATCCTCGCCCGTCATCAAACCGCCTACTCCGATGATTGGGTAGGTGCCGTTGCAACGCTCATATACTCGGCGCACAACCTCTATTGCTCGCTCGGTCAGAGGAGCACCGCTCACAGCTCCGACACCCCTTTTTCGCAGCTCCTCCTTCGAGGTTTTAAGCCCCTCGGGGTGGGTTGTGGCGTTGGTAGCGATAATTCCGTCGAGCGGAGTATCAACCATAATATCGGTCATCAAATCGATCTCCTCGTTGGTCAAATCGGGCGATATTTTCAGGAGTATCGGGCGATATTGATTTTGTCCTCGGCGGAAGTCGAAGAGTGGTTCGAGAATCTTCATTATGCTCTCTCGGGTGCGAGGTACATACTGCTTGTGGGTGGTGTTGTAGCTCACATTCACGGCAAAGTAGTCGAGGTACTGATAGAGGTTGCGGAATACTCGCAGATAGTCCATTGCCGCCTCCTCGGGAGGTGTGACGGTGTTTTTGCCGATGTTGCAACCGAGAATTATGCCTTCGTGTCCCTTGCGAACATTCTCTATTACCGCCTCGAAGCCCTTCGAAGCCAAGCCTATGCGGTTGATAATGGCTTTATCCTCGGGGAGTTCGAAGATTCTCGGCTTGGGGTTGCCCTGCTGTGGGCGAGGGGTGACCGTTCCAATCTCCACAAAGCCGAAGCCGAGTGCCGAGAGTGGGCGGAAAATCTCGCCATTGCGGTCGTAGCCGGCGGCGATGCCTATCGGATTGCGGAAGTGAAGACCGAAGACTTCACGCTCCAAACGCTCGTC
>JAFVVS010000083.1 GCA_017502025.1 Alistipes sp. | reverse complement strand
TTTGCCTGCGGAGTGATATTCTTATTGCCAATTCTCTGCCGTATTTTGGCAAAGATGGGGTTGCTCACCGCAGCGTTTATGCGCAAGTATCGTCGTCACGCCATTGTAGTGCTTGCGATACTCTCCGCCTTTATCACACCGCCCGATGTGGCGAGTATGATGTTGGTGCTGTTGCCGCTGTACGGGCTCTACGAGTTGAGTATCTACATCGTATCTAAAACCGAAAGGCGACAGTAATAGTTATATATATAAGTATAAGAAAAGGCGAGAATTGTTTCTCGCCTTTTGCTTTTGTGTCGAAATGAATCTAAACTCGCTTGATTGCGATTTTGAGAGGTACCTCATTTACATCGCTATCTACGACGAACTCGCCCTGTGGTGCGGTTGCAGTCTTGACGCTTACCGCCAAGGTCTGCTGACCAATATACGATGCAAAGTCGGCAACAGCCGAGTGAACAGCCTCGATATCCTCAATCTCGACCTCAATCTTATCGGTAACCTCCAAGCCCGAATCCTTACGGATGTTTTGGATACGATTTACCAATTCACGAGCCACACCCTCCTTCTGCAACTCCTCGGTGAGGGTGATGTCGAGTGCTACGGTGAGCTTGCCCTCGCTTGTTACCAACCAACCCGGCATATCCTCCGACATAATCTCGAAGTCGGCAGGGGTTACGGTAATCTGCTCGGCACCCATATCGAGTACAATCTCGGTCGAAGCCTCAATTTCTGCTATCTTCTCCTGCGAGAACTCGGCAGTCATCGCTGCAATCTGCTTCATATACTTGCCATAGCGAGGTCCCAAGGTCTTGAAGTTTGGCTTGATGCGCTTGGTGATAAGACCTGTGGTCTCACGAATAAGCTCCATATCCTTGATATTTACCTCGTTGAGGATGAGCGACTTAACAGCCGACAAATGCTCCTCGGTAGCGTCGTCGAGTACAGGAATCAACACCTTTGCAAGTGGCTGACGCACCTTTATATTTACCTTACGGCGCAATGCGAGTACCATCGACGATACCTGCTGTGCCATAGCCATCATATCCTCCAAACGAGCGTCGATTAACTTTTCGTCGCACTTAGGGAACGATGCGAGGTGAACCGAATCCTCCGAGTGGCGCTCGCTCAATGCGTTCAAATCGCAGAAGATGCGATCCGAAATAAATGGCGCAAATGGAGCAGCCAACTTAGCAACAGTTTCGAGACAGGTGTAGAGTGTCTGATAAGCCGAGAGCTTATCCTCGTTCATCTCGCCACCCCAGAAACGCTTGCGGTTGAGGCGTACATACCAGTTCGACAAGTTCTCACCCACGAAATCCTGAATAGCACGAGCCGCAGGGGTTGGGTCATAGTCCTCCAACGATGTAGTAACATCCTTTACGAGAGTGTTCAACAACGAGATAATCCAGCGGTCAATCTCTGGGCGACGCTCCATTGGCACCTCTGCCTCCTTGCCTGTGAAGCCGTCGATGTTGGCGTAGAGAGCAAAGAACGAGTAGGTGTTGTAGAGTGTTCCGAAGAACTTACGACGCACCTCATCCACGCCCTCGACATCGAACTTTAAGTTCTCCCAAGGGTCGGAGTTCGAAATCATATACCAACGAGTGGCATCTGCTCCGTACTTGTTCAATACCTCGAATGGATCTACGGCGTTGCCGAGTCGCTTCGACATCTTGTTGCCGTTCTTGTCGAGCACAAGACCGTTCGAGATGATATTCTTGAATGCTACGCTGTCGAACAACATTGTAGCAATTGCGTGCAATGTGAAGAACCAACCACGAGTCTGGTCAACACCCTCAGCGATAAAGTCCGCAGGGAAGAGCTTGTCGAAGCAGTCGGCATTCTCGAATGGGTAGTGACGCTGTGCATAAGGCATAGCACCCGAATCGAACCAAACATCGATCAAGTCGCTCTCACGACGCATAGGCTCGCCCTTCGATGATACCAAGACGATATTATCAACATAAGGCTTGTGGAGGTCGATATTCTCGGTCGAATAGTTCTCTGCCGACATATCGCCCACCTTAAAGTTCTTGTATGGGTTCTCGGTCATAAAGCCCGCCTCGATTGACTTCTCAATCTCCGCCATAAGCTCCTCAACCGAGCCGATGCACTTCATCTCCGAGTAGTCCTCGGTAGCCCAGATTGGGAGTGGAGTACCCCAGAAGCGTGAACGGGAGAGGTTCCAATCAACCAAGCCCTCCAACCACTTGCCGAAGCGACCAGAGCCTGTGTATTCAGGCTGCCACTTGATAGTGTCGTTCAACTCCATCATACGCTCACGGAGCGCAGTGGTGCGGATAAACCACGAGTCGAGAGGGTAGTACAACACCGGCTTGTCGGTACGCCAGCAGTGTGGGTACGAGTGGGTGTGCTTCTCAATCTTGAATACCTTGCTCTCGCCTTTGAGCATTACGCAGATGTCGATGTCGAGCGTAGTGTCGCTATCCGCCAACGCAGCATCGTAGGCATTCTTGACATAGCGACCTGCCCACTCATTGTAGAGTGCAACATCTACATACTTCTCAATGAACTCCTTGTCCAAATCCTCCAAGCGGAAGAAACGACCCGAGCGATCAACCATTGGGCAGTTCTTGCCGGCGGTATCGACCATAAAGAGTGGCGCAATACCCGCAGCACGAGCTACACGGTCATCATCAGCACCAAAGGTAGGTGCAATATGTACAATACCTGTACCGTCAGAAGTGGTTACATAGTCGCCTACGATAACACGGAATGCATCGCCCATAGGCTTAACCCAAGGGATAAGCTGCTCGTAGCGGATGCCCTCCAACTCCTTGCCCTTGAACGAAAGCTCCTCAACCTCGAAGGTGCCCTCCTGCTTCTTGCCGAAGTACGAGCCAACGAGCTCCTTTGCCATAATAATAGTCTGGCGAGCCTCGGTGTAAGGGTTTTGACACTTTACACGAACATACTCGATTGAAGGGCCAACGCAGAGTGCAGTGTTTGAAGGCAAAGTCCAAGGTGTGGTGGTCCAAGCGAGGAAGAACAACTCTCCCTCGGCACCTGCGAAGAGGTGCTCGCTCTTCTCATCACGCACGATGCGGAACTGAGCGGTACAAGTTGTATCCTTAACATCACGGTAGCAACCAGGCTGGTTCAACTCGTGAGTTGAAAGACCTGTACCTGCTGCCGGCGAATATGGCTGAATGGTGTAACCCTTATAGAGCAAACCCTTATCGTAGAGTCGCTTCAAGAGATACCACAAAGTCTCGATATATTTGTTGTCGTAGGTGATATACGGATCGTCGAGATTTACCCAATAACCCATCTGGTGGGTGAGGTTGCTCCACACATCGGTATATTTCATCACATCCTCACGGCAACGACGGTTGTACTCCTCGACGGTAATCTTCTTGCCGATATCCTCCTTTGTGATGCCGAGGGTCTTCTCAACACCCAACTCCACAGGCAGACCGTGGGTATCCCAACCCGCCTTACGATTTACACGATAGCCCTGCTGGGTCTTATAGCGACAGAATACATCCTTGATGGTACGAGCCATAACATGGTGAATACCCGGCATACCGTTTGCCGAAGGGGGGCCCTCATAGAAGATAAATGCCGGCGCACCCTCTCGTGTCTCGATACTTTTTGCAAAAGTATCCTTCTTGTCCCACTCTGCCAAAACCTCATTGGCGAGTGCCGATAAATCAAGATTCTTATACTCTTTGAATTTCATAAAGACAAATGGTTTCAGTTATAATTGCGCAAAGGTACAAATAAAAACGGAAAACTAAAAGTTTTCGGTTAAATCTCTGCACGATTGTTGATTTGTCTGCTCCAAAAAGAGGAGATTATGACAAAAATAGGTCGTGCGGTGTTGTTGGTAGCGGTTGTTGTGTCGCCTTTTGTGGCGAGGGCTTTCGATATTCGTGGTAGGGTGATATCGGCAACCTCACGACAGGGTATCCCCTATGCTGCGGTTGTGGTTGAGGGCGACTTTACCAAGGGCGCAGCAACCGACTCACTCGGCTATTTTACAATCGAAAATATATCGGGCGGAGTGGCTCGTTTCGAGGCTTCGAGTGTCGGTTACACCGCAGTCGTGACACCCGAGTATATCATCTCTGCCTTAACGCCCTTTGTGGAGATAGAGTTGGAGGAGTCCGCCACCACTATCGAGGCGGTTGCAGTTGCACCCTCGCCCTATGCTCGTGATATAGAGAGCCCCGTAAGCCAACATACGGTGGGTATTGGCGACTTGGAGCGTAGCCCGGGTGCAAATCGTGATGTGGCACGCATTGTCCGCACCCTGCCCGGTGTGGCATTCTCGCCCATAGGCTACCGCAACGACCTTATTGTGCGTGGTGGCGGACCCTCGGAGAATACCTTTTATATCGACGGTATCGAGATTCCCAACATCAACCACTTTGCTACGCAAGGCGCATCGGGTGGGCCTGTCAGCATCCTCAATGCCGACCTTATCCGTCAGGTTAAGTTCTACACGGGAGCCTTTCCGGTGGATAGGGGTAATGCATTGAGTTCGGTTATGGATATTACGCTCCGTGACGGCAACCCCGACCACCAACGCTTCAAGGCTACGCTCGGAGCCTCGGAGGTGGCGTTTAGCGGTAGCGGACACTTCGATAAGAGGGCGACCTACATCTTCTCGGTGCGACAGTCCTACTTGCAACTGCTCTTTAAGTTGCTCGGTTTGCCCTTTCTGCCCAATTACATAGATGCACAGGCAAAGGTGCGCATTCGCCCGTCGGAGCGATACGAAATCGTGGTTTTGGGACTTGTGGGCGTGGATAATATGCGCCTGAATCTCTCCGAAAAAGGCGAGGAGAATGAGTATATTTTGAGTTACATCCCCAAAATCGAGCAGGAGACCTTTACGCTCGGAGCAACATTGCGCCACTTTGGTGGCAAGCATATTCAGACCCTCTCGGTGGGGTATAGCTTCCTCGCCAACCGCAACAAAAAATATATCGACAACGACGAGTCGAGCGAGGAGAATTTGCGTCTGCGACTGCGCTCGACCGAGGGTAAGGCGACTGTTCGATTCGAAAATCGCTCACTGCTTGGGCGTTGGCGATTGCGTGAGGGTGCGGAGGTGTCGTTGCGCCACTTTTTTACCACCACCAAGCAACTACTGCCGAGTGGGGAGCGCTCCTACTTCAACTACGATACACGCCTTGTGTTTGCCGGTTATGCGCTATTCTTCTCGGCGGACTATCGTTCGCTGAATGAGCGACTTACCGCCTCTATGGGTGTGCGAATGGATGGCGCAACCTACTCCTCGGCTATGGCGCAGCCGTGGCGACAACTCTCGCCCCGAGCTTCGCTATCGTATTCGCTCGGCAAGGGCTTCTATTTGAGCGGTAGCACAGGGTTGTATTACGAGTTGCCACCCCTCACGGCCCTCGGTTTTAGGGTGGATGACCGCCTTGTAAATCGGACATTGGAGTATATGCGGGTATTCTCCTCGGCGGCAGGTGCGGAGTATCGTCTGCGTGAGAGGTTGGCGGTGTCGTTGGAGGGCTTTTATAAACTCTACTCGCAAGTGCCATTGTCGGTAGCGGATGGGGTGCCTTTGACCTGCAAGGGCAATGACTATGGCGTTACGGGCAATGAGGTGCTGATTTCAACTGCGCAGGGTCGAGCCTACGGAGCGGAGTTGTCGGCTCGCTGGCAGATTCCGAATAAGGTGAGTGTGGTGGGCGCTTTTACCCTCTATTGGAGCGAGTATCGCAGCAATCGCCACTCTCCCTACATCCCCTCGGCGTGGGATAATCGCTGGGTGGCAAATGTGAGTGGCACCTACGACCTGCCACGCCGTTGGAGCATAGGTGCAAAGTTGAGCGCAATAGGTGGTGCGCCATACACCCCTTACGACGAGGAGCAGACCTCGCTCAAAACCTATTGGGATGCTACGGGGCGGGCGGCTCTCGACTACTCACGCTACAACGAGGGGCGACTGAAACCCTTTGTGCAACTCGATGTGAGGGTCGATAAGGTGTGGGAGTTCCGCAAGTGGAACTTGGGCATATATCTCGACCTCGAAAATATAACTTTCAGCGAGATAACCCTCCCTGATGCGCTTTTGAGTACGGGTATAATAGAAAATCCCTCCGCCCCAATCGAGGAGCAGAGGTATCTTCTAAAACGGATAAAACAACGAAATGGTACGCTTGTACCCACCTTTGGCGTTACTGCCGAATTCTAATCGTGCAGAGGGTGGGGTATAGTTGCCTTATCGAGTACCTTGCGAACACGCTTTTCGTGCGCAGCAAACTTCTTGTCGATGGTGGCGTTGAAGGCACGAATGTCGCTCGGCATCTCCTTCGGCATCTCGATTTTTGGTTGCTTGATTTTCAGTACCTTGGCGATAAGCTCCTTGTTCATAACTCTTATCTTGTCGGCAACTGCGATATAGGCTTTCGCCTGAAAATCTTCCGCTAAAAGTCGCATCGAATTACCCTTTACACACTGCGGAATTTCGCCCTTTGCCTTCACATAGACAGGCACGGCAACGCCGGGTACGGAGTGGCCGTTTATGACCAAAAGTCGAGGGTTTTTGCCGTCGCAAACCATTACAAATGCTCCAATTGTAGAGCTGCGAGGTACGGTGTGATTGCTGCAAACCGAAACCTTGTCGCAAGTGAGTATATTGCCAAATTTAACGCTGTTGTACGAGCGTGAATAACCTATGAAATCGAATGGAGTGAAAGCGCCTTTATGCGCCTTCATCTCGTTCATTATCAGGTTGTAACGACGAAGGCTCGAACCTCTCTTTTTGGCATCGCCGGCGTGCGAGAAGTTGGCTCTGACATCGAATCCGTCGTTGCCGCTTTCGCCCACATCGTAGCGACGATATCCCACATCCCAAACCTCGAAGTAGGCTACTGCTCCCGATGCATCGCCTACACCGATATTCGAGTGTGAACGACGACTGCGCTTGGTGGTTTTGAGCATCTCCTCGAACTCGTCAACCGTGGCACACTCACGCAATCCGTTCCACAAGGCTCCACCCTTCAATCGACGACGGTGGCACGCCTGATACTCCTCGGGGGTCGACTCGGGGAGGTTTTTGGTGGCGGTGCTGATGACGCCAAAGCCCACCTCGTTTATGCCGGCATAGAGACCTCGTGCGTATCGGTGGTTGTTGGGTACAACGGCCGTGTAGGCATACTTTCCGCCTGTGATATAGTCGATGCGGGTGTTGGTGCCGATGGTGTTATCTCGGTGCTTCCACAAGAGTGGTACTCCCTCGCTCGAACGGTGCGATGCAACCACTGCCGAGGTGCAAGCAAGAGCCTCGGCATAGAGCGCAAAGAGCAAAAGTGCGAGAATGACTAATCGTTTCACTGTTAGGTATTTGTGGGGTTGTTAAATCTACTCTTCGGGTGCGAACATCGGATCCCAGGCAGACAACATCGTAGGCTTCTGTTTGAGCATATCGAGCACATCCTGCGGAACATACTTGCGCTCCACCACAAGGCGGAACATATACTCGTTGAACCACTCGTCGGTCATAATAAGGTTACCCTTGTAGCCCGACTTTATGCCCCAACTATTCTCCACCATCCACTTGCGAGGTTTGCCCTCGTTGTCGAGATCTACGGCAATGAGCGTCATAGCGTGCGACGAGCCACTTGCGTAGGTTTGAATGCGCTCCTTTTTGTTCATCGGGAACGAGGTGCGGAAGAGCGATTCATAGTCATAGTTGGCCAAATCGAGAGTACCCTTGTTGCGGTGGAGGAACTTGCCTACATCGCACGAGAAATACATTGCAGTATTATCCTTAATCGAGGCGATAGCCATCTCCTTGATGCGTTCGATCGGGAGGTTGATGTAGAGCCAATTATCGCCATCATAAACATGGCGGTCGTACTCAATCTCGTAGACCTTGCCATACTCTCGTGCAGGGTTGTTCATTATCATTATGTAGTTGCCTTCGAGGTCTTCGCCTATAAACTTGTCGTAGAACGATTTAGGCGTATATTTCTCGGTCGAAACTACCTCCCCCTTGCGGTTGCGGAGAGTCCATTCGAACTCGGTTGGCGGAACACCCAAACACTCCACCAGGATGCGGTAAATCTCGGTCAGTTGCTTCACCTTCATTGCCGAAGCCGCCTTCTCGCTCTTGGCGTTGCGGAGAGCGAGAGCATACTCACGCAATTTGAGCGAGAGGATAGTGCGCATATTGCGGGTGTTGTTGCTCTGGAAGGTCTCCGGCATCACCTCCTTTGGTACGATGCCATACTTCATTATGAGGTTCGACACGCCGGTGAATTGTCCGCCGTCGCCGATAGGGTGGCGGAGCAGCCAATCGACCTTGCGATCGTCGAGCGGAAGCGAACGGGTGTCGATAATCGCCTGCAAAAAGAGGTTCGATTTTTCGAGCAGGTCGTAGAACGAACAGTAGTTCTGCGAGAACTCCATCGAGGCGAGGTTGTACTTATTTATCATCTTGGCACGCAACACATTCAGACCCGTAAAGAGCCAGCAACGCCCCGACGACTTCTGGCTGGTGATACCACGAGTCTTAACTCGGTGCGAAAAGTGGGTGTCGCACATTGCGAGGTTGTCGCCATTTGTTGCCAAAGTGGCAATAGAGGTCGATGCAAGGGCATTCTTAATTGCCTTCTGCTCGGGCGATGCTGTGTAGCCCTTGCGGAGTTGTTCCATCATCTTGGCGTCGATACCGCCACTCTTGGTCTGTGCCTCGACTGTGCAAATTGCGCTCAATGCGAGGAGCGAAAGGATAAACTTTTTCATACGCTTAAATCTGTTATTTTCTACAAAGATAGGGTTGTTTTGGTAGAAAAACAACAATTTTTGCCACTTTAATACTCGTATTAAAGGGAAAATGCCTATCTTTGCACCAAAGATTCCGAAAATTATGATGAAAAATATGAAGAGATATTTAATGCACTTGATGTGTGCGGTGTTTGCACTTGTTGCTATGACAAGTTGCGAAGGTTTTGAGATAAATTGGGGCAACGGTGGCAATGACGAGGATGTCGTAAGTGTAGAGTTGGCGAGATGTTGGCACTTGGTTAGCTTCTGCGGTGTAGAGGCAGAGGCGGATATCTATATCGACCTCGGCAAGGATGGTAAGTTCGCTATCTATCAGCGTACCGAGGAGTTGGAATATACGGTGTTCAACGGCACCTATACGGCCGACGAGGAGAATTCGCTGTTGCAGGGCGTTTATAGCGATGGCGAAGCGTGGGCAAGCAGTTACCACTACACCGTGGATAAGGAGGCAAAGATGCTGACCTTGGAGAGTGTAGAACGCCCTTCGGAGGTGTCGATTTACGAGTTGTCGGAGGTGCCTGCATCGGCAACTGCGAATACCAGAAGTGCCTCGGTAAGTGATGTTAAACCGTTGTAAAAGAGTGGGAAGATGAAGAAGATTTTATATATATTGTCGGCAGTAGCTCTGTTTTCGGCTTGTACAGCAGATTTAGAGGATCAACAGGTTGCCGTTGAGAGCAACCCTGCAAATGCAAAGATTTTGAACGCCTCGACCAATTGTGTCGGTGGCTCGATTATCGTTCGTTTCAACCCTTCGGCAGAGAGTCGTTTGGCGGAGTGCGCAACTCGTAGCGGTGCAACTCGCACAGGCGTTAGCGGCGTGGATGCAGTGCTCGACGAGGTTAGCGGATATTCGGTAGAGCCGTTGTATGTCGTAACCGAGAAGAACCGTGAGAAGGTCTATGCGGGTGGTTATCACTTGTGGTACGAACTCCTCTTCGACAAGTCGAGCGATATGGAGGCGGTGGCTGCGAAGTTGGCAAATGTTGCCGAGGTACAGAGGGTGCAATATGTGCATCAAATCAAGCGTATCGGAGCGCCAAAACTCTCGACAACAAGCGTAGCTGGCGAGACCTCGACTACTCGTGCCACTTCGACAATTCCGTTCAATGACACCTACCGCAAGTCGCAGTGGGGCTTGGAGAACTTGGGAGGTCTAATGAGTGGTGGATATGTCAACAACTTGCCAAAAGCTGTTGCAGGTGCCGATGTAAATGTTGTGCCGGCGTGGAGACTCTGCGCAGGCGACCCTTCGATTGTTGTTGCAGTCTTTGACGAGGGTGTGATGAATACCCACGAGGATTTGAAGAACAATATCTGGGTGAACGAGAAGGAGTTGAATGGCACAACGGGCGTTGATGATGATGGCAACGGCTATAAAGACGATGTTTATGGCTTCAACTTTACCACTATGAAGGGCGCAATCACTTGGGAGAAGACGGGCGATACGGGTCACGGCTCACATGTGGCAGGAATCATTGCAGCCGAGAATAACAATGGCATAGGTATATGCGGTATTGCGGGCGGAAGCGGCAAAAACGATGGCGTGAAGCTTATGTCGGTGCAGATTTTCAATGGCGATTCGGGTGCTTCCACCTCGAATCTCGTGCGTGCTTTCCAGTATGCTGCCGACAACGGAGCGCATATTTCGCAGAATAGTTGGGGTTACCTCTCTGCCGAGACCGAAGATGCAGATTATTGGGAGAAGGGTCCTGCCAACGATAGAGATTACAAGTATCAGCTCTCTTCCGAGGCGGGTGCAATAGACTACTTTGTCGCAAATGGTGGTGGCGACAAGAGTGTAATCGACGGTGGTTTGGTTATCTTTGCTGCCGGCAACGATAGCGCACCTATTCCGGGTTACCCGGGTGCATACGAGCCTTGTGTGGCGGTGGCTGCAATGAACCCGGCTGCACGACCAGCCTACTTTACCGACTATGGTCCGGGTACCGATATTGTGGCTCCTGGTGGCGAGCAGTTGTATGGCAATGGCGAGATTCTCTCGACTGTACCGTCGCAAAATAGCGATACGGGCAAGAAGTATTATGGCTCTATGCAGGGTACATCTCAGGCGTGTCCGCACGTTTCGGGTGTGGCAGCCCTCGGTTTGTCCTACGCAAAGAAGTTGGGTAAGAGTTATACTGCTAAGGAGTTCCGTTCGTTGCTCCTCTCGGCAACAAACGATATTACCCCATATCTGACAGGTAGAATAGTGCTTACATACTCCGATGGCAGCTCGTTGGATATTACATATCCCGACTACGAGGGTATGCTCGGTGGGGGCTATATCGATGCCTACAAGATGCTCCTTTCGGTTGAGGGCACACCGTGCAAGGTTGTAGCGACAGGTGTTGAAACCGCAATAGACCTCTCTACCTACTTCGGCGAAGGTATTGCCGATGCCGAGTTTGTCAGTGCAGAGGCTTCGGCAGAGGATACCGAGGCGGTAGGTTTGACCATTGGCGCATACTCTAAGGGTAAAATCAGCATCAAAACCACGAAGGTTGGTACTGCAACAATTACCGTGAAAATGCTTATAGGTGGCGGCTCACTCAGCGATAACAAGAAGCCGTTCCCAACCGAGGTTGTCCGTAAATTTGTGGTAATCTCGAAGGAGAAGGTTGCATCCAACGGTGGTTGGCTGTAAAATCGAGCGAGAGAGAATATAGTGAAATTAGGGGGTTT
Source organism: Alistipes sp. (assembly GCA_017502025.1). Lineage (GTDB taxonomy): Bacteria > Bacteroidota > Bacteroidia > Bacteroidales > Rikenellaceae > Alistipes. Next base: position 2,001 of record JAFVVS010000083.1, on the reverse strand, counting down.
AGCGATGACGCAACAATCGCTAAATTCCCTAAATTCTTTAATTTCCCTAAACTCCCTAAAATAAATTTTAGAGATTTTGCATTTTGCATTTTGCATTCTGAATTTAATTTTGTATCTTTGCGCCAATAGGAATAGTGAACTTAAAAGAAAATGCCGAAGTTGTATGGTGAAAATGCACCTGCGAGAAAGCCTGAATGGCTAAAAATCAGACTCCACAAAAGCGATACTTTTGCGGAGGTTGCTCGCATAGTGCGTGAACACTCTCTCCATACGATTTGCAGCAGCGGACGATGCCCAAATAAGGCAGAATGTTGGAGCAAACGAACTGCCACATTTATGATTTTGGGCGATGTATGTACCCGAGGTTGTCGTTTTTGCGCAACCAAAACAGGCAAGCCGTTGCCTCCAAATCCGGTAGAGCCACAGCAAGTGGCGGAGAGTGTGAACCTTATGGCTTTGAAGCATGTTGTAGTAACATCTGTTACTCGTGACGATTTGTCCGACGGTGGTGCAGCGCATTGGGCGCAGACCGTAGAGGCTATCAGAACGAAGAATCCAAACGCAACAATTGAGCTCCTTATTCCTGATTTCGATGCAGTGCCTGCCTCGTTGGAGGTAGTTATGGCATCGGAGCCCGACATTATCGGGCACAACATCGAGACCGTGGAGCGTCTTACACCCGTAGTTCGTGCCAAAGCAACCTATCGCACCTCGTTGGCTGCGTTGCGCTATATGAGCGAGAGGGGAGTAGTGACCAAAAGCGGATTGATGGTAGGACTTGGCGAGAGCGAAGAGGAGGTGGTACAAACCTTGCACGACTTGCGAGATGCGGGCGTGGAGATTGTAACCCTCGGACAGTATCTTCGACCTTCGGAGGAGCAGGTTCCCGTTGCGGAATATATCACCCCCGAAACATTCGAACGATACCGCCAAATAGCTCTCGATATGGGCTTCCGCCACTGCGCAAGTGGGCCGTTGGTGCGTTCATCGTACCTTGCCGACGAGGCTCTCTCCTCCATCAAAGCAGCACGATAGGTGTTGCCGAAATCTCGATTTTACATAGATTGTCCGAATTCCGAATTCTGCATTTTGAATTTTGAATTCTGCATTTGTATAGTATGCGTGTCGAGTGCAAATGGGTAGGGCGTATGCCTTACAAGGAGTGCTGGGAGTATCAGCAGAGGCTCTTCGACGAACTGCTCGCAAAGCAGGGCGACGGAAGCGATATGGTGGGTACCATCATATTTGTGGAGCATCCGGCAGTATATACGCTTGGTAAGAGCGGCAAGATGAGCAATATGCTTATCAACGAGGAGCGTTTGAAGGCTCTCGGAGCAGAGTTCTACCACATCGACCGAGGTGGAGATATAACCTTCCACGGTGAGGGTCAGGTGGTCTGCTATCCGATTCTCGACTTGGGAAAGTTGGGCATAGGCTTGCGCCGCTATATTGAAATTTTGGAGGAGAGTATCATCGAAGCGGTTGCCGAGTATGGCATCGAGGGTCGAAGATTGGAGGGTGCTACGGGCGTTTGGCTCTGCGATGAAGCGGAGGGCGCAGATGGCAAGAAGACGCAGCGCAATTGGCGAAAGATTTGCGCCATAGGAGTCAAGGCGTCACGCTTTGTTACGATGCACGGCTTGGCACTGAATGCTTCGACCGATTTGAAATGGTTTTCGATGATAAATCCGTGCGGTTTTGTCGATAAGGGGGTAACCTCAATCTCGAAGGAGTTGGGACGAGAGGTGTCGTTCGACGACGCAAGCAAGGTGTTGTGCGGGAAGTTGTTGAAGAACTTCAATGTAGAACGCATTTAACAAAAAGCTAATGGCTAATGGCTAACGGCTAATGGCTTACTAAAAGTAGAAAAAATTGAAAAAATATATAATAATAAAAATTAACGAGTATGCCTATTCAGAAAAGGTGGGTAGTCAAACCACAGGGCAACTCTCTGACGGTAGATCATATTGCTACCTCGTTGAGGATCCATTCGGTTTTGGC
>JAFVVS010000082.1 GCA_017502025.1 Alistipes sp. | reverse complement strand
TGGCACGCACCTCGCCTACGCCCTGCACAAACTTTATGGAGTTGTCCAACATACTTCCCATAATGCAAAGATAATAATCTTAATTAAAAATTAAGAATTAAGAATTAAAAATTAGTTCGAAACTCTCGTCTTTTGTTGAAATTTTCTTTCGTCTTTGATCCGTGCAAGCACGGCTCTTCACTGCTCCGCCTCGGCATAGTCTGCAAGCAGTCTCTGCTCTCGGCTTAATCGCAGCGGTCGTCTTTCGTCTCTCGTCTTTCGTCTCTCGTCTTTCGTCTTTCGTCTAAAAATATAAAGTTTTCCGTTTTAACCCTGCGTTGCAGGTTTTTCCTCCTTCGCACCTCGGCATAGTGCAAACAAGTTTGCCCTCTGCGCTCGGTTTGTCGTCGGTTCCGCTTTCCGCTCCAAACGAAAAACTAAAAGTTTTCCGTTTTCCGCTTTCCGTTTTTCCGTTTTTTACTATCTTTGTCCTCACTATGACAAACGAAGATATTTTGAGGGGTTTGAACCCCGCACAGCGTGCTGCTGTCGAGGCATATAACGAGCCATCACTGATTATTGCCGGTGCAGGCTCGGGCAAAACTCGTGTGCTGACCACCCGTATAGCCTATATGTTGGCACAGGGCGTTGCTCCGCACTCGATTATGGCTCTCACCTTTACCAACAAGGCTGCCAACGAGATGCGTGAGCGTATCGAAAAGATGGTGGGCGCAAGCAGTCGCTACATCTGTATGGGAACTTTTCACTCGGTCTTCTCCCGAATCTTGCGTGAGAATGCCGAGGTGTTGGGTTACCCGAAGGAGTACACCATATACGAGCCTAACGACTCGAAAAACCTCCTCAAAACAATCATCAAGGAGCGAGGCTTGAACGACGATAAGTACAAGCCGAATGTTATAGCCTCGCGAATTTCGATGGCGAAGAACAACCTTATCACCCCGGGCGCATATATCGCAAATACGATGCTGGCAACGGAGGATAGGCGTATGCAGATGCCCGAATTTGGCAACCTCTATGCCGAATATTGCCGTCGTTGCAAACTCAACGGAGCGATGGACTTTGACGATTTGTTGTTGCAGACAAATATCCTCTTCCGTGACCACCCCGAGGTGCTGGCAAAGTATCAGGAGCGTTTCCAATATGTCTTGGTCGATGAGTATCAAGACACCAACCAAGCGCAATATATAATCATTCGCCGTTTGGCGCAGCACCACTCTCGCATCTGCGTTGTGGGCGACGATGCGCAGAGTATCTACTCGTTCCGAGGGGCGAAAATAGAGAATATCCTCTCCTTTCAGAAGGACTATCCGCAGGCAAAGGTCTTCAAGTTGGAGCAGAACTATCGCTCGACGCAGACCATTGTCGATGCTGCCAATTCGATTATAAATCACAACTCCCGACAGTTGAAGAAGAAGTGCTTCTCCGAAGGTGCAAGTGGCGAAAAAATTCGCATTTTCAAGGCTTTTAATGCTTCAGAGGAGGCGAAGCTTATTATATCTGATTTGAGGGATCGAGTGAGAGAAAATGGAAGTAAATGGAGTGATGTAGCTATTTTATATCGTACTAATAGTCAATCTTTAGAGTTGGAAAAATCTCTAAGGATTAGAGGTATTCCATATCGCATTTATAAGGGTAACTCTTTTTATGAACATAAAGAAGTTAAGGATATGCTCTCGTATATCCGCCTTATCATAAACCCTCGTGACGACGAGGCGTTCAAGCGTATTATCAACACTCCAGCACGAGGTATTGGCGACACTACCGTGGCTCGTATCGAGACGATGGCGCAGCAGCGACAGGTGTCGATGTGGGAGGCGGTAGATACTCTTGTCGAGCAGACTCCTGCCGACTCGGTCGAGAAGGCTATTGTGAAGAAGGTTACCGAGTTTGTGGCTCTCATTCGCTCGTTGTCGTTGGAGCGTGAGCAGAAAGGGCTATGCGACTTTGGTAATGAGGTGGCTGTGCGAAGCGGTTTATTGCCATTCTACCGTTTGCAGAATACGCCCGAAGCGCAGTCTGCAGTGGAAAACCTCGAGGAAGTAATGAATTCAATGAAGCGATTCAAAGAGCAAGTTGATGCAGATATTGCTAATGGTGATCGTGAATATTTCGAGCAAGCTACAGTCGATGAGTGGTTGCAGTCGCTGATGCTCCTCACCGATATGGATAAGAAAGAGGGAGAGGAGGATACCGAGCGAGTAACATTGATGACCGTGCATTCGGCAAAGGGCTTGGAGTATGACTATGTATATGTCGTGGGTTGCGAGGAGAATCTCTTCCCTTCACAGCGCGCTCTCGAAACGGTCGAGGGTATCGAGGAGGAGCGACGACTGTTCTATGTGGCGCTCACCCGTGCCAAGTCGTTGGCGACCTTGTCGTGTGTGGATATGCGTTTCAAGTGGGGAAATATGGAGTTCTCCAAACCGAGCCGATTCTTGAAAGAGATTGACGAGCAGTATGTTGAGTGCGACTTCAATCTCCACGCTAGGGCTCGTGGAGAGCAAGGCGGAACGGTTAAGGTTGTCGGTGGTGGCGGTGGCGACGAGTCGGCAATAGATGCTTTGCGTCGTCGATTCGATGTCCGCTTCCAGAATAAGACGAGAGACGAAAGACGAGAGACGAGAGACGAAAGACGAGAGGCAAGAGAAAAGTTCTCAACTCTCAACTCTCAACTCTCAACTCCACAGCGAGATGTGTCGGGAATGCGCAGAGTGTCAGTCACCTCGACCGTTGGTCAGGTCACCTCAGAGCCGTGTGCCTATGCGGTGGGTGAGCGTGTCGAGCATCCGAAGTTTGGCAGGGGCGAAATCGTGCAGGTTGTACCACTCGCTACCGACCATAAACTCGTTGTTCGCTTCGTATCGGGCGAGGAGAAAACCCTGCTCTCGAAGTTGGCTAAACTTACAAAATTATAGTCGCTATGACACCGCTTGTCTCGGTCATCGTTACCACCTACAATCACGAGCCATACTTGGCGGAGGCACTCAATGCGATACTTTCGCAGGAGTGCGACTTTGGAGTGGAGATAATCTTGGGCGAAGATTGCAGCAGTGACAATACTTTGGGGGTATGCAAAACTTTTGCAGACCGCTATCCCGATAAAATAACCTTGATAACATCTACCGAAAATGTCGGTTGGAGAGCGAATTATCGCCGATGCGTGGAGGCTGCAAGGGGTAAACTTATTGCCTTCTGCGATGGCGATGACTATTGGTGCGATAATAGCCGTTTGGCAGAGCAAGTGGCGATGATGGAGCAAAATCGCACTATCGGATTGTGCTATACGCTGGCTGAACGACGCAACGACAAGGGTGAGCTTGTAGGTCGCTTCCCGATAGGGGAGGGGCATACCACGCTTGATGCAATGTTGCACGATTGGTGCGTGGAGAACTGTACAACGCTGGCGAGCCGAGATTTGGTGCTGGACTATTACGCTACCGAAAAGCCCGAAAATCGCCCTGAATGGCTGACCGAGGATCTGCCGATGTGGCTCTATGTGGCAGCGCATTCGGAGGTGGCCTATATCGAGAGGGCAACGGCGGTGCATCGTGTATTTCCCGATAGTGTGAGCCATAGCACAAGCCTTGCCAAGCGACTTGCATTCTGCGACTCGTCGTCGAATATAAAGTTGTGGTTTGACGAGAAGTATAATCATTCTCGCCAACGTCGCCATCTGCTGCGTGAGAGAATGAATACGGCTTTGTGGGTCTATTCGCATATTGGCTCGGTGGGCGACTTTGCAAAGCGTTGGTGGCAAGAGGTCAAAGCGTGCAAAATAGGGGTGTGCAATATTCTTGCATACGGTCTGTTTGCGAAGAAATTATTTCGTAAAACGAGAATTGGAAACTAACCGTGCGACAACAAAAATGACATTTAATAGCATTCGGGCTTTCAGCCCTGAATGGCAATCGCAGTCTAACGACTGCTGAATGACAAGTCGGAGAAGGTTTTGTTATTGTATATGTCATTAAATGTTATTAAATGCCATTCAGCGAGCGATAAGCGAGCGCATGCCATTTATTGCCATTAAAAAACAAGGAACTATGAGAAGAGAAGATCGATACAAGAAGGTGATTGAGTACTTCGAAAAGGCTATGCCTGTGGCGGAGAGCGAACTCAACTACGAGAACCCCTACCAACTGTTGGTGGCGGTGATATTGTCTGCTCAATGTACGGACAAGCGAGTAAATCTCACCACGCCGGCACTCTTCGAGGCGTACCCAACGCCCTACGATATGGCAAAGGCCTCGCCCGAGGAGATTTATGAGTACATCCGCAGTATCTCCTATCCGAACAATAAGGCGAAGAACTTGGCGGGTATGGCTCGTATGCTTGTTGCCGAGTTTGGTGGCGAAGTGCCGAGCGATATAGAGCAGATGATGCGCCTGCCGGGCGTAGGTCGCAAGACGGCAAATGTTATGGGTGCGGTCATCTGGAATAAGGAGGTTATGCCCGTTGATACCCATGTGTTTAGAGTGTCGGCACGCATAGGTCTGTCGGTTGGTGCAAAGACCCCTCGTGCCACCGAACTTCAACTCGAAAAATATATCCCTTCGCATCTCTTGCCTATTGCTCACCACTGGCTGATTTTGCACGGTCGCTACACCTGTCTTGCACGCCGCCCGAAGTGCGAACAGTGCGGAATTACGGCATACTGCAAATTCTTTCAATCAAAAAACAAGAGTCGTTAGGGGCGTTAAAGTCGTTAGGGGTATTAGAAAAATAAACTCTCAATCATCTCCGATTTTGGTATTTCAAGATGTTGAGGATTTCCCAATTTTTAATTCTTAATTAAAAGTTTTCAACTCTCAACTCTCAACTTTCAACTCTTTTTCTTATATTTGCGCCGATGAATATAGATAAAGAGAGAGTTGAGGAGCTCCGAAATCTCCTCGCCGAGCCTCGCAAAATAGTTGTCGTAGGCCATACAAACCCCGATGGCGACGCTATTGGCTCGTCATTAGCCTTGGCAGAGGTGCTGACCGCTCGTGGTCACAAAGTCACCTGCACCTTGCCGAATAACTATCCATACTATCTGCGTTGGATTCCAAATTCCGAGAACATTATCATCTATCGCAACGACGAGGAGCACCGCACCGAGAAGGCTCTCGATGAGGCGGATGTTATCGTATGTGCCGATATGAATTCGCTCACTCGTGCCGATGCGTTGGGCGAGGCGGTTGCCAAAAACACCACCGCAAAGCGAGTGCTTATCGACCACCACCTCTTCCCTGCCGAGGGCTTCGATATTATGTTCTCGTACCCCGAGTTGTCGAGTACCGCATTTTTGATGTACTCGGTGATTGTGGCGCTCTACGGCAAGGAGGCGATAACCGAGAAGGTGGCGACACAACTCTATGTCGGCATTATGACCGACACGGGTAACTTTGCATTTTCGGCTCTTACGCCTGAGTTGTTCGAGGCTGTTGCGGTGTTGTCGGGCACAGGAATCGATATCCCGCAGATCTATAACAATGTCTATAACTCCTTCACCGAGGGTCGTGCCAAGTTGTTCGGCTACACCATCAACCGCAAGATGAAGACCTTGCTTGGTGGTCGTGTGGCGTATATGTCGCTTACCGAGGAGGAGATGCGCCGCTATTGGTTCCAGCAGGGCGATAACGAGGGCTTTGTGAACTATCCGCTTACGATCAAGAAGATGAAGATGACGGCTATGTTCACCGCACAGCAGGGCTTTATCCGTGTATCGTTGCGCTCTCGTGGAAATGTCGATGTCGATACCTTTGCTCGTCGATATTTCAATGGCGGAGGTCACAAAAATGCTGCCGGAGGAAAGTCGTTTGTATCGATGGAGGAGACCATTCAGCACTATATCGACTCGGTGAATGAGTATCACGCCGAGGGGCTGGTTTAATTGAAAATTATCGAAAAATGTTAAAGATATACTTACGACTCCTTGACTTTGCCAAACCGATAAGCCGATATGCTGTGCCATATTTCATCTTTTCGGTTCTTCACGCACTGTTCAATACCTTCAATTATGCGATGATTATGCCTATCCTGAACGCTATGTTCTCGGAGGGCTACGCTTTTCAGCCGGTCTATGAGGTGCCCGCACTCTCGTTCAAGGGAGAGGCGTTGCAACAGTGGCTGAACTACATCTACACCAATGTTTTCGGTACGGAGTGGCGCATTACCAATGTGCTGGTTATGTTGGCGATGATTCTTATCGCTATGAATCTCCTCTCGAACCTCTTCCGCTACCTTGGTGGCTATACTGTTGAGCAGCTTCGTGTAACAACAGTGCAGCGTATGCGTAATGCGATGTTCGATAGCGTTGTATGTAAGGATGTAGGCTATTTCAGCGGTCAGCGCAAGGGCGATATAATGTCGCGTATCACTTCCGATGTCTTGGTTGTGCAGTTCTGTATTACCAACACTTTGCAGGTGGCTTTCCGTGAGCCGTTCCTCATTATCGGTTACCTCGTGCTGATGTTGAGTATCTCGTGGCAGTTGGCACTCTTTTCGGTATTCTTCTTGCCTATGGTGGGCTTTATCATTGGTAATATCGTGAAGAAGTTGCGCCACCCTGCAAGCAAGAGCCAGCAGAAGATGGGCGAGTTGGTCAGCGTACTCGACGAGTCGCTCGGAGGTATCAAAATCTTGAAGACATATACCGCAACAGAGTATATCAAGGAGAAGTTCCACGCTCTCAATCAGAGCCTGTCGAACACCTTGCTTTGGATGGCTCGTCGTCAGCAGTTGGCTTCGCCAATGAGCGAGTTCCTCGGAATTACGGCTGTGGCTATTATCCTTGTCTTCGGAGGAAATCTTGTGATGAATGGCTCGTTGAGTGCAGCAGGCTTCATCGCCTTTATTGCCGCCTTCTCGCAGATTACACGACCTGTGCGAGCATTTATCGACCAGTTCGCAAATATCAATCAGGGCGTAGCAGCCGGCGAGCGTATCTTTGCTGTTCTCGATGCCGAAAATGATATTAACGATGCTCCCGATGCCAAGGAGTTCGAGGGGTTGAAGGATAAGATTGAATTCCGCAATGTTCGCTTCTCCTACGACGATAGCCGTGAGATTATTCAGGGCGTATCGTTCGAGGTGCGCAAGGGCGAAACAGTCGCTTTGGTTGGACCTTCGGGTGGCGGAAAATCGACTCTGAGCGAACTTATGGAGCGATTCTACGATGCTGATAGCGGCGAGATTCTCTTCGATGGCGAGTCGATACGCAACTACAAGCAGGATTCGTTGCGCTCGGTTATGAGTCTTGTGTCGCAGGAGACTGTGCTCTTCAACGATACAATTAAGAGCAATATCTCACTCGGAAAGCCTAATGCGACCGACGAGGAGATTATCGAGGCTTGCAAGGTGGCAAATGCCCACAACTTCATTATGGAGAGCCCCGAGGGATACGATACTAACATTGGCGACCGAGGTGCAAAACTCTCGGGTGGTCAGCGTCAGCGACTCAGCATTGCCCGTGCGGTACTCAAAAATCCGGAGTTCCTTATTCTCGATGAGGCAACCTCTGCCCTCGATACCGAGAGCGAGAAGCTCGTTCAAGACGCTCTTACCAAGCTGTTGAAAGGTCGTACATCGGTGGTTATTGCCCACCGCCTCTCTACCATTATGAATGCCGATCGCATCTTCGTTATCGACGAGGGTCGCATTGTCGAGGAGGGCAAGCACGACGACCTTATTGCCAAGGGTGGAGTGTATGCGAAATTGGTAGAATTGCAGAGCGTGAAATAAAAAATTGTTTTTAAGCAGCGTTTGCTGCGTTATACAAAATTCCTTTTTTTTGGGGGGGGTGCTGTGTTTAGTGAATATAGAGAAATTAGAGAGTTTAGTGATATTCGACAATCATTAAACTCTCTAAATTCCTTAAATTCCCTAAACTCCTTAAAAGTTTATAACTTTCTCTCCAACGCCTCCCGTTTCGTGCGGAGGTAGGCGACAAAGTCGGGAGAGTCGATAATCTCTATATCCTCAATCAAGCCCATCACAAAGCGACCCACGCCGGCGTAGTTGCAGACCATAGTGTCGAGCAGCCAATGAGTGTCGTCGAGCTGGGTTAAATCTCGTTCGGAGAGTGGATACTCCTCAATCAAGAGGTTGTGAGCCATAACGCCCAACCGCAACTGCACCCGCATCTGCTCGAAGCCCATATTGCGGAAGATGTCGATATATCCGCAGCGGTGCTCCGCTTCGTGTTCCCACTCCGAGTCGAGCATCTCGACACTCCCGATGCGGGCAGTATTGAAGAGCTTTGTCTTGCCGTCGGAGAGGTCGTAGCACCAAATCTGCACATAGTTTGTCGTAAAGGCGATAGGCTCAACTTGGCGGTTGCGCTTCGAGCCCGTATGCGAGGAGGAGTAGTCGTGCAGTACGACCTGGCGATGCTCCTCGATAGCCTCGATTATGCGATTTACATTCTCGGCATTCTTGCCCTTGACGATGCTGTTTGCCAGCGAGGTGCAATGATACACCGAGGAGAGCTTGCGACGCAAATTCTGTTTGAGCATATTCGTGTCGTCGAGCGCACCAATCAACTGATTTACGATGTGAGCCTCCTCGTCGGTAAAGTGGATGAGTTGCGAGATATCCTTGAAATAGGGACTCTCCTTGCCAAGACGATATACTCCGCCCTCCTCCTTATGCACCACAAAACCCACCTCCTTGAAGGTGTCGATATAGCGATAAATCGAGCGATAGGATGTGTCGAGTCGCTCCGCCAACTCCTCCACAGTGTAGCGGTTGCCACTCGTCATCATCTTCATCAGACGAAGTACCCTCTCAATCTTTGGCTGATCCATAGTAGAATGCAGAATTCAGAATGCAGAATTCAAAATGCAAAATTCAGAATTCAAAATTCAAAATTCAAAATGCAGAATTATGCCTCTTTGTTCTGTTTTGCCAATCGGTTTGCACGCTTGCTCTTACCCTGCATCGAAGGCATATACTTCGCCTTGCCGAGGTTGAAGCCTACACCTATATATACATTAGCCGAGGTCATCATCTGCGGAACAGGGAGGGTTAAGTCCTCCATTGTATATACCGCAAAGCGTGTGTCGATAAAGTCGGCACCAAGGAAGAGGTTGAATCCCGGTGGGTGAAGGTTCAATGCCCAACCGAGCACGCCCGGCTGATTTCCGTTGAGGAAGGTGTGGCTGACCGAGGTCGAGAGCCAACGACCAATGCGGAAATTGACCGATGCTGTGAGTTCGGTGCGGGTGAAGTTCTGGCAGAACTCGGTGTGCGAGAGTACGCCCAAAGCTATCCAATTGTTGAGGAAGTTGTACTCGATACCGCCATTGAGCGAGCCTGAGAGTCGGGTGGTGTAACTGCCCTTCGAAGCCACCATATTGGCCTCGAAACCGCTGCCCAATTTCGCCTCGCTGGTTGCGAGGTCGAAGCCTTCGTACGAGAAGTTCGCCTTACCCTCGGCATTTACGGTGTTGTGTCCGCCCCACTTGATGAAGCCGAGGTCATTTGCACCGACCGAGATTTTGAGGTGGTCGTCGAGCAATCGGAACTCAAATCCCAAATCCAAACCGAGACCCCAATTCTTGAATGCTGCTAAGCCCTCCAATGGGTTCTCGTACATAAGGTCCTCGATTGCCAAATTCTCGCCAATGGCACCCGCAGGGTAGTCCGAGCGGAGCACAGGGAGATTTGCCTGGATGCCACCAAGCATCTCTGCCTTTACGATATTCTCGTTGATATCGAGGTACATCTTATTCATCTTCATCGAGAGGTCTGCCATACCAACCAGACCCTTGACACGGAAACCGAAGGTCATAAACTCCTTGATAGGAATAGCTACACCGATAGCAGCCTCTATATATTCTCGGATGGAGATGTGGGTATCACCGAGGTTATATACTCCATTCGAGAGGTTTTTCAATGCGGCAAACATATCCTTCGAGAGGGTAATCTCGGTATTCGAGCGGAGATTTACGCCTACACTCCAAAAGAGCTTCTTAGTGTGAGCTCCGAAGCCTAGAATCGAGGTGTTGAGATTCATACTCAACTTGCCCTTATTCTCCAAGCGACCAAGGAACTCGTCTGCCGAAACCTTGTTGCTCATAAAGGTGTATATACCTCCGTCACGCTTGTAGAAGAGGTTGTTCACCGAGAAGTAGTTGTTGCCAAAATCGACGCCCAGGCCACCTGCAATCGGAATTTTAATGTATCCACGAGTAGGTGCAAGCGCAGCATTCATATCGGTGCGGAAGTATGAGCCCTCCATAAAGTAGGAGGTGCGCATCTGCGCCGAGGAGGTGGCAATACCGCCTAAAATGGCAGCAATAATAACGATTATCTTGTTTGTTGTCTTCATAGTCTTACTCTCCCTCCTCTGTTAAGAAATCAAAAATGTCAATTGTCAAACCGTTGCGCACACGCAATTTCAACTTACCTTCGAGGAACTGCGAAGCGGCAAGTGCTGACACCTCGGCATCGGTGTTGTATATCGCAAACTTCAACTTTACGCCGTCGGCATTCTTCAAACCTTCGAGTGAGCCACTCTCGCCAAGATCGAAGTCGAGGTCGATTTTCGAGTGCTTCTTCTCGCCGTCGGTCGCCTTGTTGTAGCCATTGATGACGCAGTCGTTGATGTTCAGACGAGCTGCAATACCCTCGGTAGTGCCCTCGGCATTAATCAACTCTGCCGAGAGAATGATGTTGAACGGAATGGTAGTGTCGAACTCTGCAAAGAGTCCCACATCTCCAACCTTCAAGCCGTTTGCGCTGTCGGCAATGGTTGCGAAAGTCTCGTTAAGATCCGAGATATTTGTCTCGTAAGCGAGGTTGATGTCGCCGTCGAACTCCAAAGGCAGAAGTACCTCGTATTGGTACTCTATCTCGTAGCCGTTAGCAGCCTTTTTGAGGTCGATAGTTACCTCCTCGTTCTTGTTCGATGAAACCTCCATATCTACTGCAATCTTGGCAGGAATGCCATTCGAGAGGAGCTTCGAGAGATCCTCGACAGCGACAAATGTGATATTCTCGCCGTTGTACTTGTTGGCATTGCGAGGTGTCGAGAGAACGATTGTCGAGCCACCATTGCCAGCGATAGGAATGGTAGGAGCGGTGATTGTTGCAGTTTTGTTACCCTCTTTGTCGAAGGTGCTAATTGCAATGTCGGCATTCAAGCCCACGCCCGTAGGGTTATCTTTGAGGCGGAGCGTAAGCACAGGGTTGAGGCTGAGAGCATTCACATCTATGCCACCCAATGCGTTTGCTTTCAACTCCACGAACATATTCTCCGGCTTCATCGAAAGGTCGATATTTCCTGTGAAGGAACGAACCTCGATATCGTCGATGGTGAAGTCGATTGCCACCTTCGCATCGGTAGTTGCCGAGAGGTCGATGTTCTCGCCACTCTTAATCTTTACGCTACCCGTAACAGGGAACGACTGCTTGATGGAGATCTTGCCATCGACAATGTCAGGAATATTCTGCAAAGCGTCGAATTGCAGAGTCTTGGCGAGAGGAGCCTCTTTTGGTCGCCAACTCTCTTTTATGATGAAGAGGTAGTCGCCATTGTCATTCTTTACGATAACTCCATTGTCGAGCATCTGCTGTGTAGGGCGGAGCAACTTGCCGAGATTTACCGCTACATCGATATCCAACTCCTCGACAGGGAACGATGCGCCCACATCCAACTTGAAGTTCATCGAGAGAGGGTCGTCGCTGTTTGCCTTGCCAATCTCAATGAGTTTCACCTCGGAGATCATCTCTGGCACCTCAACCGTCTGGTCGAGATATGGAATGTTGTCGGTCAAGTTGAAGTCGAACAATTTGTCGTCGCTCCAAGTAACCACCGAGTTGTCGGTGTCGATTGTCAGGCGTGCCTCGGCAATATTTAGTGAGATATCCAACTCCTCTGGTGGTGTGATTGTCGATACAAGCACGGTGTGACCGTCGAGGCTCTCCATATGTATCGACGCTTTGATACTCTCGTCGATAACAAACTGACCATTCTCCTGCTTGACACCTGTGCTGTTCTTGCAGTCGATGTGATCGAGCGAGAGTGTTATACCCTGTGCCAACTCCATGGTTGAGGCGAGCAGAACATTGTTGCTCTTGTCGAGCAATGAGTGCTCACGGAAATGCATACAACGAGGGAGGTCAATCTCGATTTTAGGCGAGATATTATCGCCCGTGAGGTTATCTTTGACAACGCACCACTCCAAGCCTTTTAATGAGATATTCAGGTTGCTATCCTCGGTAAATGCAATTTTCTCGACCGATACACCATTTGGCATACCGTTGAATGTGTGTTTGAGGTTGTGCTCAATCGACGGACCCTCGAAGTGGTTGATTTTCACCTCTACATCCTTGTACTCCGGTGCAGCACTGATTGTCATTGTAGGCTTGGCGTTGAGGTTGTAGCTGCCTGCGCCAATCTTCACCGAGAGGTCATACGAGAATTGGATATGATCGTCAATATCCAACTTGCCATTGGTGAATGAGTGCTGGCTGTAATCAATCTTGTGCAGATAGAGGGTCAATTTCGCCTCTTTCTGCTTTGCCACGATAGGAATTTCGCCCTTGAAGATGTTGTGCGTAGCCGCAGGGAAATCGCTACCATCGGCATTGCGAAGGTAGTAGCCCTCGGGGAATTCGATATTGAGTTTGAGCAAGCCTTCGCTTACGATATCCTGCAAGCCGGCGAGGTTAATAACCAAGCTGAATGGCGTTCCGTAAGGGTGCTCCTCGCAACCAAACTCTACCCAATCAACCTTCTCCAACTCCTTCAAAATCTCGATTGTAGCGTTGAATACGGCCTCTTCGCTACCTTGTTTAGAGATGGTTGTGTTCTCTCCCAGAATTTCGAGCATTTGGCTATTGATAACGCCCTGTGCCGGGAGCAGCGATGGAATGCCCTCCAACTCGACCTCTTTGGCGATTTGAATTGGCTCAATGTGCATAATCTTGCCCATCTCTACCGGAAGGTCGATAGCTATGGGCTCATTGATGGCTCCGAGCAGAAGGAATGTCGGAAGTTCACCAAACGAGAAGGTTACAGGATCCAACTTTGGCGACAAACCTGTGATGTTCGGAATGGAGATACCCTCGATAGATACCTTCTCGTACTTGGTAGGATCCTCGCCAAACGACGAGAACGAGATTTGATATACCCCCTCCTCGTTTGTTTGGAGCAAATCGTTGTCGCCAATAAGGTCGGCAAGCGTCATCTTGCTGATGTCGGCGAGAGGAAGAACCAACTCCTCGCCTCCGACGGTGATTTCGCCCGATGTGTCGGCAAGGTCAAATTCACGGTCGATACACCCCGCAAACAGCAAGCCAACGCATACAAATAGTGCGGTAAAGACTCTTTTCATATTGTTATTCGATAATTTTGTGATTTTTTGTGACTAACTATCCACAAAGTTAAGTTTAATTTTCTAAATTAAGCATAGTTTTCGTAAAATTTCGTACCTTTGAAGTAGAATATGGCGGAGAGCGAAAAAATATCGTTGAAGGAGCAGGTCGCATTGCTACCTATGTCGGCAGGTTGCTATCTTTTTGAGAATAGCAAAGGCGAGGTGATATATGTGGGCAAGGCGAAGCATCTGCGCAACCGTGTGCGCTCCTACTTTGTCGAGAATCGTGACCACTCGGCAAAGGTGCGGGTGATGGTGCGACAGATAGCCTCGATGCGCCATATAGTGGTCGATAGCGAAACCGATGCTCTGTTGCTCGAAAATTCGCTTATCAAGACCCTGCAACCTCGCTACAATATCTTATTGAAAGACGATAAGTCGTACCCTTGGATAGCGGTTACGGCGGAGGAGTTCCCGAGGGTGCTATCCACTCGCCAAATTGTGCGTGACGGCTCGCAATATTATGGACCTTACGGCTCTATCTCTGCCCAAAGGGCAGTTCTCGACTTTATTCGTGAGGCGTTGCCGCTGCGCAGTTGTCGCCAAAAGATGAGCAAGGAGAGTATCGTCAAGGGGCGACATACCGCCTGCTTGCAGTATCATCTTGGCAACTGCAAAGCCCCGTGCATAGGCAATTGCAGTCGTGAGGAGTATCAGGGTTTTGTCGATATTGCGACCTCGGTTTTGAAGGGCGATTTGCGAGCAGTGAGGAGTTATCTCGAAGGGGAGATGATGCGAGCTGCCGAGGAGTTGCGCTTCGAGGTGGCGGCACGCTATAAGGCTCGTTTGGAGGCGTTAGAGCGTTACGCATCACGCTCGGTGATTGTGAGCGCAAAGATGGGCGATACGGATATATTCTCGTTGTTGGTGGATGACGATGAGGCATACTGCAACTTCCTCCGAGTACGCAACGGCTCGATTACGGCGGTGCATACCGCCACGATTGCCGTGGGCGTAGAGAGTACCGAGCAGGATATTATGACGCTCGGCATTCAGCACATCAAGGAGAATATTGCGGGCGAGTTGGCTCGTGAGGTGCTGGTATCGGTCGTACCGCACGAGGAGTTGTTCGAGGGGGTGAACTTCTTTGTGCCAAAGCGAGGTGAGAAGCACGATCTGCTCGATTTCTCGTTGCGCTCGGCAAAGACAACGAGGGCGGAGCGACTGAAAAACCTCGAAATTCACAACCCTGCACGCCACACCGATCGCCTTATGGAGGCGATGCGCCGAGAGTTGCGTTTGCAAAAAGAGCCTCGCCATATAGAGTGCTTCGATAACTCCAACTTGCAGGGTACCAACCCCGTGGCTTCGTGCGTGGTGTTCCGTGACGGCAAGCCCGCACGCAAGGAGTATCGCCACTTCAACATAAAGACGGTGGTCGGAGCCGATGACTTTGCCTCGATGCGTGAGATATTGACTCGTCGCTACTCCCGATTGTTGGAGGAGGGGGCGGAGTTGCCCGATTTGATAGTTGTGGATGGCGGTAAGGGTCAGCTTTCGAGTGCCTATGCTGTGTTGCAGGAGTTGGGTATTGCCGATAGGGTGCCGATTGTCGGCTTGGCAAAGCGATTGGAGGAGGTATTCTATCCGAACGACCCTATGCCATACTACCTAAGTCGCACTGGCGAGCCGTTGAAGGTTATTTGCCATATCCGTGACGAGGCACACCGCTTTGGTATTACGCACCACCGCAATCGTCGCAGCAAGAACTTTATAAAGACCGGCTTGGAGGGCATAGAGGGTGTAGGCGAGAAGAGCATCACTGCTCTGTTGCGCCACTTCCGCACGGTATCGAAACTCCGTACCGCTTCGGTCGATGAGATTGCCGAAATCGTAGGTAAGGCTCGTGCCGAGAGGGTTGTAGCCTTCCTAAATAGAGAGAAAGAAAACTAAAAAAGATAGAATTATGGATAGTGTAAAATTTAGTGCCGAGGAGCGTGCATTGCGTGCCAAGGAGTTTTTCAACAAGGGCTACAACTGTGCGCAGTCGGTGGCTCTCGCCTATGCCGATGTTACCTCGCTCGACGAGGAGATGGTGGCAAAGATAACAGCCTCGTTCGGAGGTGGTATGGGTCGCCTGCGTGAGGTGTGCGGAGCGGTCAGCGGAATGGCCTTTGTGGCGAGCTTCCTCTCGCCTTGCCCTACTGCCGACAATGCCGAGGCGAAGAAGGCAAACTATGCTCTGGTTCAGCACTTTGCGGAGAAATTCCGTGAGCAGAATGGAGCAATTGTTTGTCGCACATTGCTCGGTCTTGACCGCCCGAAAGATGAGCCTACGCCATCGCCTCGCACTGCCGAGTACTACAAAAAACGCCCGTGTGCGGAGTATGTCTATGATGCGGCACTAATCGTTGGAGAATACCTTGCAAACGGAAAACTGAAAACGGAAAGCGGAAAACTATAAACTCTATAAAATTAGCAATTATGACAAAAATTATCACCATTGCAGCGCAGAATGCGCCAAAGGCTGTGGGCCCTTATTCGCAGGCTCGCAAGGCTGTCGAGGCGGAGGCTACACTCTATGTTTCGGGACAGCTCCCAATCAACCCTGCAACGGGCACAATGCCCGCAACTATCGAGGAGCAGACTCGCCAGTCGCTCGACAACCTCGGAGCAATCTTGAAAGAGGCGGGAATGGACTATTCGGATATCGTAAAGACCACCGTATTGCTCGATGATATCAAAGATTTTGCCGCTATGAATGCGGTATATGCCGAGTACTTCGAGGGTGAGAAGCCTGCCCGTATGTGCTACGAGGTGGCAGCCCTGCCTATGGGAGCCAAAGTCGAAATAGATGCAATCGCAGTAAAGTAAAAAAAGGGGCTAAGCCCCTTTTTTTACTTTAGCCATTAGCCGTTAGCTATTGGCTTTTTTAGTTTTCCGAACTCTGACGGTGGTCAAGGCGCAACATAATTAAGGGTTGTTAAAGGCTAGTAAGGGCTATTAAGGGAGCGCTTTTAGTTTTCCGTTCTCAACTCTCAACTCTCAACTCTCGTCTAATTCTTAAATGTTAGCTCATCGCCTACGCAGTCGATAACAATCGGTTGCGACCTATCGACCTTGCCGGCCAGGATGCGCTTGGATAACTCGTTGATAACCTCTCGCTGAATAACTCGCTTTACGGGGCGTGCTCCGTATGCCGCATCGTAGCCTATGTGGGCAATCCACTTGCGTGCCTTATCGGTTACTCGCAACTCTATACCACTCTGTTTGAGCATCTTGTGTACGATTGCGAGTTGAATATCGACAATCTCCAAGATGTTGCGCTCACTCAATGGCTCGAACATCACAATCTCGTCAATGCGGTTCAAAAACTCTGGTTTGAGGTGCATTTTTAGTTGCTCGACAACCTCCCTACGAGTATCCTCGACAATCTCTGCCGAGACCTCGCCACCCTCGTTCATTGCACGCATAAATCGCTCCTGAATGGTGAGTGCACCCATATTCGAGGTCATAATAATTATCGTATTGCGGAAATCGACCGTGCGACCCTTATTGTCGGTCAGACGACCATCGTCGAGCACCTGCAAGAGGATGTTGAAGACATCGGGATGTGCCTTCTCAATCTCGTCGAGCAGAACTACCGAGTAGGGTTTGCGTCGCACCGCCTCGGTGAGTTGTCCGCCCTCATCGTAGCCGACATATCCCGGAGGCGCACCGACCAGGCGTGATACGGAGTGTCGCTCCTGGTACTCACTCATATCGATGCGAGTCATCATATTCTCGTCGTTGAACAAGAACTCCGCCAAGGCACGAGCCAACTCGGTCTTTCCGACACCCGTCGAGCCGAGGAAGATAAATGAGCCGATAGGCTTTCGGGCATCCGAAAGACCTGCCCTTGCTCGACGCACAGCGTCGGAAACAACCTCGATAGCCTGCTCCTGACCCACCACTCGGGCGTGGAGTGCCGACTCCATATTGAGCAACTTCTCTCGTTCGGATGCGAGCATTCTTTTTACAGGTATGCCTGTCCAACGAGATACCACCTCGGCAATATCCTCGGCATCGACCTCCTCCTTGATCATCGAGCCTCCCGAAGTCTGCTCTTGGAGCTCCTCTTTGAATTTGGCGATTTTATTCTCCGCCTCTACGATTGAGCCGTAGCGAATCTCGGCAACCTTGCCATAGTCGCCCGTGCGCTCCGCCTGTTGCGCTTCGATTTTAAGCTTTTCGATACGCTCCTTCTCGCTCTGAATCTTGCGGATAAGATCACGCTCACCCTCCCACTTGGCACGCATTGTCTGCGATTTCGACTTCAACTCTTTGATGTCGTTGTCGAGGGTTGCGATGCGCTCCTTGTCGCCCTCACGACGGATTGCCTCACGCTCGATTTCGAGCTGGCGGATACGACGATCGAGCGAATCCAACTCCTCGGGCACGGAGTTCATCTCCAAGCGCAAGCGAGAAGCCGCCTCGTCGACCAAATCAATCGCCTTATCGGGCAAGAATCGGGAGGTGATGTAGCGGTGCGAAAGCTCCACTGCCGAAACGATTGCTTCGTCTTTGATGCGCACCTTGTGGTGGTTTTCGTAGCGTTCCTTCAAACCTCGCAAAATCGAGATTGAGTCCTCGGGCGACGGCTCATCGACCATAACCTTTTGGAAGCGTCGTTCGAGAGCCTTATCCTGCTCGAAATATTTCTGATATTCGTCGAGCGTGGTGGCTCCTATGGTGCGCAACTCGCCACGAGCCAAAGCGGGTTTGAGGATGTTGGCAGCATCCATCGCTCCGCTGGTCTTGCCGGCACCTACGAGGGTGTGAATTTCGTCGATAAAGAGCAACACTTCGCCCTCACTCTCAATCACTTCGTTGATTACCGCTTTGAGTCGCTCCTCAAATTCGCCTTGGTACTTTGCGCCCGCAATCAACGCTCCCATATCGAGCGAAAAGATGCGCTTTGAACGGAGATTTTCGGGTACATCACCATCGATAATTCGGTGGGCTATACCCTCCACAATGGCGGTCTTTCCGACTCCCGCCTCACCCACGAGTACGGGGTTGTTTTTGGTGCGACGAGAGAGAATTTGCAGTACTCGGCGAATCTCCTCATCACGACCAATTACAGGGTCCAATTTACCCTTTTGAGCCTGTTCGTTGAGGTCTATCGCATATCGTGATAGAGCCTCGGTTTTTTGATTGTTGTTCATAGCTTTGTATTTTAGTTTTTTGTTTTTAGTTTTCCGAACTCTTACCCTTATCAAGGCGCAACCTTTCTGGGGGCGCAGTCTACGACTGCTTTATAGGGGCGGGCGTTCCGCCCTTTATGGGGGCGCTCCCGTTGGTCGCTTTATGGGGTGCGCTCTCAGTTAATCCTGCTGCGCAGTCTTTTCTTCCTTGCGGCTCGGCATAGTGCAAACAAGTTTGCCCTCTGCTCTCGCTCCGCTGCGTCAGTTTTCCGTTTTCCGTTCTCTGCTTTCCGTTTCCAACAAATCTTCTGCCAAGTGGCTTAGGGTGTCGTTTTGACGCTTTTTATCCCTACTTATGGCAAAAATTGTGTCATACGAGCGACATTTTGTCGGAAAATTGGCAAGAAATAGACAAAGTTTATTAACTTTGTGCCGATTATGGAGAAGTTTATAGTATCGGCTCGAAAGTATCGCCCTGCCACCTTTGCAAGTGTGGTGGGACAATCGCATATCACCTCGACATTGAAAAATGCCATCGAGCGTGGTCAGTTGGCTCACGCCTACCTCTTTTGTGGTCCTCGTGGAGTGGGTAAAACCACTTGTGCCAGAATCTTTGCAAAGGCGATTAACTGTCTGCACCCTGTAGGTGCCGAAGCGTGCGATAAGTGCGACTCGTGCCTCTCGTTCAACGAAAACCGTTCGCTCAACATCCACGAGTTGGATGCCGCATCGAACAACTCGGTCGAAGATATCCGTAATCTTATCGAGCAGGTGCGTGTCATTCCGCAGATTGGTACCTATTCGGTGTTTATCATTGATGAGGTGCATATGCTCTCGTCGGCAGCGTTCAATGCCTTCCTCAAAACCTTGGAGGAGCCACCAAAGCATGCAATATTTATCCTCGCAACGACCGAGAAGCACAAGATTATCCCTACGATTCTCTCTCGTTGTCAGATTTACGACTTCAATCGTATCCGTGTGGAGGATGCGGTGGGATACTTGCGCTATATCGCCCAAAGTGAGGGCGTGGAGGCCGACGATGAGTCGCTCAACCTCATAGCCCAAAAGGCAGACGGAGGTATGCGAGATGCATTGTCGATGTTCGATAAGGCGGTGTCGTTCTGCGGTACAAAGTTGGAGTACCGCTCCGTAGCTGCAACACTGAATGTTCTCGATTACGAAACCTATTTCCGATTTACCGACCTGCTCCTGCGTGGCGACTATGTGAATGCGCTGTTGGAGTACGATGCAGTGTTGTCGAAGGGCTTCTCGGGACAGATTTTTATGGGCGGATTGAACCAGCACTTCCGTGATTTGCTGGTGGCAAAAGGCCCTGCCATTTCGCTGATTGAATATACGGGCTCGTTGCTCGAAAAGTATCGCCAGCAGGCAGCTATTTGTGAGCCAGCATTCCTCTTCGGAGCGATTTCGCTCCTCACCGAGGCGGACTCGAAGTTGCGCACTTCGTCGTCGCAGCGACTCTTGGTCGAACTTACGCTGATGAAAATTTCGACGCTCGGTCAAAAAAAAAACAATGAACTGACCGCACCCATTGAGGCAAAGTACGATTTGCCCGACTTGGATGCGCCACGACAGCAGGTAGCGACGCCATCTTCACAGGTGGTGGCGACTCCGCAACCGACTGTAATACAAAAGGTTGAACAACCTACGGTAGCACCTGCGCCAACTCCTCAACCAATATCGGAGCAGGTGCCGACCGTAAAACCGGAGCCAAAACCGGAGCCAAAACCGGAGCCTAAGGCAGAGCCTGTAACCGCACCTGTCGTTACTCCGACGGTAGAGCAGAGAGCTGTCGCTGAGGAGAAGCCGAAAATCTCCGTGGTTGGAGGCTCGATAGCATCGTTGCTCAACAAGGTATCGAATCCTACCGACGGCGAGGGTAAGAGTACCACCATCGTGATAGACCCCGAGAGTGAGGCCAAGATGTTGAAGGTGAAGGAGGCGATCGTTAAGCAGATGTGTGCAGAGCGACCTCGCTTTGTGTCGGCATTCGAGAGTATCAGCTTCGAGGGCAATACGGTGAAGTTGGCGGTGCCATCCGAGGCGTTGAAGGATGAACTTATAGGCGAGCGTTTTTGGATATTGAAGCGCATTGCCGAGATGGCAGAGGTGAAGGGCTCGCTCGATATGTTTATCGAGATTAAGGAGATGAACTTCAAACTCAAACCGATAAAACTCGAAGATAGGGTAGCGCATATTCGCAAGGTAATGCCGGAGTTTGACTATATGCAGAAGGCGCTCGATATGGATGTAGAGTAAGACGAGAGAAAACGGAAAACGGAAAACAGAAAACTGAAAAAGATAACTAAAACGCCAATGGCTAATGGCTAATGGCTAAAAGCAAAATAATAAAGAAATGGGAAGAAAGAATTTTGTTGAGGAGTTGCAGTGGCGTGGTATGATTCACACGATTATGCCCGGCGCCGAGGAGCAGCTCGCAAAGGAGATGACAACCGCTTACCTCGGTATTGACCCTACGGCTGACTCGTTGCATATCGGTCACTTGGTGGGCGTAATGATATTGAAGCACTTGCAGATGTGCGGACACCGCCCAATCGCTTTGGTTGGTGGTGCTACGGGTATGATTGGCGACCCTTCGGGTAAGTCGCAGGAGCGTAACCTGTTGAACGAGGAGGCTTTGCGCCACAATCAGGAGGCTATAAAGGCGCAGTTGGCTCGCCTTATCGACTTCGACTC
>JAFVVS010000081.1 GCA_017502025.1 Alistipes sp. | reverse complement strand
TTATTGCCCTATCGTGCCACGCAAACCACGCTGAGCATATTCACTGTTGCGGTCAGCACTGCGAGTGCCACCACGATGGTTGTGAGAAGATACATTTCGAGACCCCTCACGGCTGTCATCACGACCACTCCAACACCATTGTTCTCTACGACACAACCAAAGAAGACACAAGCAATATTGAGCCTAAGGTCATCAATATCACGGCTCAAATTGAAGATAACATCGCTATCGAGGATATCGTATCGAAGCGAATTACGCACTACTACGAGCGTAAAGTTCCGATAGCCCTATCGCCTACCCTATCAAGGCACGGTCTGCGTGCCCCTCCTGTTATTGCATAATTTCAGCAACTGATTTATGTAACAGAATAACAAGGAACTTAGAAAAATGAAAAAAATCATTACATTACTATCTATATTGTGCTGTACAGCTGTTGTATCGGCACAAAATCTCACGGGCAGAGTGGTCGATGCGCAAGGTAAACCGCTCCCCGGAGCGTCGGTCTATTGGGCCGACACCTCGGTCGGTACCGCTACCGACTTGGAGGGTAAATTCTCGCTCTACCGAGTGAAGGATAACAACTCGCTCGTAGCAACATTCCTCGGCTACACCAACGACACTCTGCGTGTAGAGTCGAAGGTGCGTGAGGTGGAGTTTCGCCTTAACGAGGGCGTTACGGTTGATGCCGTAGTCGTAGAGGGCGGACTCGGAAACTACATCCGTCAAGACGGCTTGCTCAAAAGCGAGAATATATCGTTTGCAGGTCTTTGCAAGATGGCGTGCTGCTCGTTGGCAGAGAGTTTCGAGAACTCCGCATCGGTAACCGTTGGTTTCAGCGATGCAATCTCGGGCGCACGACAGATTAAGATGCTCGGCTTGGCGGGTACCTACACCCAAATTCTCGACGAGAACCGCACCATTATGCGTGGTATCAGCGCACCATACGGACTCTCATACACCCCGGGTATGTGGCTCTCGTCAATTCAGGTATCGAAGGGTATTTCGTCGGTTACCGCAGGTCACGAGGCGATTACAGGTCAGATTAACCTCGAACATCGCAAGCCTACCGACGAGGAGCGACTCTTCCTCAATGTATATCTCGATACCCATCTCAAACCCGAGATCAACCTCTCGTCAGCAATGCCTGTATCGAAGGATAAGCGCCTTTCGACCGTCATCTTGGCGCACGGAGCATACGGCACCATTGAGCACGACGGCAACAAAGACGGCTATCGTGACACACCGCTTGCACGCACCGCTTCGTTGGCAAATCGTTGGCTCTATCAGGCGGAGAACGGTATGCAGGTGCGTTGGGGTGCAAAGTACCTCTACGACCACCGCATAGGCGGTCAGATGGGCTACAAGCCGGAGTTGCACAACGACTCGGCATTCGAGGGTGCATCGTGGCGTGACGCTTGGCACACCAATAAAATCTATGGCTCGGAGGTGGCAAACCAGGAGGCAAATGCCTACTTCAAGCTCGGCAAACCCGTAGGCGAGGCGGTCTACGACAAGGAGAACGACGAGGAGTTGCGCTCCAATATTGCGGTGGTTGTCGACTACGACTTCTTCCGTGAGGGTGCCTATTTCGGAGCAGACAAGGAGTATTTCGGTCGTCAGCATATGACCACCGCAAATGCAATGTATGCCCACTACTTCTCGCCTCGTTCGTCGCTCAATAGCGGAATTTCGGCATCATCTCGTTGGGTTAAGGAGGATTTGCACGATTGGACTCGCCCGAACTACAATGGCGAGAATATTATCACTCCTGCGCTTCGCAACGAGAGCGAGGTGGGAGCCTACACCGAATACACCTACAACCTCAAAGAGAAGTTGACAATCGTAGCAGGTTTGCGTTACGACTACGCATTCTACTTCAAGAAGCACCTCATAACACCTCGTGCGCACATCAAGTGGAACATCACCCCGACAACCGTATTGCGTGGCTCGGCAGGTTTAGGTCACCGCCCAACCGACATCGTAACCGACAATATCGGCATTATGGCGACAGGTCGCACTCTCAATATCGACTATGCGAATATCGACCGCATGGAGCACGCCCTGACCGCAGGAGGTTCGTTGTCGCAGAGCATTTCGACCTTTGCGCCAAACGATATGACCATTAGCGTGGATTACTTCTACACCAAGATTTTCAACACCGTAGTTGTCGATCAGGAGGGAAGTCCGTGGATGATAGATGTCTATAATAACGATGGTCGCTCTCGCACCCATACTGCGCAGATCGACATCACTTGGACACCAATTAAGCGATTTGATGTATTTGCTACATTCCGCTACACCGACTCTCGCTACACTATCAACAACCACGGCACGCCTACCTTTGTCGAGCGACCACTCGTAAGCCGCTACAAGGCGTTGATTAACTTGCAGTATGCGACCAATATGCGCAAATGGACCTTCGATTTGACAGCACAGCTCAATGGTCCTGCACGCATACCGACACAGACAGGCGATTTGAAGGACTCGAAGGAGTCGCCAATCTACCCTATGCTCTTTGCACAGGTATCTCGTCGCATCAAGAAGTGGGAGCTCTACGCAGGTTGCGAGAATATTCTCAACTTCAAACAGCCTAACCCTATCATATCGGGC
>JAFVVS010000080.1 GCA_017502025.1 Alistipes sp. | reverse complement strand
TGAAGTTTCTGCACAGACCACTATGAATTTACCACCAAGAATTCGTATGTCAGTTCTGTATGCAGTTTCACAATCTATGAATGGTCGAGTAATCAATACTTGCAATCTATCTGAGGACTGGGTTGGTTATTCAACCCGATATGGTGATAGTGTTGGCGATATGTCCCCCCTGTCCCGCTTGACGGTACAAGAGGTTAAGGCTATCGGCAAGGAATTGAACTTGCCAATGAATTTGGTTGAGAAAGTTCCTGCTGATGGTTTGTGTCAAAAGACCGACGAAGACAATTTGGGCTTTACTTATGAAGCTCTCGACAGATATATCCGCGAGGGTGTATGTGAAGATGCTGAGGTTAAAGCCCGAATTGATTATCTTCACGAGAAAAACAAGTTCAAACTTGAACTTATGCCTGTATTTGAATATAAGGAGAGCTAACTATGGAAGAATGCAAAGTAGTTATGACAAACGAACATTGTGACAAACAGATGGAAGATTTGAGGCGTATGATGGCATCTTGCTATCCATATCAAGTTCTCAATGGTGCCACGATTCATCGCTGTGGTGGTATGCACCTACATTGTGTGAAATCACCCGCGAAAATGCCAAAAGAAACAAGCACATATCTGTATGTTGACGAACAGGCTGCGTGGGGCTCTGATGTTCCCCGTAAAGCTGTAAGGGTTGCAACATATAAAGATAGCAATCGACGCAACGATTTCGAGCTTATGTCAGCAATCGAAGATGTGCAGGTTTTGAACGACAGAGTTATTATGGTGAAGTTCTCTGACGGCACAACTGAAAAAGCTGTGCTTGATGAAAGCGATACTTTCTCTGTTGAACAAGGTATTGCGATCTGTCTAACCAAGAAACTTCTGTCAACTTTGACCAGAGGTAATGGTGGTTCTGTTTACAACAAGCTCGTTGAGTATGGTGTAAAGACATACGAGGCTATCGAAGCTCATAAGGCTGAGGTTGCCAAGGAGAAAGCAGAAAAGGCTGCCAAGGCTAAGCGTGATGCTGAAAAGGCTCAGCGCAAGAAAGAGCGTAAGGCAGCGGAACAGCGCGAGGCTGATATCGAAATTCAGAAAGAAGCATATCTTCGTGCTATGCGTGAATTGAACGCAGATAAATAAACAATAAGGAGTGGTCAGATGATTTATTTAGATAACGCATCGACGACGCAGGTTGATACCAGCGTCAAGAATTTAATCGACAAGTATCTATACGAAAATTATGGAAACGCAGGAAGCGTCCATAATTTTGGTGCCGAGTCTAAGCGAGCTGTTGATGTAGCAAGAAATCAAATCGCAACATCTCTTATTACCTCACAAGAGAATGTTATTTTTACATCGTGTGGATCGGAAGCAAATACTTTAGCTATTGTTGGTCTCGCAAATCATCTACAAAGTCTTAATCTTAACCACATCATCACCACTAAGTATGAGCACCACTCCGTATTAAACGCTATGAAGGAGATGGAACGACGAGGTTTTGAGGTTACATATCTGGATGTACCAAACGGCTTGGTTCAGTTCAATGACTTCGTAGCAGCAGTCCGTGATGACACGGGCTTAGTTTCAATAATGTATGTAAACAATGAACTTGGGACAAAGAATGACATCAAACCAATATACGAGTTCTGCAAAAAGAGAGAAATTCTCTTCCACTCTGATTGCGTACAGGCTATTGGTACAGAAACCATTGAGCTTGGAAAGACGGCTGATATGGTGTCTATCTCTGGTCACAAGATACACGCACCAAAAGGTGTGGGTTGTTTATGTACTTTATATAAAGATTTCCTTTCAAACACAATCTTCGGCGGACAGCAAGAGTTTGGCATACGCCCCGGAACAGAAAATGTAGCGAGCATCGTTGCATTTGGGCAAGCAATGCAAAATCTTTCTGAAAACAAAGAGCAGATTTCAACACGCATTGATGTAGTTTCCCTCGGTTTTGGTGGGAGATTACTCCAGTTAAGCGAGGAATTAGGTTTCAAGTTTGAATGTAATACTTCAACAAACCGCAATACATCGAAAATTCTTAGTCTTCGCTTCAACAATATAGATGCAGAGACTCTTGTTATTATGCTCGGAGAACGAGGTGTTTGTGTGTCAGCCGGATCTGCTTGTTCTTCTCATTCGTCAGAGCCAAGTCACGCACTCAAAGCGATTGGTCTGACGGATGAACAGGCAAGATCAACAATCAGAGTTTCGTTTTCTGAATATAACACAGTTGCCGAAGCTCACGAAGCAGCAGAAATTGTTGCTGACTGTGTGAGTCTTTTAAGTAGTATAGGAGAGGAGGAAGTTTGATGCTCACGGAAGAATTGGTAAAAAAGCGACTTGAAGAGGTTAACGCTCAGTATGAGCAGGCTCTACGACAACTTGCAGGATTGAATAATACCATTATCAATTTGCAAAAGTATGCAAGTCATTTGATTAGCGTAGGAGATTTCTCCGCACGACCACAAAGGTTGTCTAATGAAGCGTGGCGAAAGCGAGCCTCCGAAATGATTAAAGAATTGATAAAGGTGGACAAGAAAAACTATCCGACCTTTAATTCAGTTCTCGTTCCTATATACATACAGTTACGAAATGTTTATGGAGTTGTTCTCGATCAACTTCGTAAAGATTTTCGATATAACAATGACACGCTCCGATATCCGTCTGCGTTTGAAGCGATTAGCGACGACGATATGATAAGAAGTATATTTGACTCATTGCTTATCGGTTTATTCCCTGACGATTATTTCAAGGATGAAGCGTTAGATTACATCGAAAGGAGTGAGAACGGTGAAGAAGTTGTTTTAGCTGACACGCCAGAAGAAATAATCTTAAAGGTAATTGCTCCTCTGGCGATTAAAAGAAACGACGAGTCGTATGGGTATATCGAGACTTTTGAATTAGTGTGTGCCCATATGCAATGTTCTTGGGGCAACCTACAAACAAGGTATATGAACAAAAACAATGTCAAAGAACCCCCATCAAAGGCAGCAATTATCACAAGTAACGCAAATGTTTTAAGAAAATTCAAAAAGACTGTATGCGTTCTGCTTGAAGATGATGAAGATTTATGATATAATATTATAAATCAGTTGCACTTAGCGAGCGCAAGTCGGAAAAGAGGCTTTATGAAGCATACCTCTATTACGGAGGTGTTCGCAAGGAATGAATAAGCAAAAGCGTACCAAACTTAGAGAAGCCGATTCTCTGTTGGCAATGGCAAGGCATTTAATTTCATCGGTAAAAGACCGAGAACAAGATGACCTTGACAACTACCCAGAAAATCTGCAAGGTAGTGAACGCTATACTACTATGGAAAATGCAATTGATGAACTTGAAGACGCAATGGAAAGTATTGATCGAGCATCTGAAAGTATAAACAATGCATTGTAAGGTGGTGTAAGCGTTTGGAACTTTTATGGATCTTTGTAGGCATCGGTTATGTGGTGTTTAGGTTATTCAAAGATGGTGAAATGCACTTTTCTTGGAAGAACTTAGGCGGTTATATTTTGACAATTATTCCACTCGTACTTGGTGGCATTATTCTTTCGGTTTCAGAAAGGAATTATTCTGTCGCTGGTATGGTGGTTGGTGCAATTATATGGATTGCGTGGTTTATTGGTCTATTTGTGTGGGCACACTCAAAGCCAAAGAAAGAACCGGCACCGCCAAAACCGAAATATACAGTTCAAGAGTTACGACAAGAGTTTCAAAAGTATGGATATGTCGGCATTAGTCAGAGAGTTTTTGAAAACCTTTTGAATAATGTTGCCAGTCCATTGAATGCAGCACACACACCAACCGTAACCATTAAGGGTTGCTATAACTGGATGTGTGAGCAAGAAACTTGGGAGATTGATAAGCTGAGTCGAGAGGATCTCGGAAAAAGACTCGGTGTTCCTTTGGACGAAATTCCATTAGATCAATCGTTGCCCACAGGAAATGCATCTTTGAAACGAACAACGCTTGCAAAGAATTATCTGTTGAAGAAAGAAGGCTTGAGGTATCAAAAGTTTCCACAATACCTTGACGAGTCAGACGAATACTACACCATCTTCAACCACTTTGTAGACGAGTATATCAGCGAACATCAGTAACAAAGGACACCCCGCTCTGGGGTGTCTCTTTTAGTAGGAAGGAGTTTTATGTGTACAGAGACGAGATTTCAATAGGCACATTTTGTCTTGATGTATTAGCGGCAAGCGAATATCAAGTAGATGTTAACGCTCTGCTTGGAGTTTGCGGAGCTTCGCCGGTTCATGTACATTATAAAACCGACAAAATTGTTGTCACAGATACTTGCCCGGAGTCTATCCTTTTGGCAAGTGGAGATAATTACATTACCATTAGCCAGATACAAAAGATTATCAGAACGATTGCCGAAGACGGCAAAGTGACCTATGAAATCGTTTGTGGAAGGCTCAAATCACTCGAAACAACCGTGAAAATCGCTCAAATCTAAAAATTTTTCAAAAATTTCGCAATTATTCTTTATAATAGTATTGACAAACCTCACTTTTTATGTTATTATACATACATCAACACAATTATAAAGTTTAGAAGCGAGGTTTGAAGCGTGTATAATACACAGGTTGAAGAGAGAACTCCCCGTATAGGGGAAGTATATAATATGTACTTTAGCGGAACTGGCTCGGAGCAGTCTGGCTGGCGTCCGGGAGTTGTGTTCCAGAATAATATCGGCAATGTTAACAGCCCGAATATCATTGCTCTGCCGTTAACATCGTCGCTCAAGAAGTTGTATATGCCTACTCATGTATTGGTGAAGTCTGTCGATACGGGTCTAAGACGCGATAGTATGGTTATTTGCGAGAACCCTGAGAAGATGTCCAAGGAGAAAGTGGGCAAGTTCATTACAACACTACCCCAAAGTTATATGAAGGAAATTGCGATTGCTAACCTTATTGCGACCTCTGCAATCTCCTTTATAGATAAAGACTCACTAATTTTAGTATGGGAAAAAGCAGTTCAGATGAACTGTGTTGCATAGGGGGAAGTGTTTGTATGTATAACGAAAACCAAAAAAGAGCCTTTATTGAATCACACACGAACAGCGACAAGACTATGGCGAAGATTGTCCAGATTTTCTCTTGGTTTGAACCTTATGAGGAAGACTGGGGTTTAGATCTTTCCCAACAGAGTGCGGAAAAACTGCAACCTGTGGTCAATGAGCTGACGGGTGTCCGCAGCAAAAGCACCGAGCTTATCCTTATTATATTAAAGGAATATGTGAAGTGGTGTGGGCGCAACGGGTACGAGGTTAGTAGAGGTATCTTTGATGTCAGAATCAACACCATTGACAAGATACAAAATCAAATGGTGGCATCTCCCCTCCATCTCAAAGCAAAGCTCGACGAGTTCTTTGAGCCTGTGGAGGAAGAAACAATTGATATCACTTATCGAGTTTTCCTGTGGATGGCGTTTGCGGGTCTTGATGATAAAGACGCGATAAGAGTAACCGCAGACTGCGTGGATCTGAAAAACTTTCGTATCAATTTCGAGGGTCATAGCTACGAGATATACAAAGAGTGTATTGAGGATTTTAAGAAAGCCTGTGATTTAACTGACTTTCAGTACAAACACCCTAACTATATCACGCGTAGAGATCGCGCAGACGGCAATTTGATAATGCGAGGTATCCGCACACCAACTGTTGACCTTAAAACAATTCGACCTGTTATCAATAAGAAATTCGGCGCTGACGACACTGAGGAAACAAGCGGTCGTCAGAAAAGCCGTATCTCATACAAAAGGATTTACCTTTCTGGTATATTCTATCGTGCATACGAAAGAGAACGAGCTGGTTTACCGGTTGACTTCTCTGAGTTTATTGCAAGGTCAATAGAACGCAAGGAAAAAACGAAGAAATACACAGTTACCAAAACAAGGACTCTCACTACGATAGCAAATACAATCGAAAGAGAATATCTTGCTGACTATGAGAAATGGAAATGTGCTTTCGCAATGTGATTAAGATTTCTGACAACTAAACAATTTCGTTACGAAGAACAAGGAGACAAATCAACTCCTTGTTCTTTTTCGATACATCAATACAATTATAAAGAATAAGGAGAATAACATTGACCGAGTTTATTATCGCAAGCGTTTCAGACGCAGACAGATTTATTCAATACGATAAGCTTGGAAAAATGTGTATTACCAATCGGCGAGAGAAAGCCGCAAGGTTTTCCGACTCAGGTAAGGCTTGGAGAGTTCTCACCACCCAAATGTCAAAGAAAAAGAGAGATGGTTGGAAAGTAGTCGCTTACGAAGTCGAGCCTGCAAAGGTTGAAGAACCACCGGTAAACACAACACAGAGGTTTAGAGCAAACATCGACACCTCTGCGGTTTCCGATGAAGACTTCAACTGGGAAAAAGTCAGATGCAATATAACGGAGTCATTCTCAGAAATTATTGCGTACAAGGAGCGATTATCCGCAAAGCTAAATCAGATTGAAGCTGAGCTTTGTGATTGCGAACACGCTTGTGAGTTCTTCAAGTGTGATGCAGCACACGGATATAAGCTTTATGCAATGATTAGAGAGTGTCGTATCAAGCGCAGATACTACAAAGACGAATTATGGAAAGCAAATTCTGTGCTTGGTATGAGTTATTCAGATATAGCAAATGGCGGTATTGAAAACGCCTTTAAGGAAATTAACGAGCAGGCTTACGAGCCGAGGGTTTTGAAGGAACTTTTCAGCGACGCTTTGCAACCCGTGCTGGTTAAGGATAATACATAATTCAAGCGAAAGGAGGATTATGATGCACAGACATAAGATTGAGCTTGTTACAACAGCAGATATTGTTGAGTTCGTAAACATCGCAACAAGCGAAACAGGTAGTGTTAAGTTAGTCGATGACACAGGTTTCTGTGTGAACGGCAAGAGCCTACTTGGTGCTATGGCGACAGTTGAGTGGAGTTCCCTCTACTGTGTTTCCGAAAACGATATCTATTCTAAGATCTCAAAGTTTTGTGTTTCATAAACCCACAGATGAAAAAGATCAAAGAATTCTTTAAGAAGTTGGATTTGAAAAATAATACCAACACCGTTTTAGCAATCATTATGGAAGTCATCTTGTTGGGCGATATCGTTATCGCAGCCGTCAAGGGTGAGGTTTCTTTGTTTGGATACATCTTGGTTGTGATTATCGCAATGATGTATGTGGGTTTGGCTGAATATAACTTCAGACGATACCTGAAACTCAAAAACAAAAAATGATTATAAAACAACTATTTCATAAACGAAAAGAGAGGTAAATATGGGTACAAGACATTTAATTTGTGTTGTGAGCAATGGTGAATATAAAGTTGCTCAATATGGTCAGTGGGACGGTTATCCCAGTGGACAGGGTTTAAGCATTCTGAATTTTCTCCAGAGCGATCAGTTGG
>JAFVVS010000079.1 GCA_017502025.1 Alistipes sp. | reverse complement strand
TACCAAGCCACCCAAGAAGAGCAACACGAGCAACAAAACCACGGTATGAACGATACCTGCGATAGGTGTGCGACCGCCATTGTTGATGTTAGCCATTGTTCGTGCGATAGCTCCCGTAGCAGGAATACCGCCGAAGAATGGTACTACGATATTTGCCACACCCTGCGCCATAAGCTCGGTGTTGGAGTTGTGGCGAGAGCTGATTACACCGTCAGCCACCATAGCCGAGAGCAACGACTCGATAGCGCCCAACATTGCGATTGTGAAGGCAGTCGGCAAGAGCGCCTGAATGGTTGCCCAAAATGACTCTTCGCCGAGCGAAGGAATACGGAATGAAGGTAGTCCCGAAGGCAGGCTGTAAAGATCGCTAATGGTGTAGCAAGCTTCGATATTGGTGAATCGCTCCAAAACCCAGCAAATTGCTGTCATTATGACAATTGCAATGAGCGAGCCAGGAACTTTTTTTGACACCTTTGGTGTGAAGATGATGATTAAAATTGTTGCCAATCCAATGCCCAAAGACCACCAATTTATACCATTAAGATGCTCAAAATAGTAGCCCCATTTTTCGAAGAAATTTGCTGGGATACTATCCTTTACAAGCTCGATTTTTCCGGTATTTTCATTGATAATTTCATTGACGCCTATACCGAGTAAATCGCCAATTTGGGTGGAGAAAATTGTCACTGCAATACCCGCTGTGAAGCCCACGATGATAGGGTAGGGCATAAACTTGATGATTGAGCCGAGCTTGAATACACCCATCAATACGAGCATAATACCTGCCATGATTGTCGCAATGGCCAAGCCTCCAAAGCCGAACTCCTGAATAATGCCGTAGATGATGACGATGAATGCTCCTGTCGGACCACCAATCTGCACACGAGAGCCTCCGAGTGCCGAGATGATGAAGCCGGCGATGATTGCCGTTACAAGTCCTTCGGTTGGACCTACGCCCGATGCAACTCCAAAGGCAATTGCGAGCGGAATAGCCACAATACCCACGATGATACCCGCCATAATATCCTTCATCAACTTCGCACGATCGTAGTGGCGAATTGTGTAGAACAATTTTGGGCTGAAATCAATTGAAAAATGAGGTTTCATAATGTCTAAAAAATTCAGAAAAAACCTAAAAAATAACCTAACTGCGCTGCAAAGGTATGGCAAAAACGAATAGATTGTTCTCTTCATCGAAAAAATAAATTTATTGTTATGCGATAGGTGGTCGTAATATGCTGAAAATCATAGCGTTACAGGGGGGGGGCATGCTCTTTGTTGAAAAAATGTTAAAAATGTTCGTTTTTTTCGAAAAATTTCAACGAAAACGCCGTTTTTTTCAACGAAAAATATTACCTTTGCGTGGTTAATGACCTGTAAATAAGCCATTTAGAAGCCATGACAAGTGCCCTCTTCCCCCTTACGAGGGGGGGGGTAAGTGCTTGATATACAGTCATTTACAAGGGTTTTAACAAGTGCGTAGTTTATCGTTTTTCGATATATTGCGACGGTAAATTTTGAGGTTTTATCGAAAGGCTCCTTCGGAGAGGAAAAAACAGCAAAGAGGGATTTTCGATGAGCAAAGTTAGAAAATGAAGAAGTTTTTAATCGGTTTATTCTTGCTGGCGCTGCTGCCTATCGTATCGACTGCACAGGTCGATAGAGAGGTGCGCAGGTCGGTGAAGATATATTTTCGTCAGGGCTCTGCCGTGATTGACGAAAATTATATGGATAACCGAGCAACTTTGCACCAATTTGCCTCGGAGGTTAAGACCTATTGCGAGGACTCGACCACCAAGTTCCGTCGTATTCGCATTATCGGTAGTGCATCGCCAGAGGGTAGCCAGAGAATCAACGACCACCTGTCGAGGGCTCGTGCCAAGGCTATTGCCGAGTGGATTGGCCGTGAGGTTTCGCATGAGTTGGGCTACGATGTAGTTCGCAACCATATCGATTGGGATGAACTCACCAAGTTGGTTGAGGCAACTCCCGAGGTTCCATATCGTGAGGAGGTGCTCCATATCCTCCGCACAATCCCTGAGCGTATAGGCCGTGGCGGTGCAATCTACAACGAGCGTTACAATCGGCTCGTAGCACTTCGCAAGGGTGTGCCTTATCGCTATTTGGAGACCAAGCTCTTCCCTCGTCTTCGTTATGCTGCTGCTCGTGCCGAGTTCTGGTGGGAGGAGGAGCCTGCAACATTAGAAATCGCAACCAAAGATGTTATGCACTTTGCTGCCGATGGCGGCGAAGGTGTGGTGGCATTCAAGAAGAATAAGCCAGATGGCATTCTCCCTACTGCAACCACCGACGCATCGTGGATTACAGCACTTACTCCGACCGTAAGCAATCTCTCGTTTGCGGTTGAGCCAAATATGTCGAAGGAGCCTCGTACAGCGAATATCGAGGTTGCTTGCTATGGAGCAACACACAAGGTTGTTGTTCATCAGGCAGGTCGTGAGCCACACTTCGACATCACCTCGCCAAGTCCTATAAATGTTCCTGCCGAGGGTGCAAAGAGCGCAATCACTTTCAAACACAATATCATCGAGAAGACGGCTCCTGCGGTTAAGTCGCAATCTGATTGGGTGACACTTGCCGAGCCAACGGCAGATAGTGTAGCCTTCACGGTGGCACCAAACAAGGTGAAGTCGCCTCGTTCAACCAATGTATCGGTTGAGTGCTATGGCAAGCAGTTCGATGTTGTGGTAAATCAGGAGGCAGCAGCAAAGAAGCCGTTCTATATGTCGTTGAGGTCCAATATGCTCTACGACATTGCCGGTGTTCCAAACATCGGTGCGGAGTTCTACCTCGGAAAGAACATCTCCTTGGCGGCAAATTGGGGCTATGCTTGGTGGGGCGGTACTCGCACACACATCTATTGGCGCTACTATGGTGGCGACTTGGCACTGCGCTGGTGGTTTGGCAAGGCATCGAAGGTGAAACCTTTGCAGGGACACCACATTGGTGCTTATGGTCACATCTTCACCTACGACTTCTCGTTTGGTAAGAAGGGTGTTATCGGTGGTACGCCTGGTGGAGATATCTTTGCGAAGGATAAGAACGGATTCCCATCAATGCAGAAGATCGTAGGCTTGGAGTATAGTTACTCTTTGCCTGTTGCACCTCGCCTTAATATCGACTTCACGATCGGAGTGGGCTACTATTGGGGCGTTCTGTATAAGTACGAAACAGTCAACAATCTCTACCTCGGAGGCAACCCGACGAAGTTCGCATATATGGGTCCTACGAAGTTGGAGATCTCGCTTGTATGGCAGCTGGGCCGAGAAAATTACAACGAGCATAAGAAGAAGGGAGGCAAACGATGAAACGATACCTATATTTATATATAGTAGCGCTTGCGTCGTTGGTCGCTACCTCTTGTACTCACAAAGAGCTTTGTGACGATGCTCGTTTGTACCATATCAATGCACACATCACCTATCGCCTGGATTGGGAGGATACCAACGAGATAGATTGGAAATCTCCTGGTTGCTGGCCTGCCGACTATATACCTTACGACAATCTGAGACCTAATAAGTCTAAGGGTTTGGCCTCTTGGAACTATAAGGGTGGCAAACCGGGCTTCTTGAATATTATCGGTACCGACGGTGGTATTATCAACTTGGGAAGTGAATACACCAACCTGTTGATTTACGATAGTGACCCTGAGTTTAACGATATCAGCTACTTGGCGGATGGTGCAATTGTTCGTGCGACAACCCGAACCAAGACTCGTGCATCACACACAGCAAATAAATTTGCGAATAAAGACGAGGAGTGCAAGAAGTCGCCGAGCCCACTGTTTGCAAACTACTTCGAGAATTTCTATGCCGAGAAGGTGCTCGATCCGGCAGATGTCTATATCGAGTTGCAGCCGCTCGTATTCACCTACTACATCCGCATCCCTATCAAGGAGGGCTTGGAGAATATCCGTACATACGGACACACGGGCGACTTGTCGGGTATGGCCGACGGAGTAAATCTGCTCAACGGCGAGACTTTGGAGAAGGCGGTTACCATCTTGTTCGATAACCAGGAGGATTATGGCTTCGATGTTGTTCGTGTCACCGATTGGGGTATCGAGGCGATTGTTCGTTCGTATGGTTTGCCTGGATATCCGAGGGTAAATTATCCAACTCGTGGTAATCCTAACGCTTTGGGTATCAACATCTTCACAAAGGCAGGAAAGATGCAGCGCTTCGAGTGCGATGTCACCGAGCAGATGTTGAAGCAGCCTCACGGAGGAGTTATCAATTGGTCGGGCGACGACATCATCATCGAGAAGGAGGCGGGCACCGAGGGCTCGGGAGCATTCGATGTTGAGGTTGAGGATTGGCAGTATGAGGATATCATCTTGCCGATTATGTAAGAGAGATTTGGAACAGAACAGAGTTTGTGCAAACAAGAAAATAAAAGATATATTATGAAAAGATATTTACTCGGTATTCTTGCGGTTATTGCAATGGCAAGCTGTGTGCAGGAGCAGTTTGTTCCTACCGGAATGTCGGGTGCCATTAGCTTTAATGCACCATTCGTACAGAGTGTGCCTAACCGTGCGGCGGTAGACCCAAGCACTACATCGGGCAGCATCGAGGCCTTCGATGTATGGGGCTTTATGGGCAGCAATGGCGGTATTGTTTTCGACCAGAAGCGAGTAGTTCGCACCGGAACAGCCGAGGGTAGCGACAAGGGCATTTGGGGATACTCTGCACCAATTATCTATTGGGCTCCTAACCAAATCTACCGCTTTGCGGCGTTGTCGCCTGTCGATAACGAGAATATCGAGGTGAAGCTTGCCGACAATGGCAAGATGTCGAACGATGGCGCATTGGGCACAGTGACCTTCACCAACCCTGACGGTAAGCTCGATTTGCTCTACGCACAATCTGAGCCTATTACCACAGGTAGCCAGGAGGAGCTTATCGCCAATACCCCTGTTGTGAGCTTCGTGTTCCAACACCTTTTGACCAAGGTTAAGTTCACCTTCAAGAATGGCTTCCCAAGCGAGTACAACTCGTTGAAGGTTACCAACATCCGTATGAAGGTGCCAAATGCGGGCTCGGTAGATTTGACACAGTCACGCCCATACCAGTGGGAGGTATCTTCGGCATACGACGCTTTGACTTTGAGCTTCGGAGATGCGGTAAATACAACCTTCTCATCGAAGGGTATCTTGCTCGGCAGTGGCGAGGTTGGCGAGAGCGAGTTCGAGTGCCTGACACTCCCTGTCAAGGAGGGTGCAAAGCTGTTGATTGAGTTCGATGTGGAGCTCTATCAGGGCAGCGAGGTGGCAATTCCGAAGATTACTCGCACGGCGGAGCTCATATTCGATGGCTCTATCAACAAGATCGAGACGGGAGGCCGACAGTCGCCATTGACCGCACTCGAACAGGGCAAGGGCTATCGCATCAACGCAATCCTCACGGGTGAGAATGTATTCGACGATAAGTTGCTCGAAATCAAGTTCGGTCTTATCACGGTTGGCGAGTGGGAGGACAACGAAAACCCCGAGCAGAACGAAAATGTTGAGTTGCAGTAGAAACCAAAACAAAAACCAAAATACAATTAACAAATTTTTACACACACACAATTTTTATTTATTAACTAACACTTTAACAAACACTATGAAAAAGTTTTTCTTAGGCGTATTCGCTATCGCAGGTTTGGTAGCGTGCGTACAGTCGGAGGAGTTTGATGTTCAGACTTCTGCTGACAATCAGATTGCTCTTAGTGGATATGTTGGTAGTTCTGTTCGTGGTGCGGTAGATCCAAGCACCAAGGTTCAGGATCTCAACCACTTCACTGTATGGGCGTATGTAGGCGACTCGGCTGGTGAGGTATTCAACAGCGAGTTGGTATCGAAGTCGGGTAGCGAGTGGACTTATGACAAGCCTCGTTACTGGATGGAGGGTTATGACTATCGTTTCTTTGCCATCACCCCTTATGGCAATGGCGTAGGCAATGTAGAGGTTGTGAACAACCCTATGACCGAGACACACAATCCGTTCGAGAACGGTCTTGGTCAGATCAACTTCACCAACATTGATGGTACCGAGGATGTTCTCTATGCTTCGTGCACTAAGCCGGCAGCAGCTGCAATTCCTGAGAAGGTTACCTTCAACTTCAACCACATCTTGTCGAAGGTTAAGTTCACTTTCACCAACGGTTACAATGATGAGAAGGCTACTCTCAAAATCAAGGATGTTAAGATGGTAGTTCCAGCTAAGGGTTTTGTTACTCTTAACTCTGCAAACCTTCTCGATACTCCTGCTGCTGATCGTGTTAAGTACAACTGGACACTCGGTAACAAAGATGTAAATGGTAATGTAACCGGCGCTGATGCGACTCTCACCCTCGACTTCGGTGATGTAGATGGCGCTAACAACCTTTCTTATGGCGCTGTAAAGGAGGTAGACAACGAGCGTTTGACTATCCCTGCACTTGCTACTCAGGAGTACAAGATCACCTTCAAGGTTGAGATTTGGAACGGTAACGCTTTTAACGAGAAGTCTATCGAGGCTAACCTCTCCAACTACGAGTTCGTTTCGGGTACTGCTTACAACCTCGTTACAACTATCACTCCTGACGCTTTGGATGCAAAGAAGATCGAGTTCGAGGCTAAGATGATTGACTGGTACAAGCCAACTCCAGAGGATCACGAGATTGGCTACTACAAGACTGCTGATGGCAACACCTATGTTGTTACTTCGAACGACGGTTTGAGGAAGATTGCAGAGGAGATCAACGCAGGTGAAGCTACTGACCGTAACATCGTTTTGAGCGAGGATGTTGACCTCAACGCAACTCGTGCAGAAAGCAACTGGACTCCAATCGGAACTGAGGCTGTGCCATTCAAGGGTACTTTCGATGGTAAGGGCTTCACTATCAAGAACCTCAATATCGTTGAGGAGACGGCTAAGGAGGGTAAGGCATTTATCGGTTTCTTCGGTTATGCTAAGGACGCTACTATCAAGAATGTAACATTCGAGAATGTAAACTTGAACATCCCTTGCTTGGATATCGACCACAGCCAGGGTCACATCGGTGCTGTTGCAGGTTCGTTGGAGGGTACTTCGACTATCGAGAATGTAACTGTTAAGGGTGACATCAAGGTTTATGCTACTCAGGAGGCTAACGGTGCAAGCCGTGTTGCAGTTATCGCAGGTGGTAACTCGTATGGTAATGTAACAATGGAGAATGTTCACGTTATCGCTAACGCAGGTAGCTACCTCATCGCAAACAACAACGCTGGTGCATTGGCTGGTCAGTTGCAGGGTAAGTCGGTATGCAAGAACTGCTCTTCGAACATCAATGTAACTGTAAACAAGTTCTTCGCAGGTGGTCTTATCGGTTTGGCAGCAGGCGATCAGCTCTTCGAGAACTGCCACACAACAGGTGACATCGCAGTGCTTGCAGGTCGCTCTGGTAAGGCTCACGACCACTACCGTGTAGGTGGTATCGCAGGTGGTTGGGCAGATGGTGCAAAGAATGTTTGTACCCTCGTAAACTGCTCTTACACCGGTGAATTGACAGGTGTTAACTCTGACGGTTCGGTTGCTGAGTCGTTCTCATACTTGGGCTATGTAGGTCGTGGCTATGGTATCATTAACGGTAGCAAGGTTGTTATCGACGGTATCGAGTTCGTTCAGACCGCTCCTGGTGAATATAGCGTTACCAACGCTGAGGGCGAGGAGGTTGTAGCTGCTGGCTCGAAGGAGGATCTTCCAAAGACTGACGATGGCACAAAGATCGACACCAACTTCGACGAGGACACAACTTTGTTTGGTGACATCACTTTGTCGGCTGGCGAGACTAATGCAAACTCGGGCTATGCTGCAACAGGTGTTAAGGTATCTAATGGCGCAGTTCTCGACGGTAAGGGCCACACTTTGACTGTAAATGATGCAAATTCAACTTGGGCTTGCTGTGTTGCTGTAACAGGTGGTACTATCAAGAACTTGACAGTTGCAGGTGCAATGCGTGGTATCTTTATGCCAAGTGCTGATGGCGATGTATATATCGACAATGTTATCTTCAAGGATGTTGTTTACACATTCAACTCGGATGGAGGTAACAAGAACTATGGCGTATATATCTCGAACTGTACTATCAACGGTTGGACTTCGCACTCGGATGTTCACAAGGAGGTTGTTTATACCAACTGCTCGTTCGGCGAGGGTTCGGGTTATGCATACTGCCGCCCTTATGGTCCTACCAAGTTCGTAGATTGCGCTTTCGAGGCAGATTTCGCTATTGACGCTAGAGGTGCAGTAACTTTCGAGAACTGTACTCTCGGTGGCGTGGCTTTGACTGCTGAGAATCTTTCGGATCTCGTTATAAGCAATGTTGCAAACGCAACAGTTGTAAAATAATTTTACAGCATAATTTTAGGGTAGAGGTCTTTGACCGGACCTCTACTCACAAGAGAGAAAGCGGGAAATAAGGGCAATAGGGGCAATAGGGAAAGACCCCATAACCCCCATAAAGCGAGTGTAACGAGCGCC
The DNA here is from genome assembly GCA_017502025.1 of Alistipes sp. Classification (GTDB taxonomy): domain Bacteria; phylum Bacteroidota; class Bacteroidia; order Bacteroidales; family Rikenellaceae; genus Alistipes. The sequence continues at coordinate 16,471 of JAFVVS010000079.1, read as the reverse complement.
CCCATAACCCCTACAAAAAACGAAGCAAAACAGAAAAATAATTACTAACTTAAAACAATAAAAATTTATGAAAAAATTCTTTGTGGTATTGGCAGTTGCAGCGACTATGGTGTCGTGTTTCAGCAGCGAGTTTACTCCTAGTACTGCAATCAAGTTTGATGCAGCGGTGAAGTCGAACTCTACACGAGCTACCGACCCTGCTATTACATCGTCGAACATCGACGCATTCGATGTGTGGGCATTTATGAATGAGCCATCGGGCATCGTGTTCAATAAGCAGCGTGTAACGAAGGTTAATGGCGCTTGGACTTACAGCCCGCTTGCATTCTGGAATCCAGGTAGCACCTACTACTTCACAGCTTTGGCTCCGGTAGATTGCTCGAACATCGAGATCACCCTCGCAAATGCAGCAGCAGGACAGATTTCGAAGGAGGGTTTGGGCTCGGTGACTTTCACCAATGTTGACGGCTCGCACGACCTTATCTACGCTGCACCAACAACCTATGTTACCCCTGCGACTGTCGAGGAGATGACTACTATGCCACTCGTAGGTCTTAACTTCAAGCACCTCTTGTCGAAGGTACGCTTCTCGTTCAAGAATATGTTCCTCAACAACGAGACACTTGTTGTTTCGGATATCAAGATGACCGCAAAGAACAAGGCTTCGATCGACCTCACACAGCCAACCTACTCGTGGGTATTCGATGCTGCGGCACAGGATGTTGTGCTCGACTTCGGCGATGCTAAGGCTGCACAGAACTTCGAGATCGGACAGGTTGCTTCGTGCGACATCAACTGTTTGACCATCCCAGCCGACAACACCAAGGAGTATGCTGTATCTTTCAATGTTACAGTATATCACGGCGACCAGGCAGGTAACCCTATCCCTGTAAGCACAACCATCAAGAATGTAGAGTTCAAGGTTGGAACACAGTACAACTTCACAGTTGAGTTGAGCGGCGACGCTATGGGTCTCAAACCAATCATCTTCGGCGATCCTACCGTTGAGGATTGGGCAACAGAGCAGGATAAGACATTGCCTTTGCAGTAAGATGAAAAAACTGAAAACAAACAAAACAACAAATAAATAACAAACAACTAAAAACAAACAATTATGAAAAAGGTTTTACTTTCAATTTTTGCAGTTGCTGCTTTGGCATCGTGCTTCCAGAATGAGGAGCTCGTTGGCGCAGGCAACAACACTGCAATTGAGTTCGCCGATGCGTATGTCGGAGGCGTAACTAAGGCTATCGACGGAAGTTATAGCAACACCAACATGTTCGACAAGTTCCAGGTTTATGGTACTTTGGAGAACAATGGTGCTGTGGCTAACATCTTCGCAGGTGTTGATGTAATGAAGGGTGGTGCCGGCTGGTACTATGACGATGCCTACACCACTTATTGGATCTCGGGCAACACCTACGACTTCAAGGCTGTTGTTGCAGGTAACGAGGCTGGCGAGACAGCGGTTGCTGTGGATGCAAACGGTATGCCTACCACTATCACCCTCAGCGATGCTTCGGCTCAGAACGACATCCTCTATGCTGAGAAGTTGGACATCAACTACACAGGCAATGCTGAGCCTGTACGCTTTGTGTTCGAGCACCTTCTTGCAAAGGCAAAGGTTAGCGTTCGCAACATCATTCCGGTAGACAATGGTGGCTACTATGTTGTTAAGGATGTTAAGCTCACAAAGGCAATCGAGTCGGCAACCTACACTATCGACACTAAGAGCTGGGCAGACTACGCAGGTGACTATGTACTCGAATTTGGTCATATCGTTGCTGCTAACGAGACTGCTGCGGGTGCTAATGCTATCGAGTTGGGCTATGAGGGCAAGGGCTCGTCGAACTACGAGCGTCTTATCGTTCCACAGGCAAGCTGCCCATTGACAATCTCTATCAACTACGCATACTACGACAGAAATGGCGCAGAGCATTTGTCACCGGTGGTTAAGGAGATCTCTACCGTAGCAAATATCGAGGCAGGTAAGGCATACAACTTCGTTCTTACCCTTGCTGAGCCGGGAGAGAAGATCGAGTTCGATGTTCAGGATGTAACCGACTGGGAGGAGGAGCTCCCTGTATATGAGGGCACAACAGTATATGTTGCTGATGCAGCCGAGCTCACTGCTGCTATCAACAATCCGGATGTTACTGCAGTAGTTTTGACTGAGGATGTAACTTTGGATAGCACAATTACTCGTGCCGAGGGGGCAGGTGCAACTATTGCTAAGTCGTTCACTATCGATGGTAATGGCAACACTTTGACCTACACCGGTTCTGGTCGCGCTATCGATATCGTTTCGGATGTTGAGAATGAGACTTACAAGAATGTAACAATCAAGAACCTTACAATTAACTGTTCGGCAAGCTACTGCGAGCGTGGTATCAACTACAACGCTAACGGCTCTCTCATCCTCGACAATGTTAAGGTTGGTGGCCAGAGTGTTTCTTATGCATTGAACTTCCCTGGTAAGGCTGACAACGCAACTGTTCAGATTATCAACTCTGAGTTGACTGGTCTCATCGCTTTGAATGTTTGGGGCGAGAATATGGAGATCTATGTAACTAACTCGATTTTGACAAGTGTAGAGAACAATACAGTTGAGAATTACGCAGCAGTTTCTCTCAACGCCGATGCTTCTAACATTGCGGATGGTACAGTTGTTAATATCAAGGGCGGTAAGGTTATTGCTCATGACGAGAACGGCGAGCCTGCTATCGCTGTTCGTAACGCAACATCTACAGGCGTTGTTAACATCAGCGAGTCTACTGAGGTTGTAGGTATAGTTACTAACCCTGTTGCCGCAGTATATTACAATAACACTACGAACTCCTATCTTCTCCCTACACTCCAGGCTGCTATTGACAAGGCGATTGAAAGCAATGCTGCCGGCGTTAGTTTGTTGAAAGATATCGAGCTCGATGCTCCATTGACAATCCCTGCAGACAAGCCTGTTGTTCTCGACCTTAATGGTAAGACATTGAGTGGCGTTGATACTGGCACTGCAAACTATGGTCTTGTTAATATCAGCGCAGGCGCAAATCTCACCGTTCAGGGTGGTGGTAAGCTCCAGCTTTCGGCTACCAATAACCGTGGTTGGAACGCTTATTCTTCGGTTATCTCTAACCAGAGAGGTACTCTCCTCGTTAAGGGTGGCGTAGTTATCGAGCACCTCGGTGGTACCGATATGGCTTATGGTATCGACAACCTCACAAATGGTAAGGGCACTGAGGCTGTTACTACTATTGAGGATGCAACCGTTAAATCGACATATCGTGCAGTTCGTCAGTTCCTCAATGGCGTAGAGGCTACAAATGAGCTCTATGTAAAGAATGGTGCTGTTATCGAGGGTGCAAACAAGTCTGTCTGGATGCAGGATCCAAACAAGAATGCTAACCCTGGTAAGTTGGTAGTTGAGGCTGGTGCTCAGTTGAAGGGTGATGTTTATCTCTTTGTAACTGCCGGCTCGACTGAGTGGCCTGTTGAGGTTTCTATCGCTTCGGCTGCTTTGGTTGATGGTTCAGAGGTTCTCACCGGCAATGTTCCTGCCGGCTATATGCTCGTTGAGGAGAATGGCGTTTGGTCGGTAATTTCAGGTACTGCTGTTGCCGAGGGTTTGCTCTTGTTGAACGATTGCTACTATGTTTTGAGCGGCGAGGGTTTCAAGAATTTGGCTACTCAGGTTTTGAACGATGGTACGAAGAGTGTAGTTGCTGAGTTGGCAAACGACATCGACCTCGCAGGTATCGAGTGGCCAGCAGTTAAGGTTGCTGCAGCTCTCGTTCTCGACGGTAAGGGTCACATAATCAAGAACCTCTCAACTTCGGCTGTTGAGGATCATGGCTTCTATAGCACTGCAATGTTCACTTCGACTCGCAAGGCTACTACAATCAAGAACCTTGTTGTTGAGAACGCTACTGTAACAGGTAAGGGCGGTGATAACTCACACGGTGCGGTATTGGTTGCTTGTAACTATGCAGCATTGACAATTTCGGATGTAACCGTTAAGAACTCTACTATTAGCAACTGCGACCGTACAGGTGGTTTGTTGACTTACCTCTATTTTACAACTGCAACTGTTGAGAATTGCGTTGTTGAGGGTTGCACAATCAACTCTATCGGTACTGCTGGTGCTATCCTCGGTATGAACAACAGCCACGACTTCACAATGAAGGGTTGTCAGGTTGTAAATACAACCGTTTCGTCGTCTGAGGGTTCGAACAAGGCTGGTATCTTTATCGGTACTTGGCAGGATGCTGGTACTCTCACAAGCGAGGGTAACACTCACTCTGGTTCGAAGGCTATCAACGCAGGCACTGAGACTAATAATGAGATTGGTCGTCATGCATAATTAAGCCCCAAGGGCTATATAATTGACGGAAATAGCATAATTATCAGAAATTTTCACTATCTTTATAGCTCGAAATTTTCGGAAAATCAAAAATAGAGTGGAGGTCTTCGACCGACCTCCGCTCACAAAACAAGAAACAAAAACAAATTTATAATTATGAAAAAGTTATTTATCGCAGTTCTTTCGATGGCCACTTTGGCATCGTGCTTCCAGAGCGAGGTCGCTTTGGAGCAGGCTATCGATTTCAACACCTATGTTGGCTCTACCACCAAGGCTATCGACCCAAGTATCACTACTGCAACTATCAGTGAGTTCTATGTTTGGGGTACAACCCAGGGCGACCATGATGTTAACGCTCCTATCGTTCCTATCTTTGTTGAGGAGAAGGTTGAAGGTAGCGTAGGTGCTGATTGGACATATAATGCAGCTCATACCAAGTATTGGATCGCAGGCAACAAGTACAACTTTGCTGCTGTTGTAAATGGCGTTGTTGATAATAATGCTTTGGTAAATGGTTTGCCAGAGACTATCAGCTATAATACTGCTGGCGAGGATAAGGATTTGCTCTATGCTGATGCAAAGAATATCGTTGCAAAGGCAAGCGGTAACGATAAGGTTACTTTCACCTTCTCGCACCTCTTGTCGAAGGCTGTATTTACCTTCACAAATACAACTCCTGAGAACACAACCGGCGCACCTGCTAACATCTACAAGGTGACCAATATCCAGATTAGCGGTCTTCCTGCATCTGCAAATTATGATGTTGCAGCAGGGGTTTGGAAGGATAACACTGGTAATACTTTGACTGAGGAATTTGGTCACATCGTTGCAACTGGCGAGACCAATGAGAGTGCAGCAGCAATCGAGGTTAAGGAGCAGGAGTCGGGCAAGTCGAACTACGAGCACCTTTTGATCCCTGGAACTCACGATGTAACAATCTCTTGCACAATCACATTGTACAATGGAGTGGTAGCAGACAATCAGGTTGTTGATGTTATCGAATACTCGCAGACTATCAATGATCTTACTTTGCAGAAGGGTACAGCTTACAACTTCTCGCTCAAAGCAGGTTTGGAGCAGACTATCCAGTTCAATGTTAATCCTGTTAACGACTGGAACAATCCTTATGTTGATGTTAATACCCCTGTGCAGGGTCACGACAATCCAGCGATTTAATTCACACTATAGGGTAGAGGTCTTTGACCGGACCTCTACTCACTAAGAGAGAAAAATGCAGAATGCAAAATGCAGAATGCAAAATTAGAAAAAGCTAATGGCTAAAAGCAAAAAAACTGAAAACAAAAAAGAAATAAAAATAGACCGTCATTCCGAAGGAGCGTAGCGACTGTGGGAATCTCCCACTTTTCAATTAAAAACAATAAGGAAGATTGCCACGAGCTTAACAGCTCTCGCAATGACGAGTTGAAAAAACTGAAAACAACAACAAAACAAACAAATAAAAACATTACAATTATGAAAAAGGTACTTTTATCAATTCTCGCAGTTGCCGCAATGGCATCGTGCGTACAGAGTGAGGATGTCAACCCACAGCAGTTGATCGACTTCGGCTCACCATTCGTAGGTGGCACAACTAAGGCGGCAGACCCAAGCTATGGCGAAGGTGGCGAAGACCTCACATTATTTAATGTTTATGGTACTGTTAATGCAGGCGAAGGTGTTGTAAATATCTTCGATGGCGTTGAGGTTACCGGTACTGTTGGCGGTGGTGTTTGGTCTTATGGTGCAGAGCACAAGCAGTATTGGTTTGAGGGCGCAATCTACAACTTTGCAGCAGTTGTTGATGCAGAGACTGTTGCTAAGGATGCATACAATATGCCTACAACTCTTACTCCTGCCAAGAATGGTGAATATCTCAAAGATTTGCTCTATGCTGATGCTGGCCCTATCACTGCGGCAGAACCTTATTCTCCTGTAAACTTTGAGTTCAAGCACCTTCTCGCAAAGGCTCAGTTTGTTGTAACTTCGACTACCGAGAGCGGTTACTACTACAAAGTTGAGGATATCAAGATTCACAACTTCTCGACAGGTACTTATACTATTAGTACTGGGGCTTGGGCCACTGCGGTTGAGAACGCTAAGGCGTATGAGTTGGGTGATATTGCAAAGGTTTCCGCAGATGATGCACAAGGCGTAACTAATACTACTCAGGTTCTTCTTATCCCTACTACAACCGACTTTGAGGTTGAGTTTGTTGTTAGACTTTACAATGACAACGGCACTCCAAGCGATACTGCTGACGATGTTCTAATGAGAACTATCAACTGCACAGATGCTAACGCTAAGACTGTTGAGACTGACTTGGTTAAGGGCTATGCATACAACTTCAACTTGGCACTTACTTCGGGTACTGAGATTCAGTTCACTGTAAACAACAACCCTACTTGGACGGATGGCGATATCACCTTGTAGTTATCTATCGAAAACAATTAAAACTTATAAAACTATGAAAAAGATTTTATTGTCAGTTTTTGCAGTTGCCGCTTTGGCATCGTGCATCCAGAACGAGACTATCAATCCGCAGACTCCAATCGGTTTCAGTGATGCTTATGTTCAGAACTCGACTAAGGCAATCTACGATGCCGACACAAAGGTTAGCCAATTCAATGTTTGGGGTACTGTTGCCAATGCCGACGGCGATACTGCTCCACTCTATGAGGGTGCACTCGTAGAAAGCAATAGTAAGGCGTATGGCGTGGCTTGGGATTGCGATGTTAAGCGTTATTGGACTCCTGATTGCGACTACAACTTCTACGCAGTTGTTGATGCAGATAATGTTAATGCAACAGCCGGTGTTCCTTCGACTATTACGTATACTGCTGTACCTGCGGGTGATAAAGACCTTCTCTATGGTGCAACATTTAAGACCACTAAGACCGGTTTGGCACAGCCTGCAACAGGTCAGTTGGTAGCATTTACTATGGAGCACCTCCTCTCGAAGATTTCGTTCACCTTCACTAACCCTGCGTCGAATGGCGATTATAGCTACAATGTAACAGGTGTTACAGTTGAGGGTACTTATGCAAGTGGTGTTTACACCATCACTCACGATGCAGCCAATATTGACGGCAACTATGAGGGTACTTGGGCAGGCAATGGCACAGCCGGTTCGCTTTCGTTTGGTGCTGTTGCAGCGACTCTTGCAAGCAGCGAAACAGGTGCAGCTGCTAACTCTTGCGTGATTATCCCTGGAACTCCTGCTTTGACTATCAAAGTAGCAACTGAGACAGTTTTCGGCGGTCAGGTTCTGACTACCAAGACTCACACTTTGACAGTTAATGCCACCGCAGAGGATCAGGATGTTACATTCGAGAAGAATACTCACTATAACTTTGCGGTAACACTTCCTGCTCCTGGTGTAGAGATTCAGTTGACAATCGGTACTGTTGAGGGTTTCGTGGATGCACCAGAAACAAATCTTTAATAAAAATACATAGGCTATAAGGGATTGAAACCCCTTATAGTCGCTACGATGGGCGGAGATGCCCGAACAATGGGGCGCAGACCAACAAAAAGGCTTTACGCCCCAAAAATTTAATAGGTCGAAGATGAAAAAGTTTGTATTGGCAATATTTGTCGCAGCGGCAATCCTCTCGGGCTGTAACGAGGTCGAGACGGAGGAGAACAACACGCCGATATGCTTTGGCGAGGCTTCCACTCGTGCCGAGGTTAAGGATGCAAGCGAAATCAAGGAGTTCAAGGTATATGCCGAGATGAACCTCGGCTCGGACAGCGCCACCGACGGCTCGAACTTGCAGTGGATACCGCTGCTCGAAGGCGAACGTGTCTATCGCTCATCTGCCGACGCCCCTTTCACCTACGACAACACCCGCTATTGGGTGAATGACAGAACTTTCTACTTTTTCGGTTTCTATCCCGAAACAACGGTGATAACCCGCACCTCCGAGGAGAGCGAGAGCGGTACAATTCTGAGATATACGGGCACGGTTCAGGTGCCTTACGCTGCCGACTCGGACTTTATGACTGCCCTTACCATTCAGAGAGAAATACCCGAGGGCGAAGAGTTCCCCGAGGGCGTGCCGATGCAGTTCAAGCACTATTTCGCAAATATCGGGTTCGAGGCGACCAAAGATGCGAAAAACGCCAACGCCAGAATTACCATTACAAGCATAGGTTTTTCGGGTATTTCCCGTACTGCAAACTTGTCTATCGTGTGTCAGCCTGGTAGCAGCTACACCGAGGATTTAGTGCCCGTAGCGGAGCAGAGAACGGTGTTGCGCCGAAATTTGAGTGACGACATCGGCAACAATACTCCACTATTGAAGGATAACGGTTTGTTGGTTGTTCCGCAAAGCATAGCCGACGGTCAGGTGATGCTCAATATCTCGTATGAGTATCAGCAGCAAGAAGGAGCAGAGGTGGAGTATTACACCTTCTCGAAGGCAATTCCGGCAGTCGAGTGGAAGGCAAATCAGCGATATGTCTACACTTTGACATTGTCGGTTGATAAAAATATATACATCTCGACACCAACGGTCGAGGAGTGGGGTAGCCCGCAGTCGGGAGGTATTATCATTATTCAGTAGCAGGTTATGAGAAGGTTTTATATATATCTGTTGTTGGTATCTGCGCTCACATTGATGGTGGGTTGCCAGCAGGGTCAATCTACCGAGGGCGGCGATGTGGTTGTCGATCTCGGCTCGCCAGAGTATGGCTACATACAGTTCGACTTCGAGAATGGCACTCGTGGCGATTTGTACGAGAAGGAGAACCCGAACGATCCCGACGATAACCGACTCTATGCCAATTTTGGCGTTATGGGATACACCTATCTGGCCAACGATTGGACCATTGCCGAGGTGCAGGCTCAGCCTACTGTCTTCCACAATCAGGAGGTTGTGTGGAACGGAGAGTATGGCACTAAGGCGATGCACACCTACTCCCCGATGAAGGAGTGGCTGGGCAAGCAGAAATATGCCTTCTTTGCCTACTATCCTTATGGCAATTCGTATGTGCAGACGAGTTCGAAGGATTACGAGGGTAACCCATATATCGAATTTACGCTGCCAAGCCGTTCGAGCGTTGACGAACATGTGGATGTGATGACGGGCTATGCGATTGATGCCAACTACACCTCTCGCACTGTCGGTTTCCATATGCAACACCGCCTTACAGCGTTGGATGTTACGGCAAATAACCTCTTTACTAATGGCGAAAAGGTAGTTGTAACGGGTTTGACAATCACCCTGGAAAATCTGCTCTACGACAAGGTGTGTATTCCGCTCAACGACCGTGATGTGTCGGAGCTGGACTACTTCGCAGGTATGGCAGCGGATATAACTGCAACATACAACATCTACGGAGGCTCTCATATCGAGGTTGTTTCGGGCGTGGAGGCTAAATTGACCGAGCCATACAAGAAGTCGATGATTATCATCCCACAAAATCAGCATATCGACACCAATGGCGATGGCGTGGAGGAAGATTACACAATGAAGGGTGAGGTTATAGTGACCTACAAGGTCAATGAGACGCTTCACGAAAACAAGGTGGTGGAGTTCTCGGTGGATCGAGATCTCAAAGAGCGCCGTCACTACTTTGTGCAGTTGAACTTTGCTGACGGAGATGTCAATATTGTTATTCTCGAATCCGATGAGTGGAAGGATAGCGAGAGAATTGATCACGAATTTGAGTAGAAAGCTATGAAGATGTTTAGGTATATAGCACTTTTGGCGATTCTTGTTGGTGCTGCATCGTGTGTGCAGACCGATATCGATACGCCCGTAATAAACAGAGGTGGTCAAATTCAGGTTGTAGGTCGTGTTCAATCGTTCAGCGACCGCAATGTCGATACCCGAGCATTCAAAGTGGGCGACGAGGGCAATACTGCGAGTATGTGCCTTGCGGTGTTCGATGCCAGCGGAATATGTAAGGATAAGCAATTTATAAACAGCGGTAACCCAACATTTACCCTCGATAAGAACAATTTGAAGAATTGGGGTGCTCGCTACCTCTATATCTTTGCAAATATTGCAAACCCTTCTTCGTTGGGAAATGGCAACACTCTCGATGAGTTCCTTGCCCTGACAAGCGATGTACAGGGCGTTGATATGCCACTGTACTACAATGAACAGGAGGGTACCAACACAAGGTGTTTCCCGATGATTGGTGTGATGGAGATTAACGATGTGGATGCAATCGAGTCTATCATCCAGATACCGTTGGAGGCTATCTATGCCAAGGTCGTTGTGAATATCATCTCGAAACCCGATCAGAAGGTCGAAGGTATCGACTATGCGAGCTTCTCGCTGACGAGATACGAGGTGCATAATGTTGTCGAGAAGGTCGATTTCAAGGGTGGAACAATCAGCGCAAAGGGTAAGAATGACGGTGATCACGACACAACGCCTGTATCGACCGTGGTCTATACTGCCAGCAATATTACCAGCGACTTTGCCCAGGCGGACAAGCAGGCTTCGTTCTACTTCTATATTCCGGAGCGATTCTGTAAGGCAAAGACGGCAGCCGACGAATTTGATTATCCGTTTGGTAAGATTGCTGACCTCGACGAGGACGAGGCGAGACGATTGCCGCAGTGCTACAAGCCAATGCTTGCAGGTGCGGAGGGCACATATAGCGACTATAACTATAACGAGGAAAACGATATCAAGGCAACCTTTGTGCGTTTCTTTGGCGAGTATATCGACCACCAGGGCCACAACTGGAATGTGTCGTACGATATCTATGTCGGCAACGACAACTACTCGAACTTTGATATAGAGCGCAATACGCAGTACAACAACTATGTAACTATCAAGGGAATATCCAAGTCGAACGACCAGGGTGATAAGGCCTCTATCTCTATTGACCACCGTGTAAATATCGAGCGTGTAAACCCTATCATCATCAACCTGCGCCGTGAGACATTGCTCGACTCGCATTTCGAGGTGCGTCCATTGCGTATCCGCAAGAACGCCAATTTTAAGGGTCAGGACTTGTCAAATGCCAAGGTGCGTGTTGAGTTGGTTGATCCAGACAAAAAATGGGTGGGTATCGAGCGAAGCTTCGGTATGAATAATGCTGGCATTAAGGCATCTGACCAATCTGTTTATTTACAGGCATCCGACCTTCCCGATGGCCGTAAAAATGCGGCGGGTAAGCGTAAGTACTTTACCACCGATTTGACAACCACGACCCTTGCTGGCAATACGCAGATTGATTTGCCTGTTACCGACGAGGATCAGACAGTGTGGATCTATGTCGATGAATGTACCGATGCGGGCGATGATGTTCGCTCGGCAGCAATTCGTGTAACCTTGTCGCTGGATGGCACAACCTTCCCTATCGAGCAATCAACAGACTTTGTTATTAATCAGCGCAAGCTCTTCCCGGTAACAACAACTCGTACTGCGACAACAGATGGAGTAAGTGGAGATTACACATACTATATTGAATATCACGAGGAGTATCTGAATAACTACGATGCTGAAGACTCATTTGGTCAGACCGAGTGGAATGGTATGGAATGGGGATTAGCTGACATTCAATTGTCGCATATTACCAATACTGCTGATTTGGATTACCAAAGTTCGGGTTGGGATGCCCTTCTTGCTCTTTTAGGATGGAATCACGATAAGATGGTTAATACCGCATTTGAGAAATTGGATATCAAGTACGATTTCTATCTTTATAGAGATGTAAAAGGTACAACACTTGAAGGAGATGGTCGAGATCATAATTTTAGCGGCTATTATTTCAATAGCGAGATAATCGCTCCGTATATATTGTCGACTTATCAGTCTGACCAAGTTGAGCAGGAAGCTGATAACGAGCCTATAACGATAAAGCCAGCAAAGATAAACAAGATAACTTTGGCACAAGATCCTAAATCAGCTTTTGCTTATTGCTATAACAAGAATAAGCGCAATGAGAATGGTGAAGTAGTCCAGATTGATTGGTATCTGCCTGCAATTGACGAGATTGAGGATATTGTAGAATCTGCACACTCCCGATTTGAAGAATTCCAAGGTTTGATGTATTGGTCGTGCCAATCTGCGTATAGAAACAATATTCTGGATCTCGATCAATGGGAGTATGCTCTATTTAGCGGTTGGGGTGATACAGGAAAGCAAGTTAAGGGTTCATATTACACCGATGAAACTACTCGAGCTCGTGCAACAAAGGCTTTGCGAGTATGGGATGATACAATACAAGACTTTAAGTTTGTTGGAGCGCCGAGTGGAGCTGATGTATATGGTACTCAATACGGCGAGATGAGAATTAACAACTGGAATCGACAGGCTTCGTCAGTTTTGGATGGATATCCTTATGTAACTAATAATATATCATACGATAATTATCCTGGTAATCTTCCTCGTACTGGAACAAAAGCTCGTGTCCGTTGTGTGCGAAAGGTGGATTAACCGAAGATTTACAAAATTAAATCGCTCGGCGTTGCCGATACACAGCCACCAAACCAACAAAAAACGCAAGTTGCATATCGCAACCTGCGTTTTTTATTGCCAACAAGCAATCTCTTACTTGATACGCTCGTAGTACTCACGAGTGCGGGTATCAACACGGATCTTGTCGCCGGTGTTGATGAACAAAGGCACCTTGATAGTAGCACCGGTGTTCACGGTTGCAGGCTTCAACGAGTTGGTCGATGCGGTATCGCCCTTGATGCCCGGCTCGGTGTAGGTAACCTCCATATCAACGATTGGTGGCAACTCGGCAGCCAAAACTACATCCTTGTCGGTGTGGTACATAACCTCCACGATCTGGCCGTCAGCCATAAGGTCGTAGTTGTCGATGAGGGTCTTCTCGATGTTGATCTCCTCGAAGGTCTCGGTGTGCATAAAGTGAGCACCGAGGTCATCCTCGTAGGTGAACTGGTAAGGGCGGCGCTCAACACGCACCTGCTCGATCTTGATACCTACCGACGAGAAGGTATTTTCGAGAACACGACCGTTCTCCAAGTTCTTGAGCTTCGAACGAACGAAAGCAGGGCCCTTGCCCGGCTTGCAGTGCTGGAAATCGACAACAAGGAAAGTCTTGCCATCCATCTCGATGCACATACCGATTTTGATATCAGCAGCTGTAATTGTCATAGTTGTATTGTTTTAATAATTAGTGAATTCTACTTTTCGGGCGCAAAGATACACATAAAATTGACAATTGACAATTGATAATTGAAAATTAAGGGAATAAACGGAAAACTTTTTTAGTTGAGAGTGGAAAGTTGAACCGACGCAGCGGAGCGAGAGCAGAGAGTGCTTGCACACTTTGCCGAGCCGCAAGGAGGAAAAGCCTGCGAAGCAGGGTTAAAGTTGAGAACTTCCAGCGCACCCTTACTAGCCGTTAATTCTGTTGCGCCTTCCCAACCATTCGTTGCCATTCGTTGCCACAAAAAAATGCAATGACGAATGGGAAGCCCCTATTCTCCCTATTCCCCCTAACACCTCTAACCGACGACAAACCGAGAGCAGAGGGTGCTTGCACACTATGCCGAGGTGCGAAGGAGGAAAAGCCTGCGTAGCAGGATTAACGCCTCTAACACCCCTACTCTCTAAAAACCGCAAAAAAAGTTCTAATATAATTAGGTATAACCGATTATAATAGTTACCTTTGCGCCCTGATTTGGGTAATATAATTTTTCAACAAATTAACACATATAAATATTTAATAATCAAAGTTATGAAGCGAACAACTATTATGGAGTACACAGCTCCGATGTTGGAGGTCTGCTCGGTAAAGGCTGAGCGAGGCTTCGAGGCGAGTATGCCTGGCGTAACAATCAATCCTTGGGAGCGTGAGGAGGACTCGCTCCAATTCTAATGTCAAACCCTAAAAAGAGAAATGAGAAGTATGAAAAAGTTTATTCTTTCGTTGGGTTTGGTAGCAATGATGCTCAACCTGACAAATTGTGCACAGTATGATGATGTAAATTCAACAGTAGAGCCACAGGGCGATTTCGAGATCTATGCTTCGGTATCTCGTACCGCAAACGATGGTCTTAACACCGTGTGGTCGACAGGTGACGACTTGGGCGTATTCCACGCAGTAACCGACGGTACAACTTACACTAAGGATGGCCAGTTCAAGCTTGATAACGTTGAGACTGGTCGTTTCTTGGGTAATGTAAACGGCACTTTGGATCCACAGGAGGAGTACGATTGGTATGCAATGTACCCTTATGACTCTCACGTTCCGGGTCCTGCAAACACCAGCTCGGGCTATATGACTATTGGCTGTGCTGCTGGTGCTACTCAGACTCAGACAGGCAACAACTCGTTGGCTCACGTTGCAGGTAGCAACTATCCACTCGTTGGTAAGGCTTATGCTGTTCCTGCTGGCTCGGCTCCTGCTCTTGCTATGACACACGTTGCTTCACTCGTTGAGTTCGAGATTACCAACTCGTTGGAGGAGGCATTCACTGTATCGAGCATTCAGTTTACTGCTCCTGTGGCTATTATTGGTACATTCTACATCGACTTCACCGACATCGCTAACATTAAGGCTGAGTCGAGCGGTGCTAATTACACTTCATCGAATGCAACACTTGCTGTAACTAATGGCGTAGCTATTGCTAAGGGCGAGAGCGCAAAGTTCTACTTGCCTGTTGCTCCTTTCACCGCAGCTGCTGGCTCAAACCTTACAGTTGTCGTAACTGCAACTTCGGAGAGCGGTTCGGGTGCTCACGAGAAGGCCATTGCTTTGACAAATGCTGTCGAGTTCAAGTCAGGTAAGATTAAGAACGTAAAGGTTAACTACACAACTCCTTTTGCAACATCTGGTGGCGGCAACGAGGGCGATGTTGAGACCGAGGTAACTCACGACTTCACAAAGATTAGCTTCACTAGTTGGACTTCTTCTTACGTTGCACACACAGTAGACTACGATCAGTCAACTGTTACTTTCGCTTCGGCAAGTAAGCAGACTCAGACCATTACAAATATGCCTGTAACCAAGGGTGGTGCAGTAACTCTCGTTGCAAAGAATGCAGCTACAATCAAGTCGGCGAAATTTGAATGTCAGCAGTGGACAACAAAGACTCAAACCATTACACTCAAATATAGTACCGATGGCGGTAGAACATTCTCTTCGACTGGTGTAACTTCTTCAACATTCACTATTAGCAAGGAAAACTTGCCTGAGAATACCGATGCTGTTCAGATTACATTTAACTCTACAAGCAATCAGGTTGGTATCAAGTCTGCAACAATCGTTTATGTAACAAACGAGGCTGAGGCTGCTGCTCCACGATTGAGCGTAACTCCATATGAGGTAGAGTTTACAGCTGATGGTGGTAGTAAGGATGTAGCTTGCACTGTTGAGAACGAGGTTAGCGGTGTTGAGATAGTTGCAACTCCGAGCGAATCTTGGGTTTCGGCTGTGGTTAGCGACAAGACTATTACTATCACAGCTGAAAAGAACACTGCATCAGAGGCTCGCACTGCAACTGTAACTATTGCATACGAGGGTGCAGAAAGCGAGACTGTAACCGTAAAGCAGGGCGCTGCAGGTGCAAAGGTTTGGACTTTGGTAACTGATGCATCGACACTTGCTGTTGGCGACCAGATTATCATCGCTGCAAAGGGTTCTAATTATGCGATTTCTACTACACAGAATAGCAATAATCGAGGTCAAGCTGCTATCACAAAGAGTGGCAATACCCTTTCTACTCCAAGTAGTAGCGTTCAGATTTTGACCGTAAAGGCTGGTTCAACTTCGGGCTCATTCGCATTCTATGCGGCAGCTCCATCTTCCACTGTTGGTTACCTCTATTGTGCAAGTACATCAAGCAAGAACTATTTAAGAACACAAACAACCCTTGATGCAAAGGCAAGTTGGACCGTTTCAATCGCAGCCGATGGTACAGCAACAATTAAGAGTAACGTTGCAAATATAAGTCGTAATTTGTTGAGCTACAATAGTAGCAGCTCTTGCTTTGCATGTTACTCTTCCGTACAGGCAGCTGTTGTAATCTACAAATTGCAATAATCTTCGGACCGAGCTCGGGAGGGCGTGCTCTCCTCGGGCTACCGAGATTAACAATACTAAAAAAACAACCACGGGTATCATTTTCGATACCCGTGGTTGTTTTTAGTGAGTAGTGAGTAGTGAGTAGTGAGT
>JAFVVS010000078.1 GCA_017502025.1 Alistipes sp. | reverse complement strand
TGATGAATGCCGTGGGTTACGATGTTGCAACGCTTGGCAACCACGACTTCGACCCTGGGCAGCAGGTGCTTGATAATGCCGTCGATAAGGCGAAATTTGCGGTTGTTTGCGCCAATATGGAGTCGGAGGGCGAGTGGCTCGACGATGTCGAGGAGAGTGCGCAGATTGTCACCCCCGAGGGTGTTAAGGTCGATTTTGTAGGCGTAGTTACAAGCTATTCGAACGGTCATCCCGACGGCAATGACAGCAACTTCGAGGGGCTGAAATTCGAGGATCCGCAGATTGTTGCCGAGCGTGAGGGCGATGACTCGGATGGCGATGTGAAGGTGTTGCTTTCGCATATGGGTCACGACCGAGATTTGGCTTTGGCGGAGCGTTATAGCGGCTACGATGTCATTATTGGCGGACATACCCATAAACTTCTCGACACCGTTGTGAATGGAACAGTGGTGGGGCAGACCCAGCGTAAATTGAAGTATGTGGGCGTGACAAAGGTCAAGATGCGTGGCGATAGGGTTGTAAGCGTTGAGTACGAGAACATTCCGCTGAAAAATTATGCAAAAAACGAGGCTATCGAGAAGATGATTGCCGAGATTGAGGCAAACCCTGCATTGCGGGAGGTTGTCGGCTCGATGGCGCACTCGACAAACCATGTTGGCTTGTGTAACTTGCAGACCAAGATTATCAAGGAGGCTACGGGTGCGGATATCGGCATCTATCATCGTGGCGGAGTGCGCATAATTGAGGGGTTGCCCGAGGGCGATGTTACGGTTAAGACTCTTTTCGATAACGAGCCGTTCTTCTCGCAGGTACATCTCTGCGAGATGACTCCTGCGCAGTTGCGAAAACTGATTGTCGAGAAGTATAACGACACGGTAAATGCCAAGGAGTCGCATGTCGTAGATCTCTATGCCACAACGCCTTACCGCATCATTACCGACGAGAACGATATGGCATACGATGTTCGTTTCCCTCGTTTGAAGGAGGGCGAAAAGTATAAGGTTGCCGTAGCGGACTATGTGGCTCGCAACTACAAACATTTCGAGTGCGAAAACGAGGTGCGATTGCCACTCTTGGTCTTTGAGTTGGACAGGGCATACTTCGAGCAAAATTCGCCTGTGCGCATCTCGAATAAGTCGTTGCAGAGCGTTGTTGTGCGCAAACGAAGATAAAAAATCGAGATTTATCTCGAATATGATAAAATTTTGCTACCTTTGTAGGCTTAATTTTGCATTTTGAATTTTGCATTTTGAATTTTGCATTTTGAATTTTAGAAAGATATGGCAGTAGAATTGAAAGATTTGACCAAGAGCGAAGAGAACTATTCGCAATGGTACAACGACCTTGTAATGAAGGCAGGTTTGGCGGAGAATTCCGCAGTGCGTGGCTGTATGGTTATCAAGCCTTACGGCTATGCTATTTGGGAGAAGATGCACGAGGTGCTCGACGGAATGTTCAAGGAGACAGGCGTGCAGAATGCATACTTTCCACTCTTTATCCCTAAGTCGTTCTTCTCAAAGGAGGCAAACCATGTTGAGGGCTTTGCAAAGGAGTGCGCAGTGGTTACTCACTACCGCTTGAAGAACGATGAGAATGGCAAGGGCATCGTAGTTGACCCTGCGGCTCGTTTGGAGGAGGAACTTATCGTTCGCCCTACTTCGGAGACTATTATTTGGAACACCTATAAGGGCTGGATAAACTCATACCGTGACCTCCCAATTCTCTGCAACCAGTGGGCAAATGTTGTTCGTTGGGAGATGCGTACCCGTCTTTTCTTGCGTACCGCCGAGTTCTTGTGGCAGGAGGGACACACCGCACACGAGACTCGTGAGGAGGCAGAGGCAGAGGCATTGCAGATGATTAAGGTATATCAGAAGTTCGCTGAGGAGTGGCTCTGTTTGCCTGTAATCGTTGGTCACAAGTCGCCAAATGAGCGTTTTGCAGGTGCCGAGGATACTCTCACCATCGAGGCGTTGATGCAGGACGGTAAGGCTTTGCAGAGCGGTACTTCGCACTTCCTCGGTCAGAACTTCGCAAAGGCTTTCGATGTGAAGTATGCTAACCGTGAGGGCAAGTTGGAGTATGTATGGGCAACATCGTGGGGCGTTTCTACCCGCTTGATGGGTGCTTTGATTATGGCTCACTCGGACAACAACGGTTTGGTCTTGCCTCCGAAGTTGGCTCCTACACAGGTTGTTATCGTTCCTATCTACAAGGGCGAGGAGCAGTTGGAGGCGGCTCGTGTAAAGATGAACGAGATTGCCGATGCATTGAAGGCAAAGGGCGTTCGTGTTAAGGTTGATGACCGTGACAATGTTCGTGCAGGCTTCAAGTTTGCAGAGTACGAGTTGAAGGGTGTGCCTGTTCGTTTGGCACTCGGTCAGCGTGACCTCGCAAATGGCACTATCGAGTTGGCTCGCCGTGATACTCTCACCAAGGAGACCGTATCGCAGGAGGGACTCGTAGATTATATCGTAAACTTGCTCGACGAGCAGCAGAAGAATATCTTTAAGAAGGCACTCGACTATCGTAACTCGATGATTACCAAGGTTGATACCTGGGATGAGTTCGTAGAGGTATTGAACAACAAGGGTGGCTTCATCTCGGCACATTGGGATGGTACACCGGAGACCGAGCAGGCGATCAAGGATGCTACAAAGGCTACTATCCGTTGTATTCCTTTGGATGTTGAACCTGAGGAGGGTAAGTGTATCTTCACAGGCAAGCCATCGCCATACCGTGTATTGTTTGCAAAGAGCTACTAATATGAAGAGATTGGCGATTATTGTCGCAATGTTATGCCTTGCCTTGCCTGTAGTGGCAAAGCCAAAGGCGGAGATTAAGAGTCAGTGGCGAGGTGTGCGTGTGGCATACCTCGGCGACTCTATCACCGACAAACGACAGGTCGAGAAGGGTCAGAACGAGACATATTGGTCGTACCTCGAAGGTATCCTCGGAATAGAGTCCTTCGTATATGGTATCAGTGGTCATCAGTGGCATCAGATTCCGGGTCAGACCGACAAACTCATCAAGGAGCACGGTCAGGAGGTCGATGCGATAATGATTTTTGTCGGTACCAACGACTACAACGCCAATGTCCCACTCGGCGAGTGGTACTCGGAGGAGGTTGTCGAGGTTGAAGTGTCGGGCAAGAAGGGTGCAAAGTCGGGCGTTATGGCAGAGCGCAAGAAGCGCACTATCCTTATGGATAAGAACACGGTGCGTGGTCGTATCAATATCGCTATGTCGCAACTCAAACACGAGTATCCGACCAA
Source organism: Alistipes sp. (assembly GCA_017502025.1). GTDB lineage: Bacteria > Bacteroidota > Bacteroidia > Bacteroidales > Rikenellaceae > Alistipes. Next base: position 3,047 of record JAFVVS010000078.1, on the reverse strand, counting down.
GCAGATTATCCTCTTGACACCGATTCATCGTGGCGATGCCTTCCTGAGTGATAGAAGTATCCAACCCAACGAGCTCTATGCCAATGGCGTAGGCGAGTATATCGACGCTTATGTCGATGTTGTGAAGGAGGCAGGCAATGTCTGGGCGGTGCCTGTCATCGACTTGAACTCTATCTGCGGACTCTATCCGTTGGAGGAGACAAACGCACTATATTGGCGCAGAGCAACGCTCGGCAAGAGCGAGAAGTCGGGTAAGAAGCGTATCGACCGCCTCCACCCGAATAGCGCAGGACACTTGCGTATGGCACACGCTTTGGCGTATCAGTTGTTGGGCTATCCCGCAAAACTCGATTAAGAATGGAGAACGGAACAACCGACATACGAACAAAACGAATATACCGAGTAACACTGCTCGGTATGTTTGTCAATATGGCACTCTTTGCCTTCAAACTCGTTGCAGGCTTTTTGGGTCGAAGTGGTGCAATGATTGCCGATGCAGTCCATTCGGCATCGGACTTTGCTACCGATGTTGCGGTGCTGGCTTTTGTCCGTATCAGCGCAAAACCTCGTGACGACGACCACAAGTGGGGACACGGCAAGTACGAAACCCTCGCCTCGCTCATTATCGGTGTGGCGTTGTTTGCCGTGGGAGTCGAGATATTGCTTGATAGTGCCGAGAAGATTAAGGCGGTTGCCGAGGGCGAGGTGTTGCCACGCCCGGGTGCTATTGCGATTATTGCAGCTGCGGTGTCGATTGTGGCGAAGGAGGCGTTGTATCAATGGACTGTTCGTGTCGGTAAGCAGACCGAAAGCCCTTCGGTGGTGGCAAATGCGTGGCATCATCGCAGCGATTCCCTCTCTTCGATTGGAGCATTGTTGGGTATCGGTGCGGCCTATTTCCTTGGCGAAAAGTGGCGTATAGCCGACCCGATAGCCGCTATCGTTGTGGCAGCGCTTATCATAAAGGTGGCAATCGACCTTTGCAGTACCGCACTCGCCGAACTGCTCGAAAAGAGCCTTCCAAAGGAGGTTGAGGAGGAGATTCTCGCCATAATTTTGGCAACTCCAAATGTCTATAAACCACACAATCTCCGCACTCGTCGTATCGGTTCGGATATAGCTATCGAGGTGCATATTCGTGTTGATGGTAATATGTCTGTTTTCGCTTCGCACGAGATATCGAAGGAGATTGAGCGAGCCCTGCGTGCCCGCTTTGGCGAACGCACCGCCGTAGCCATCCATATTGAGCCGATGAAATAGAGAAAGTGAGTAGTGAGTAGTTAGAGGAGAAAGGAGATTGCCACGGCTTGTGCCAAGCCTCGCAATGACGAAAAGCCAAAGCGCACCCTATCAAGCAGTTGCAAACTGCGCCTCCTATATTCCCTGCGCCCCGCCCACCTTCGGAGTCCGCAACAAGCCAACAAAAAAGGGTTGCCCGAAAGCAACCCTCCCACAAATTAACCCTCTTATGCCTCCGAATTGAAGACCGTCTGTAAGAACGAGTCCAAATAGAGTAGTTCCGCATCTCCGCAAACGACTTGCGATAGAAAAAGGTCCTCTTCGCAGACATTGTGTAATACTCGATTGTCGATCTGCTCCATAGGCGAAATGTTTTAGAATGAACTTCGCCTATATAACGAGCGATCCGAGTATTTTATTGTTAAAAGTTTAGCATATCGCTAAATTTTTATCCTTTATCATCTGGCGCATATTTATCAGGGCATATCTCATACGACCAAGCGCAGTGTTGATACTCACCCCCGTATGCTCCGCTATCTCCTTGAAACTCAGCCCTTCGTAGTAGCGCATCTTTACGACCTCTCGTTGCTCGGCAGGCAAGAGTTCGATCAACTGTCGCACCTCCTCGGCCTGCTGCTCCGATACGAGGCGATCCTCTATCGAAGGTTCTGCAAAGTTCTTACTGCCCAAGATATCGAAACCTGCACTCGACTCGCTTACGGTCTTAACCTGCTTTTGCGCTCGGAAGTAGTCCAATACTCTGTTGTGCGCTATACGCAGCAGCCAAGGCTGAAATCTTCCTTTGTCGGTGTAACGACCTTCGTCTAACACCTTCACAACCTTTATCAACACCTCTTGTGTCAAATCGTCTGCCACATCGTTATCCTTAACCAACATACGAACATAATCTCGTACTCGGCGTGCGTGGCGCTCCAAAAGTTGAGAAACGGCTTCACGATTGCCCTGCTGATACATCTCCAACAGAGCCTGATCGCTTAACATTGTACTCTTCATACTCTTTCCTTTCTAAAATGGTTCAAAGAGTAGAATTTTTTCGATAGGCAATAATTTTTTAGTTAAACTTCTCGTTATACATTTGAAGAAATGTTCCAAAACGGATAATTTCTTGGTCGCAAGATAAGCAGTTTTTGCAGAAATTCCAAATCGCCTCTGTCGCTCCTTGAACTCGGATATAGTGGCGGTTTTTCGCAAAAATAGTGCCGAGAAGGGGGTGTAAGCCTATTTTCGGTATATTCTTCCTATTTTTATATATAAGGTGAATCGCCCAAACCAAGCGGTGAAATTACAGTCCGATTTCTCGCAATATCTATTGAAAATTGCAAAAAAATAGGAGCAACAGAGAAAACTGCTGCTCCTATTTGTGTGCATATCTCTCTTCCGATTAGAACGAGAGCTTTGCTCCTACGAAAATTGAACGAGGGAGCGATGGACCATAGATATAGCCCGAATCGCGTGCTGCGCCACGGTCAAAGTCATTTTGATATGAGTTGAGAATGTTGCGAACACCGGCATTAACCTGCAAGCCGATTGTTTTCCAAATCTTGAAGTCGTATGAGAGCTTCACGCCGAGGTCTAAGAAGGCTTTAGTATGTTCGAGACGGTCTTGCTCGAGTGTCGAGCCGTCGGGCAACATACCGCCTGCGTAGTGATCAACGTACATACGCCCCATATAGTTACCTGAAAGGTCAATCTTAAAGTTTTTGAGAGGCTGAGTGGTTACGGTGAAGTAGCCATATACATTTGGCGAACGGAACATATTGAGTGTTGGCTCTGCCGCATCGCTCCAC
>JAFVVS010000077.1 GCA_017502025.1 Alistipes sp. | reverse complement strand
GATCTGCGCAGGGAAGGAGTTGTACCACAAGAAGCCTATCAGCGCACCCAACATCGCCGCACCAAAGACCATCAACTCTCCGCTGTTCGGGATATACATAATGTTGAGGTAGTCGGCATAGATGATGTTACCCGAGAGGTAAGCCAGCACCGCCAACACTCCCACGATAGGTATCGAAACGCCCGTCAGCAAGCCGTCAAGTCCGTCGGTGAGGTTTGCTCCGTTAGATACTGCGGTAATCACAAAGATTGCCACCAAAACATAGAGCACCCACGCCAACAACTCGTTTCCGCCGACAAACCAGCTGTAATCGAGCTCGTTGTCTTTGAGGAACGGAATTGTGGTCTTGGTGGTCTTGATAACATCCTCGCTCAGGCGAATTTGCTGCGAGGAGATAATCACCGTTTCGCCCGTCTGCTCATCTACGATGCTCTGCTCTACGGGTACGGTGGTGTGCTCACGCACAACAATACCCTCCGAGAAGCACATCACTGTTCCGACAATCAAACCCAAGCCAATCTGACCGACAATCTTGAACTTGCCCTGCAAACCCTCCTTGTTGTGGCGGAAAACCTTGATGTAGTCATCGAGGAAACCAATTGCTCCGCACCATACAGTTGCCACGAGCAACAAGATGGTGTAGATATTGTCCAAGCGAGCGAACAACAATACAGGCACAACGATAGCGAGCAGAATGATAATTCCGCCCATAGTTGGTGTTCCCTTCTTTGCGAGTTGTCCCTCCAAACCGAGGTCACGAATCTCCTCGCCAATCTGGTGGCGCTGCAAAGCACGGATAATGCTCTTACCGCAGAAAATCACAACCAGCAAAGCGGTAACCACCGCTGCCACCGAACGGAAACTCAAATAGCGCATCAAACCCGAACCCGGAAGGTCGAAGTGGCTTGTCAAATAGTCAAAAAAGTGGTAAAGCATAATTAAAATTCAAAATTCAAAATTCAAGTTGGGTTATCTGTTAAATTGGTTGAAGAACTCCTTTACGACCTCTTTGTCGTTGAATGGCAACTTCTCGGTGCCGACAATCTGGTAATCCTCGTGTCCCTTACCTGCCAAAAGGATGATATCACGAGGCTCCGCCAACATCACAGCGGTCTTGATTGCCTCGTGGCGGTCGACGATTTTCAGATACTTATCGCCCGACTCAACGCCCTCCTCCATCTCTCGCAAAATCTGCTCGGGATCCTCGGTGCGAGGGTTGTCCGATGTGAAAATCGCAATATCCGCCCTCTTCGCAGCCATACCACCCATCACAGGGCGCTTGGTCTTATCTCTGTCGCCACCGCAACCGCAGACCACAATCAGTCGCTGACCACTTTGGCGCAACTCGTCTATCGTGTTGATGATATTTTCGAGCGCATCGGGCGTATGGGCAAAATCGACCACCGCCGTAGTGCCGTCCTTGGCAAGTACCGTTTCGAAACGACCACTCACAGGGCGCAACATACTCAAATGCGCCAGCACCTTCTCCTTCTCGAAGCCGAGCAACACCGCTGCGCCATAGACTGTCAAGAGGTTGTAGGCGTTGAAGCGACCGAGGAACTGCACCCACACCTCCTTGTTGTCGATGCGGAGCTCCATACCCTCCACCATCATCTCCACAACCTTGGCACGGAAGTCTGCCATTCTCTGCAACGAGAGTGTGTAGCGTGAAGCCTTGGTGTTCTGCAACATCACCTCTCCATTTCTATCATCGGCATTCACCAGCGCAAAAGCCTCCTTTGGCAGTGCATCGAAGAACGATTTTTTGGCACGGATATACTCGGCAAAGGTCTTGTGGTAGTCCAAGTGTTCGTGAGTTATGTTAGTAAAAAGTCCGCCCACAAAGCGCAAACCGCCAATGCGTTGCTGCACAATAGCGTGCGAGGAGCACTCCATAAAGCAGTAGTCGCAACCCTCATCAACCATCTCTCGCATCATAGCGTTCAGACGAATGGCATCGGGAGTGGTGTGAGTCGAAACAATCTCCCTCGCTCCCACCTTATAGACTACCGTAGAGATAAGTCCCGCCTTATAGCCCATCGACTGCACAAGGTCGTAGAGGAGAGTGGCGATTGTGGTCTTGCCATTTGTGCCCGTAACGCCCACCACCTTCAACTCGTGCGAAGGGTTGCCATAAAAGTTCGAGGCAATAGTGCCCATTGCAGCGTTGGTATCTTCGACCACCACGAAGGTGCAGTCGCACTCGGCAACCTCCTCTGGGATATGCTGACAGATTACCGCCTTTGCACCGCTCTCCACCGCCTTGGCGATATAGTTGTGTCCATCCACCACCGTACCCGTCACGGCAAAGAAACAGTAGCCTTCGCCTGCGGTGCGAGAGTCGTAGGTCAAGCCCGCAATCTCCATCTCGGCACTACCTCTCTTTTCGGTGTAGGTGACACCTCGTAACAACTCTTTCAGTATCATTTGAGTATAATTTTTATTCGTTTATCCGTATTTGCGACCTTGGTGTTCGGAGCAAGGCTCTGCTTTACGACCCTGCCATAGCCCGAAATCTCGACCATAAGTCCGCACTTTTCGAGTAGGTAGAGAGCATCGTCGAGTCCCATACCCACCACATTCGGCACAACCATCTCCGATATGTTTCGCTCAGCAATCTGCATCTTCTCTCCCTCTTTGACTCTATATTCGCCCCATCCCGAACGGCTCTCCGACGAGTACTTTCCGCCATACTCCGATGCCACTTTGCGAATCTTCTCGATGTTGCCGCCCTTGATTTCCGAGGCGTAGTGCTCCTCGTCAGCAATCTCTTGGGCGTAGTTGTTATCACGATTGTAGAGGAAGGTTGCCACCTTCTTCTGCACAGGGCCCGCCAAGCCTGCTCCGTAGTAGGTTTTTCCCGACTGACGCTTTGTAAAAATGGCGGTCATAATCGTATAGCGAGGATTGTCGGCAGGCAGATATGTAACCATCGAGCCGTAGTAGTAGCCGTCGCCTCGCTGGTAGCGCACACCATTGATTTCGGTATCCACCTGTGCCGTACCCGTCTTTGCACCGGCACGGAAACCGCACCTCTTCTCGCCAAAATACTCCATCGCTGTACCTGTCAGACACACCTCCTCCATAAAGGAGCGCAAGGTGTCGATGGTGCGTTGCGAGCATATTTTATCCTCGATAACTCGCACCGGAGCCTCGTTTACGACCTTGCCATTGCGCTCGGTGCGGAGGATGATGCGTGGTGCAACCATTCGACCATTGTTTGCCACAGCGTTATATATCGCCAAGGTGTGAAGCGGTGTAACCTCCAAGCCGTAGCCATACGCCATATTCACCAACGCATTTATGCGTGATGGGTGCTTTCTGTCAAGGTGGTGCAGCGGCTTCTTCCTTGCTCCCAACTCCTCCAAACCTACGGTTTTGTTGATGTGCAACTTGCGACAGAAATCCGAGAACTCAACAGGTCTTTGGTGGAACTTTTCGTAGACTGCCGTCGTGAAATAGACATTTGCCGACTCGGCAAAGGCTCTGCGCATATCGATTACGCCACCTGTCTCCCTCGATATGGCGTGCGAGTCGGTGACATTTGCTCCTATTTTGCCGCCCACTCTCACCGTTTTGCCGAGTCCCGAGTTGTACTCCTGCGATGTCGGCACTCCGTGCTCGAGCAGTGCCATTGTCGATACCAACTTGAAGGTCGAGCCAGGATTTACAGGGATACCGATAGCGTAGTTCTGCTCCTCGACGCAGGTTGTGCCGTTGCGTTTGAGGTTTGCCATAGCGAGAATGTCGCCCGTGGCGCACTCCATAACGATAGTTGTACCCCAAATAGCATTTTGCGCTATGAGCTGCTCTTGTAGAGCGTTGTCCGCTACATCCTGAACATCGACATCGAGCGTCGTGACAACATCGTAACCATCTTGCGCCTCGATATTTCTGCGGTCATTGACTCTAATCTTGAAGCCCGAGGCGATGCGTTGCATCAACTGCACTCCGTCACGACCTGCCAAAGTATCACGCATGGCCGCCTCGATACCGTAGGCACGATGATGCTCCAAACGGCCTATTGTTCGCAGTGCAATATCGCCTTGCGGATAGACACGATAGTCGTGATCCTCGGTGGTGTAGGTTATACCCTTGCGCAGAAGCGGGCTGTTTTTGATAATCTCCCACTCGTTGGCATCCACATCTCGGAAGATGCGAAGATTGCGCACTCCCTTATTTACGGTTGCCGTCTTTTTGGTAACCACCCTCTCATCCTCCCAGAACTTCCACTTCGGAGGAGTGATAGTCTTGGTGTAGCTCTTGTAGTTGATAAACTTCTTGTTGTTGCGGATGAGTTCGTTGTAGTACTCCGCCTCGCTCTTATCCTTCAGTACGGTCGAGAGTGTCTTGGCGAGCTCGGCCGCCCCCTTCTTATACGCCTCCAACCCCATTTTGCAGAAACGGTCGCAGCCAAAGTCGATGCGCACGGTGGTGCGGGTGATGGATGTTGCCAACACCTCGCCATTGCGAGAGAGAATGGAACCTCGGTGCGCCAACACCGTCTGCTTTTGCAGTAGGTGACCATCTCTCAACTTCTCGAAGTCGGCAGCCAACTCCCTGTCGCAGAAGATGAAGAGCACGATATGAATCAAAAAGTAGGCTACTACACATATAAAACCTATGTGTAGGAACTTAATTCGCCTTGCGATATCCTTTTTCAGTTCGTATCGTTGTTCGTCCATTGCGTCTCTATTTCAAAACTATCGGTGAGCTCTTCGGGTCCTCAATGTTGATACCTCGCTCCTTTAATTTGCCGAGTATTGCCGAGTGCGAGGTGTGCTGTATGCACGCCTCCGAGGTGCGTATAGCCCTCTCTTTGAGCAGTGCTACCTCCTTCTGTAACTTGTTACACTGCCAATCTTGTTGGAATGCGCCAAATATGGTGAAGATACTCGTCAAGAATATCACTCCCAATATTGTGAGTAGATTATATACTCGCTTCGCCTCTTCGGCAAGCAAAATCTCTCCCGTGAAAAGGCTCTCCACTTGCAACAGCCATTGTGGCATTTTGCGCCTTCTCTCCTCTGCTGCCTCCTGCTCCTCTCGGGCGATATCTTCGGCAATATCTCTGTCGGCAGCACCCGTCTGCACACGCCTTATCTCGGTGCGTACAATGCGGCGCAAAGCCTCTTGTGCCTCACGCTCTGCTGCCTCCTCCTGCGGATCGAAGTTCTCGTTTTCGTACTCTGCCATAATCTGACTACAGCTTTATCGCTGCACGCAACTTTGCCGAGCGTGAGCGTGGATTAGCCTCCAACTCCTCAGGGGTCGGAACTATCGGTTTGCGGGTTACAATCTCGAATGGGGTAGTGGCACGACCGAAGAAATCCTTCTCGACCTTGCCCTCGAAGTTGCCGCTACGCATAAAGTTCTTCACCAGACGATCCTCCAACGAGTGGTACGAAATAACCACCAAACGACCGCCTGGGCGCAACACCTTCAATGCCTGCTCCAATGCCATCTTCAACGCCTCCATCTCGCCATTTACCTCAATGCGCAACGCCTGAAAGAGCTTTGTGAGGAACTTCGCCTCATCCTTCTTGGGGGTGCAAGGCGCAACGGCTTCGACGAGTTGAGCCGTAGTCTTAATCTCAGCGTTTGCTCTTGCACGAGCAATGCAGGCTGCTATCTTCCAGGTGGTCTCCAACTCGCCGTACTGCGAGAATATCTGCGCCAGCTCCTCCTCCGAGTAGTTATTCACGATATCTGCCGCAGTGCGACCACCTCGCTGATTCATTCGCATATCGAGTGGCGCATCGCCACGGAACGAGAAACCTCGCTCCTTGGCATCGAAGTGGTGCGACGAAACACCCAAGTCTGCCAAGATGCCATCCACCTCGGTTACGCCACGTAGGCGCAATGCCGAGCGCAGAAAGCGGAAGTTGCTCTCCACAAAATGGAAATGTTCGTCGTCGGGAGCATTCGCCAGAGTATCCCTATCTTGGTCGAATGAGTACAAGGCTCCCCCTTCGCCCAACTCTTGTAGTATGCGGCGAGTGTGTCCTCCACCTCCGAAGGTCAAATCGGCGTATGTTCCATTGCTCTTGATATCAAGCAGTTCGACCGACTCTTCGAGCAAAACAGGTGTGTGGTATGATGACATATTTGGCAATATTTATAATATTGCCACAAAGTTAGATAAATAAACTGAAAACTGAAAACTGAAAACGGAAAACTTTTTGAGTTGAGAGTGGAGAGTTGAGAGTGGAGAGCGGAAAGCGCTCCCCATTAAGCACCGAAGGTGCGCCCCTAGTAAGGGCGGAACGCCCGCCCCTATAACCCCCAGAATCGTCTGCGCCTTTCCTTGCAATGACGAAAAGCCAAAGCGCACCCTATCAGGCAGTTGCAAACTGCACTTCCTATAAAGGGCACAGCCCGCCTCCTTTCGAGCACCGTAGGTGCTCCTCCTATTGTTATTGCACTGTGACGAATATTGGAGTTATTAAAATTTTTAATAAATTACGATTTTTAACCATTTTTTATAGTTTTGGTTATAATTTTTTATGATTTTATCTAATTTTTATAAAAAATATCATAAAAAAGTTTGGAAGTAATAAAAAATGATGTACCTTTGTAGTACAAAATCGTGGGGTTCTCCCACTTGCTCATTAACCTAACTAACCTAACACTAGTAGTCCGAAAATGTACCAAGCATTTTCGGACTCAATCTTTTAATAGGGCACCCCTCCCTTAAAAGCGTGGTAATGATGCAAAAAGCGTTAAACTGTGATATCCATCCTGCCTTTATAGTCCTGTAATGGAGTAGTCTGTACCGGTTGTGAATTTGGTTTCGGTATAGACGTTTCCGAAGCGGTCGGTAGCCTTTACCATAACCTCGGCATCTGCATTTTTCAGCGTATACTTATACATATGGTAGCAAGTTGCAACGGTGTTGTAGGTGTTGTCCTTCAATCCGAGGATGCCGAGATGCAGTCCGGCAAAGTACATATCGCTACTAATATCCGCTGTAATGGAGTAGTAAGGCGAAGCCAACGAGCCATCGCCACCCATATTTGCTACCGCAGTATCCGGCTTGTTGTCGTGGTAAGGGCGCACCTTATTCGGTATCAGAGTCATATCGCCCGAATACTCGCCATTTTCGTAAACCTCTACCTTCCACTCGCTGTCGGCGTTGTAGATATTTGCCAATATAACATTTGCATCGTAGTTGAATTTGTAGTAACCCTTAACGCCATAATTGTCGGTGCCCGATTTCTCGCCACCCGTAACTTCGTTGCCACGATATAGGCGCATCTGGTGCGAGCGGCTATTCATTCCATTGGCATAACTCATATAGTAGCCGTTTGTAAAGTTGTTACCCTCGCCGATAAACACCTCGTAACCTACAGGCACGCCGTCCATAGCGATATTTGAATCCCACCACGAGCCGCACAATGCACCTACAACGTGTTCGTAAATATTCTCGCCGTTGGCAGAAGTTAAGTCGTGTACATAGTTGCGGTTGATGTGGCTATGGCCTGTGAGAATCTGCGCACGCTCGAAAGGTGCAAGCAACTCCTTTATGGCGTTGGCGCTCTCGCTGTTTTTGTTCACGAATGGGATATGGGCGCAGAGTACGACCATCTTATCCTTCGACACAAGAGCCAAATCTTGGCGTAGCCACTCCACTTGTTGGTTAGAGAAGCCGATGCGGCTGGTATATTCGTTGTTGCTACCTATATAATATTCTATATTGCGCATACCAACAATATGCACATCGCCTCGGTCGAACGAGTAGTTGGCCGGACCAAACACCGCCTCGTGATCACGCTGCATCTTGATCTGCCAGGTTGAGTTGTAGCGGTCGGGCTGTGGGTCAATACCTCCTCCGTGATAGGCGTAGTTATTGTCGTGGTTGCCCATAACCTGAAATACGGGCATACCAACCTTTGCCTTTGAGAATTGCTCTCGCAGAGGCTCTCGGTACTCCGATGCGTTGCCCGATTTCGAGAAGTTGGTCGAGATAATATCGCCGAGGGTTATGCCGTAGCAAGGTGTCGATTGTGATAGCTCGGCGCAGTGCGAAGCAATGCCCGGTATCGCCTCGTTCTTCAAGCGATTGAACCCCTCACTATCCCAAATCTGAGGGTCGGCTATTGCAAAAAGGGCAAACTTACGCTCCTTGCCCCCTGCTAACGGCGTGAGCGTGAAACTATACTCCTGTTTTCCAGGGTATTTCTGGTAGAAACAAGGCTGGCCATACTCATTTATAGGCACTTCATACTCGGCAGGTATGGTTATGAAAATGTGGCTCGAATCCTTCGATGGCGACATCTTGTAATAGCCATTTTCGTCAGTTGTAATTACCGACAAACCGTCACTCACCGCAACGCCTGCGATAGGGTTGCCGTTGCAATCCTTTACATAACCGAATATATCGTCAAACTCCAACTCATTGACCTGTTCGCTATCCAACTCTTGGAGGAAAACCATATCTTCGAGTCCTCCCGCTTTGAAGGTGAGAGTGGCAAACTCTTTAACGACCCCCGCTTTAATGCTTTTTGCGTTCCAGGCGCAGAGCATCTTCTCGCCGTCGGTGGTTTCGAGCTCTATGTGACATAGCCCGTGCGAGCCCTCGGGCACAACGATGTAGAATCTACGCTCTTTTGTGACCGAAAGTGGTTTGGATGTGTTGCAGGTGTAGATAATATGGTCCGAATGGATATGGTATGGGGTAATATTCCCATTAGATAGTGTAATATCCATTGACTCCAAATCCTCCTTCGAATAGATGTGTCTTACTATGTCGTTGATGAGATAGAGGCCCGAAAGTGAAGCTCCCGAGGTGCTCTTAATGGTTATTGTCGATAGTGTTTTAACCTCATCTTCTGCCTTGACCGATAGTCGCAAGATGCCACCAAGGTGTTGCAGTGTTATAGGGTCGCCCTGCTGTTCTGCTATGCCATATAGAGGTGCATAGCCCGATTGAAAGGAGTTTGCAACCTCCTCCGCCTGCTCAGTGTTGATGCATATTAGTTCTGGTTGATTGAGCCAATCTTCTGCGCCCGACCAATTAAGAATCGCCGTGCGGTTGTGCGATATATAAAGAGGATAATCCAACACCGCATCGAACTCGAACTCGGCCGAAACTGGGTTGTTTGGGTCGATTGTAATCTTGCTCGACAGATTGTCGTTGATGCAGATATTGTCATCGTCGTTCCAATAAACTGGGTAGGTGTCGCCCACCTTCTCGCCCAAGTAGGTACGAGTATCGGGGGTCGAAACCTTGACGATGGTCTTGCCATTTGCTATGGTAACCTTGCCGTTCTCGTCCAAATTGTCGGTCTGACAGCCCACAAATAGTGAGCAAAGCAGTAGGGTAGTTGCGAAAATCTTCTTCATATTTCTCTCTTATTTTGTTATCTTAATCTTTGCACCAACAGGGCAGTGGTCAGACGGGAAGAAACTCTTGCCGTTTACTTCGTATTTGTCGGTAAATACCTTGTGTTCAATTACTTCGTATTTGGAGTTGTTTCCACGAATATAGATGTAGTCCAAGGTGCGTGTCGGCATTTTTTCGCTCATCTTCGAGTCGTTGAATGTACCCGAAATCTCTTCATACTTTGTATGTTTTTGGCTAAAATAGTTCGAGTTGGTCGATTTCGTGGTTGAAGCTCTTGCGATGATATGGCGAGAGTCCGAACTCACGCACCGCAAGGCGATGTTCTTTGGTTGGATAACCCTTATTTTTCGCCCAACCGTACATCGGATACTCCTCAGCAAGGCGTAACATATAGTCATCTCGGAAGGTCTTCGCCAAGACCGATGCTGCGGCAATGTTGGCATACTTTCCGTCGCCCTTAACGATGCACTGAAATGGCAGTTTGAGCTTGGTGTAGAAACGATTTCCGTCTATTGCGAGAAACTCGGGTTGTGGCTGTAACTGCTGGACTGCCAGCGACATACCCTCGAACGATGCATGCAGAATATTTATCTCATCGATGCGCTCTGCCGACACCTCCTGCACTGCCCACGCCACCGCCTCCTTGCAGATGACCTCACGCAAGGCATAGCGATTTTTCTCACTCATCTGCTTCGAGTCATTCAGTAGCGGGTGATAGAAATCGGGTGGCAGAATTACCGCAGCAGCAAAGACCGAGCCTGCCAGGCAACCTCGCCCTGCCTCGTCGCATCCCGCCTCCAAAAGCTCGTGCTGAAAAGAGTTCTCCAACATTTTCCTAAAATCTTTTTGCAAAGTTACTCTTTTTTATCGAAAAATCGGAGAAAAGAGTTATCTTTGTTCTATGCAACTAAACGCAATAACACGAAAAGCGGCTCTGCCGGCGATAATTCTGCTCGTGGTGATACTCATCGCTGCGACACTGCGCTACTCACTCTCGCCATTCGAGGTTGAGTTGGCGGATAGCGCCTTTCGGGGTAGAACAATATCGTTCGTTCTGGCGACATTCCTGTTTCTGTGTTGTGGTATTGTCGAGGGCAAAATGCTCCCTCGCTCGGGTCTGAGCAAGGGGTATTGCACTCTGCCGATGCCTCTGTATGGCGTTTTGGCGTGTGGCATCTTTGTCGCGCCTCATACACTTGCGGCTGCTACGGCGTCGTTCTGTTTCGCCTTGGCATTGCATCTTTTGCTGCGATCTCTGCACAATGCCGATGAGAAGGATTCGGTATTCTTCGCTTCGATGTTGCTCGGCACAATGGTGTTGCTCTCTCCGCCAACAATCGTCTTGGTTGCAACCATTCCGATTGCAGTGTTTGTCCTTGCGCTATCGTTGCGTCAGGCGGTACTTATGGCGGTGGGTTATCTGCTACCACTCTTGGGTGCATCGTATATCGTTTGGTATAAGGGTGGCAATATCTTCGATTTCGGAAGAAACCTCTATTCGGCTCTTGCCCTACCGCAGTTGTCGGAGGTGGAAGGTACCCCCTATCTCGCTATTTTGCTCGTTTCCGCAATTGTTGCTGTTTTATTGTATGGCGTAATCTATGCAGCGATACGACCCGATAAGATGTTTCTCCTCTCTCGCATTCGCCGAGCACTGCACCTATTTATATGGGTGTCGCTATTGTCGCTTACAATGATTCTTCTTCCAGGTTGCGATTTGGCGGCTTGCGCTATTATTGCTGTTCCTACGGCCATCTTGCTGAGTTTTGTACTCAGCATTCTTCCAAACAATAGCTCAACAATTGCCTATTGGGTGGTGCTGGCAATCTTTGTGGCACACCTCTTTGTGGCATAAACGGGCGACCTAATCCCAATTTCCTCCAATTTTCCTGCTTTCCCTATATATATAAATATAGGTATAAAAGAATTATTAAAAAAAATTAAAAAAATCTTTAAAAAGATTTGCAGATTCAAAAAAAGTCGCTACCTTTGCATCCGCAATTGAGAGATAAAGGTTCTGAAACTTGTGAAAAACACCTTGAAAAAGGTCGAAAAACAGGAAAAACAAACTTTTTTCGAAAAAAATTGCAAAAAAGTTCTTTCAAAATTTGGTAGTTTAAAAAACTTGCCTTACCTTTGCACCACTTTCGGCTCCGAAATTGAGAGCGAAGGTTTTTGAAAACGGTTCTTTGATTTACTGGTTATATTTAAGAGAGAAAATGTAGTATTTATCTGTCAATTTCCTTTAATGGAAAATGAAGTAGTCAGGACTCTAACAATACATTATAATTTTTT
>JAFVVS010000076.1 GCA_017502025.1 Alistipes sp. | reverse complement strand
TTGAGGCGCAGTTCGGCTTCCTCATCAACGCCTTCCGCTACGGTGCGCCACCTCACGGTGGTTTGGCATTCGGCTTCGACCGTCTCTGCTCGTTGTTCGGTGGCGTAGAGTCTATTCGTGACTTTATCGCATTCCCTAAGAACAATGCAGGTCGTGATGTTATGCTTGATGGCCCATCGCCAATCGACCCGGCACAGTTGGAGGAGCTCTACCTCTCATTGGTTGAACCACAGAAGTAGTATTAAAATACTATATATCGCAATTCGCCCCGATTTTTTGTCGGGGCGATTGCTTTATTTATAAATTATTGCTAATTTTGTAGCATACAGTATTGTGCTTGAGCGATAGTGATAAGCAATAAATAGAAAAATACATAGAAATGAAAAACTGGAAAAGATGAAGAAACTACTTTTTGCAGTTGTAGCAGCATTTGTTGCTATGTCGTGTTGCGAGGTTAAGGAGTCGGTAGAATTGCGATTTACCCGCAACGACGGAACAGTAACCACCGAGGTACGCCAACTTAAAAGAGTTTGCTTTGAGGAGTATCTTCGACTTGAACTATCCCCCGCAGAGTTGGAGAATATTGATGAGTTGTGCGTAACCCCGTCGTTTGCCCGTGCAAAGGATGGTGAAGATGGATATTTTGTTGCGGAGGATGGCCTTCTTTATGGGTTTAAGCACGCAGGAATGGGTGAGTATAGCCGTGTGGCGAAGAATCTGAGAATGTCAATGAGCTGCATCAATACTCTGCACGGAGCCTATCTTGCAATATTGAAAGGCCTTGAATTTGAGAGCATTCAGCGCTATCACCATAAAGATGGCGAATATTCATTTTCGTATGAGTATGACCTCTCGAAGTGCGGTGCATATGAACCACTTGTGATTGATTTCTATCCAATGCCTAAGGGCGAGGGTGATTATAGCGCAATGGCACGCCGTTACCGTGAATACCTCATTGAGAGCAATCAAATGCCTCAAATGTTGAAGGAGCGAGTGAAGGAGAATGAGCATCTTGCCTACGCTGCAACTGCTCCCGAAATTCGTATTCGTCAGGGGTGGAAGCCTGTGCCGACACCTGTTGAGCATCAAACTCTGGAGAATGAACCCGATATGCGTGTTGCTATAACTTTCGACCAAGTTAAGGATATTGTTGACGAGTTGAAGCGTCAAGGCGTGGAGAAAGCTCAGCTCTGTCTGGTAGGTTGGAATCACAAGGGACACGATGGCCGCTATCCTACGGTCTTCCCTGTCGAGCCTTCGCTCGGTGGCGAGGAGAAGTTGCGTGAGTGCATCAAGTATGCGCAGGAGAATGGATATCGTATCGTAGGACATACCAATCGTACCGATTGCTATGAGATTTCGTCGGATTGGAACAATGGCGCAGATGCGGCGAAGAATCCCGATGGCTCGTTGCAGGCAAATCGTGCGTGGTCGGGAGGTCAAATGTTCAATATCTGTTACAAGCAATCCCACGATAAATACTTTATGGGATACGAGCCGAAGGTTGCCGAGTTGGGTTTCCGAGGTTTGGAGTATATCGATGTACTCTCGATTATCAAGCCACATGTTTGCTACGACCCTGCACACCCTTGCACTCGTCGTGAGGGCGCAATGTATGCAAACAAAATGTTGCAAGGATTGCGCGATATGTTCGGTGGCAGTCAGTCGGAGGGCGGTTGCTATTTTGTAGCAAAGTCGTTGGACTATGCTATGTATGTAACGATGGCGTTGAATCGTTTGACCAACAAAGAGAAGTATCCATATATTGACGACTATGCTCCAATTTGGCATATCGTGTTCAATGGCTACTTGCTGCATAATCCCGCATCGCAGACCGTTAACTTTACGCTGAAAGAGCCGTTCTACGCATTGCGCAATGTGGAGTATGCGGCTCGTCCGATGTTCTATTTCTACTCGGCATTTGTGGATAATCCAAAGAAGAATTGGATGGGAAATGCAGACCTAACCTATAAAGACAGAGCCGATTTGGAGAAGTCGGTAGCCGCTATTAAGCAGGGCTACGATATGTTCAAGCAGTGGGAGCATTTGCAGTTTGAGACTATGGAGCAGCACGATAAGTTGGCTGAGGGGGTATATTGTTCGACCTACTCCGATGGTACTCGTGTGGTGGTAAACTACAACAAAGAGCCTTTTGCGTTCGAGGGCGTAGAGGTTGCCCCCGAGAACTACATTGTTTTGAAATAGTTAGAAAAGATTGGCGATGAGAAAAATTTTTGTGGCAGTAGTGTTGTCGATTGTGGCGTTGTCGGCAACGGCGGCAGTGCGCCAAACTCGAGAGGAGTATGTCGAAAAGTATAAGGCGATAGCCATTGCCCATATGGAGCGTTACGGCATCCCTGCAAGTATCACTATGGCACAGGGTATCTTGGAGTCGGATAGCGGAAATAGCCGCCTTTCGACCTCGTCGAACAACCACTTCGGCATAAAGTGTAAGAAGTCGTGGACTGGCGACAGAGTCTATCACGACGACGATGCCAAGGGGGAGTGCTTCCGTGCCTATCCGTCGGTCGAAGCGTCGTATCAGGACCACGCCGACTTCCTCGACCAATCGCCACGCTACGACTCGTTGTTTGCCTATCCGTCGGATGACTACCGCAGTTGGGCAAGGGGCTTGAAGGCGGCAGGCTATGCCACGGCTCCCGACTATGCCGAGCGATTGGTGAAGATTATCGAGTCGATGAAACTCTACCTGCTCGACAAGGAGAATGGCAACAAAATCTATGCAGCCTCGAAGAGTGCAACGGCAAATACCGAGGCGTGGTGGGAGAGCAATATCGCCACCTCCGACGAACAGATTAACCCTAACGCCTTCCGTGTAACGGTAAATTCGCATAAGGGCTACGGTGTATATCGCACCAACCACACCTTCTATGTTGTGGCGAAGGAGGGCGATACCTTCGAGTCGGTGGGTAAGGTCTTCGACATCTCGGCGAAGATGTTGCGCAAATTCAACGATGTAGCGAAGGATGGCGAACTTAAAAAGGGCGATATCGTCTATATCGAGCGCAAGAAGACGCAGTGGCTCGGCAATGTTATGCAACATAAGGTGGTGCGAGATGAAAATCTCTACTCCCTGTCGCAGTCGTATGGTATCCGCCTGAAATCGCTTGCGAAGCTCAATCGTATGCGCCTAAACGAGGAGGTTCGTAAGGGCGAAACCATAAGATTGAAGTAAAAACTTAAATCAGATACTACTATGAAGAGATTGGTGGCGTTGCTGATGCTCGTGTTGTTGGTAGCGACAGTGTCGGCACAGATTGTAAAGATGTCGGAGTTGCCTACCGACAAGCAGTTCCGCAAGGCGGTGAAAACTCTTATGTATAAGACCAATGGTCACGATATCACTCCAAAACGATTGGATGCGATGGAGAAGGTGCAGAGCGTTATCAACCGCTTCGAGCGTGAGGATTGGAGCGCCTATCGTAAGGAGAGTGATGCAGAGGCTCTTGCCGAGATGGAAAAGACGGGTGTGCCGTACTACTTGCGCCAATCGTTCGAGAAGGTGTGCAAGGAGGTGCGCACCACAAAGGTTAAGGAGGGTACTGTGGCGGTGTGGCTGCTCTACAATATGGGCTATATCGTAAAGACTCCGACCACCACTTTCGGTATCGACCTCTTCTCGAAATATACCGACCGTCTGCTCGATATGATAGACTTCGGTATGATTACCCATCCGCACAGCGATCACAATAATTCCGCCTTCACAAAGGGTATGGAGAAACGCAATAAGCCTATTCTGGCAGCATTTGATATAAAAAATGTAGAGGAGATGCGAGTTGAGCACGGTGGCGAATACACCTTTGGCGATGTGAAGGTGCGAGTGACTTTGGGCGACCACAATAAGAAGTTGCGCAACTATGTTGCATCATACGAGATTGACTGCGGTGCGAACACCAACCACACCGTAATTTTCCATACGGGCGATTCGTGCAACTACGAGCAACTCAACCCACAAAAGCAGGTCGATATCTTCATCCCTCACATCCGTGTGAGCCTCGACATCCAGAAGGCTATGGATAAGTTCCACCCTCACCACCTCTTTATGTCGCACTTGCAGGAGCTTGGTCACCGTGTGCATAAGTGGCGTTGGACATTCCACGACGCCCTCCGCTCGAAGGAGAAGTGGAATCACGACCATATGTGGATACCTTGCTGGGGCGAGCGTATCATCTACAACCGCAATGATTGGAAATAGAAAAAACGATAATATTATGGTAGAACTTCGTGAAAAAATCTTGTCGGCAATTATCGACAAGTCTTCGCTTAAACAGCGAGTTTTCGACAATACATTTGCCGTTTTTGGCGAGTTGAAGGATGCCTTGTTGGAGATGGCATCCGAGATTGACGATGCGCTCGACGGAAAACTCGACCGCCGTGTGCGTATCGAGTACCGAGATAGAGGTAAGTTCGAGGCGCAACTCCAAATCGCTTCGGATCTGCTTATTGTGCGAATGCATACCGATATCTTTAACTTTGACTCGAACCACATAATCTGGCAAAACGACTATGTGCAGAGCGATAAGGCGAACTCCTATTGCGGAATTATCGACATCTACGACTTCCTCTCCGACTCGTTCAAGTTCAACCGTTCGGCTGATGAGGGCTACCTGATTGGTCGTATCTTCATCAACCGTGAGAAGATGTTCTTCGTGGAGGGCAAGCGTCAGACCTTGGTGCGTGCAATGAGCTTTGGCAAGGAGTCTATCACCCGTGAGCATCTGATTACTATACTCGAAACAGCTATCAACTACGCATTGAATTTCAACCTATTGACCCCTCCATACGATGCAAATAAGCGAGTAACTGTCGAGCAGTTCAACACCAAGATGGATAACTCGAAGTTCGTGACAGGTAAGAGGTTGGATTACGACTTTAATGTTGATGATATTTAGCCAACCTGTGGTAGTGGTTATTAAGAATGTATTTATAATGAAAAAATTTTTCCTTCTGGCAGTGGCGGTTATGTGCGCCACTGTCGTTGCATACGGCTCGACCGTGAAATATGAGGATATAGCAAAGTGCCGTGCCGCAAATGGTGCGATATATGGTGTGCGCTCAATGGCGGATGGCGAGCACTTTACAATTATCGAGGGCAAGAGGGTGGTGCGTTGCTCGTATGCCGACCGCAAGGATAGCCTTGTGGTCTTCGAGGGCGATTTTCGCATCGGCTCGTATTCGTTTTCGGCAGACGAGGAGCAGATTTTGCTCTCCGATGCTCGCAGTGTAAAGCCTATCTATCGCCACTCGGCAACTGCCGACTACTACTTGGCAAAGGTGGGTGGTAAGGCGCAAAAGGTCTTGGAGCAGGTGCGTGATGTGGCATTTTCTCCCGATAACAAGAGCCTCGTCTATTCCAAAGAGAACAATCTCTACCTCTACGATATCGCCTCGGCAGAGTCGAAGGCTGTAACTACCGATGGCGAGTGGAACAAGATTATCAACGGCACAAGCGATTGGGTCTATGAGGAGGAGTATGGCTTCACGAAGGGTTATGCAGTGTCGCCCGACGGAGCGAAGATTGCCTATCTGCGCTTCGATGAGAGCGAGGTGCCGACCTTCGAGATGATGCGCTACGACAATGCGTTGTATAATAAGGCGTACTCGTTCAAATACCCGAAGGCGGGCGATAAAAACTCGGTCGTAACGCTCCACCTCTACGATGTCGCATCGGGCAAAACCGAGCAGGTGGCAACGGGCGAGAATAGCGACCAATATATTCTCAATTTGGTATGGACTCCGTCGGGCAAACTCTCATTCTATCGTGTCAATCGTCTGCAAAACCACTTCGAGGTGCTTGTGTGCGAGGAGGGTGGAGTGGTGCGCCCAATCTACGAGGAGCGCTCGGCAACCTATGTCGAAAGACCTTCGTCGGCAACTATTCGCTTTCTCGACGAGAAACGATTTATCGTACAGGAGGAGACCTCGGCAGGCTATAATCACCTCTACCTCCACGATATTGATAAGGGTCGCCTGAATGCTATAACCTCGGGCAAGTGGGAGGTAACATCGGTTGTCGGTGTGGCGAAAAATCGCATCTACTACCTCTCGACCGAGCGTTCGCCACTCAGCCGTGATTTGTACTCGGTGGGGCTGAATGGCAAGGGCAAAAAGTTGCACACCGCAGAGGAGGGCTTCTACTCGGTGCAGCCGTCGGCAGGTATGCGCTACTACCTCCGCACCGCTACGACTGCCGATATGCCGAATGTTGTTACAGTGCATCGTGCTTCGGGCGAAGTGGTTGATACTTTGGTCGATAGCCGAGCAAAGGTTGCCGAGCGAGGAGTGTGGGCAAAGCGTGAGTTTAAGCAGTTTGTTACCGAGCGTGGCGATACGCTCAACTACTATATTCAGTTGCCGTTTGGCTTCGACAAGTCGAAAAAATACCCTGTATTGCTGACGCAGTACTCGGGCCCCGGCTCGCAGTCGGTGCGTAACCGCTGGTCGCTCGATTGGGAGGATGCACTTCCGCACGAGGGCTATATCGTGGCGTGCTGCGATGGTCGTGGCACAGGTTTTAGGGGCGAAAAGTTCAAGAAATGCACCTATGCCGACCTCGGCCGTAGGGAGGTTGAGGATCAAATTTCGTTTGCTCGCTACTTGGCAAAGCAGGAGTTTGTCGACGAGGAGCGCATCGGTATTTATGGTTGGTCGTATGGCGGTTTTATGGCTCTGAATTGCGCCTTGCACGGTGAGGGGCTGTTCCGTATGGCTATTGCCGTTGCGCCTGTAACATCGTGGCGATACTACGACACAATCTACACCGAGATTTACAACGGCTTGCCACAAGATAATCCGAAGGGTTACGACGACAATTCGCCACTCTCGCACGCCGAAAAGCTCTCGGAGCGCACGCAGTTGCTTATTATCCACGGTACGGCAGATGACAATGTCCATTTCCAGAACTCAATGGAGATGTGCCGCAGACTGAACGCAGCGGGCAAGCACTACGATATGATGGTCTATCCCGACCAAAATCACTCGATGCGCCCTTCGGCTACAATCCATGTGCGCCAGAAGATGATTGACTATACACTCGAAAATTTATAGGCAAGAGCTATGAAGAGAAGATTGATTTTGCTGTGCTTGCTGCTTTTGTGCTTGTCGGCAAGTGCTCGTCAAAAGAGTGCGCAAGCACGCTTCAAGATGTGGTACGATGCCCCAGCCACCGAGTTTATCGAGTCGTTGGTTATGGGTAACGGCTCTATGGGAGCAATAGTCTATGGCGGTGTGAGCGAGGAGCTTATCAACCTCAATGAGAGCACTTTGTGGTCGGGCGAACCTACAAAATCGACTATCGACCCCGAGCAGGCAAAGAGAACTCTTGCCGCCATTCGCAAGGCTCTCGACGAGGGTAATTATTACGAGGCAGACAAACTCCAACATCAGTTGCAGGGCAACTTCTCGCAGGTCTATCTGCCTATGGCAGGTCTGCATATCGCCTTCGAGGGCGATACCGTGGCATCGAGCTATCGCCGAGAACTCGACCTTTCGAAGGCTATTACAACCGTTGGCTACAATATCGGCAAAACCAAATACAATCGCACCTATTTCGTGTCGTATCCCGATAAGGTTTTGGCGGTGGAGCTGACTGCAAAGGGTGGCGATGCGATAAATGGCGAGATATCGTTGGAGAGCAAACTTCGCTACACGACATCGTCTGCCGATGGAGTTTTGCAAGCCGAGGGTTATGCTCCCTACAATATCTCTTTCAGAACGAAGAAAATATCGTGGGACAAAAATCGAGGTATCCGCTTCACTCTTCTTGTCAAGCCGATTGAGTACGATGGAACGGTGGAGTGCCGAGATGGAAAAGTTGTGGTTAAGGATTGCAAACGAGTGGTGCTGCTTGTAACCTCAGCTACAAGCTTCAACGGCTACGATAAAGACCCTGCAAAGGAGGGGCGTGACAACAATATGCTCGCACACAGTCAGTTGGCAGCGGCAGAGAAGCACTCGTTTGCCGAGTTGAAGGAGCGACATATTGCCGACTATACAAAATACTTTGACCGTGTGGATATCGAGTTCGACGGCAAGGATAAGTCGCACCTCCCGACCGACGAGCGCCTCAAAGCCTATACCGATGGTGCCGAGGATAGGGCGTTGGAGGCGTTGTACCTCCACTTCTCTCGCTATCTGATAATCTCGGCATCTCGCACCGAGAATGTGCCGATGAACTTGCAGGGTATCTGGAACGAGGAGTTGCTTCCGCCGTGGAATAGCAACTACACCGTGAATATCAATACCGAGGAGAACTATTGGGGCGTGGAGATGTTCAACCTCTCGGAGTTTCATCAGCCACTCCTCTCGTTCCTTTCGCAGTTGGCAAAGTCGGGCGAAAAGACCGCCCGAGACTATTATGGCTGTGGCGGTTGGTGTGCGTGTCACAACTCCGATTTGTGGGCTATGACAAACCCTGTGGGCGAGGGTAAAGGTCGCCCCTATTGGGCAAATTGGAATATGGGTGGAGCGTGGCTGGCTACCCACTTGTGGGAACACTACCTCTATACGCTCGATAAGGAGTATCTTGCCAAGTATGCCTATCCGCTATTGAAGGGTGCATCGCAGTTCCTACTCGATTGGGTCGTTGAGGATAAGCATACGGGCTATATTCTAACCTCGCCATCGACATCGCCCGAGAATAGTTTCAAAGATCCGAATACGGGCAAGAGAGCAGCAAGTAGCCGTGGTGCTACCGCCGATCTCGCCATTATCCGTGAGCTCCTTTCGGCCACTTGGTCGGCTGCCGAGGTGTTGGGTGTGGATGCCGAACTCAAAGCCAAGATGCACACCGTGTTGGAGCAACTCCAACCCTATCAGATTGGTCGTAATGGAGCATTGCAGGAGTGGAGTAGCGACTTCGAAGAGTGGGAGCCTCGACATCGTCATGTCTCGCACCTTATCGGTCTCTTCCCCGGCAATCATATATCGGTGGAGCGCACGCCCGAACTTGCAAAGGCCGTAAAACGAACTCTCGAACTGCGTGGCAATCGTACTACGGGTTGGGCAATCGCTTGGCGAATTGCACTCCAATCTCGTCTGCTCGAAGGCGAGGATGCCTATTCGACCTATCGCAAATTGCTGACCTATACTCGTAGGTTGAACACCAAGGCGAAGACCACTGGCACCATTGGTGGCACCTATCCTAATATGTTGGATGCCCATCCACCGTTTCAGATTGATGCCAACTTTGGCGCTCCTGTCGGAGTTGCAGAGATGCTTTTGCAGTCGCAGTTTGGCTCGATTGACCTTCTGCCGGCTCTGCCAAAGGCGTGGGCGAAGGGCTCGTTCCGTGGTCTGCGTGCAAGGGGTGCTTTCGAGGTAGATTTGAGGTGGCGCAAGGGCGAGATAGATAGAGCTTCGATACTCTCGCTTGCGGGTAGTGAGTGTATTCTTCGTAGCCATACACCTTTGAAAATCAAGGGCGTGAAGGCTATAACCGAGAAGAAGGGCGATTGGTATGTCGTCAAGTTCCCAACCGAAAAGAATAAGCGATACGAGTTTGTCGCAAAGTAGTCGATTAAAGGATGAAAAGAAACGGCAGTGAAACTTCACTGCCGTTTTTCGTTTTGTTTTGTGTTATTTTTCTGCACTGCGGTAGGCGTCGACTGCTCGTTGTACCTCGCCGTGAATCAGGAGCAGAGCCTTAGCCTCGTCGTATGGCAAACCTAACTCCTCGACCAGCATTCGGGTACCACGATCTACGAGCTTCTGGTTCGATAGCTGCATATTGACCATCTTATTGCCACGCACACGGCCAAGACCAATCATAATAGAGGTGGTAATCATGTTGCAGATGAGCTTCTGACTTGTTCCCGACTTCATTCTCGAAGAGCCTGTTACGAACTCGGGACCAACGACAGGAGTAATCGGAATCTCGGCAACCTCGGTTACGGGCGAACCCGGGTTCGAGGTGATGCAGGCGGTCAAAAGTCCACGCTTGCGAGCCTCGGTGATAGCTCCGATAACATAAGGTGTGGTGCCCGATGCCGCAACACCCACAAGGGTATCTTTGTCGGTCACATTGTGAGCCTCGAGATCCTTCCAGCCCTGTTCAGCATCGTCCTCGGCACCCTCGATAGCACGGCGAATAGCACCGTCGCCACCGGCAATGATACCTACAACCAGCGATGCCGGCATTCCGTAGGTTGGCGGAATCTCCGACGCATCGACAATGCCCACACGACCACTTGTGCCCGAGCCCATATAGAAGAGACGACCTCCCTGCTTCATACGCTCGGTAGCGCCTACTACGAGCTTTTCGATTGCCGGAATAACCTTCTCGACGGCATCTGCCACCTTGTGGTCCTCACGGTTGATGCAAGTTAGAATTTCGAGCGGCGACATCTTCTCCAGGTCGTTGTAGAGCGACGGCTGCTCGGTGATTTTCACATAACTCATAATCTACTATTTTGAATGATATTTAACTAACAACTCCATTGGCGAAGAGGAGATAATGCCCTTTCGTACACCCTCTTCGGCAAGTATCTCGCTCAATATAGGCTCGAATACCGAAGCTATCGAACCGATAAAGTTTGCAGGGTAGAGGTCGATGCGGTATTGGCAGATGTTGCGTACCACGAAACGACGCAAATTCTCCTTAACAAAGCCTCGGATGTATGGATTGTCGATATGTTTTGAAAGGAATGGAGCAAACGAGCCAAAGTAGCGGTTTGCTGCGGGTTGATGGTATGCTCTCTCGAGCGCCTCGGCCTGTGTTACGCCATACTCCTCGGCAAAGGCCTTGGTGAGATGCGCAGGCATAACGCCCTTCAAAAAGTCCGACAGAATCAATCTGCCCATAACCGTTCCACTGCCCTCATCGCCCAGAAGATAGCCGAGTGCGGGCACCTGCTTTGTGCGAACGCCACCTTCGTGCTGTGCCGAGGCGGAGCCTGTGCCTATAATGCAGGCGATGCCGTTGCCGTCGGGGCAACAAGCATTTACCGCACCATCGAGGTCGGTACCTACGAAAATTTCTGCATCGGGGATAATCTCGGCAAGCAGAGACTTGACCTTGTCGACCGTGGCAAACACGCAGCCCGAGCCGTAGAACCATATGTTCGTGATGTCGTACTTGGATGCCACAGGGGCAAAGTGGGTGTGGAGTACCTCTCGAATCTTCTCGATCGAAACGGCAAAGGGGTTTATTCCCTCGGTTTTGAAGCGCTCGATAATCGAGCCCTCCTTCTCATTAACTACAGCCCAATCGCACTTGGTTGAGCCTCCGTCTGCAATGATAATCATCTCCTTAATGTTAATTTAAGGACAAATATAGTGATATTTTCCCGCAATTTGGCTATATTTGTACTACAAATAAATGTATAAATCAAAAAAAAATGAACAGATCATTAACGCTCGAAAAAACTTCTCGCAACAAGTGGGAGATTTTGGTGCTGATTTGGATCGCATTTTTCCTCAATCAGGCCGACCGTCAGGCATTCAATATCGTTTTGCCACTCATCCAGACCGATATCGGTTTGACCGATGTGCAGATTGGTTTGATCGCTACAATCTTCAACCTCTTCTACGCAGTGCTTGTACCACTCGGAGGTTGGTTGGGCGATAGAGTGAGTCGCAAATGGATCTTGACGCTGACTGTACTCTTCTGGAGCGTTGCAACAATGTTTACAGGTTTGTGCAGCAGCTTTATTGCATTGGTGGTGATGCGAAGTGTGGCTACGGGCGGTGGCGAGGCGTTGTTTGGCCCTAACTATCTGCCACTCTTGGCCGAATACCACAAGAATACCCGTGCCGTAGCGATGGCTATCGTACAGATTGCGTATTATATAGGTGTTATCGCAAGCGGCTGGTTGGCAGGCTGGATAGGTCAGGAGTTCGGTTGGCGATGGACATTTATCGTATTCGGCTTGGTGGGTATTCTGCACGGCCTGATTATGGCTTGGCGATTGAAGGATGGCCAACCCGAGAAGGTGACTGAGGCAAAGCCTGCAAAGGAGAAGAGTTCGCTGCTCGATGGTTTTAAGGTGATATTTACCACACCGACAGCTTGCTTTATGGCGGTTGGCTATGCAGCACTCATCTTTGTGCTTACGGGCTACCTCACCTGGATGCCGGCATATATGCACCAGAACTTTGGTATGGAGCTGAAAGATGCGGGTTTTCAGTCGATGCTTTGGACTCACTGCTTTGCTGCCGTAGGTATCCTTATTGCAGGCCGTATTGCCGATAAAATCGGAACCAGGCGTCTGGAGTGGCGTATGTATATGCAGGGTGTAGGTCTTATCCTTGCTGCGCCATTTATTCTGTTGATGGGTAATTCGACCGAGTTGTGGTTGGTGTGCGTAGGCTTGGCGGGCTTCGGCTTCTTCCGCTCGTTGTTCGATGCCAATACCTATGTCGTTATGTTCGATGTTATACCTCCGAAGTACCACTCTTCAACCTCGGGAGTGTTGATTATGTTCGGCTTTGGTGTGGGCTCGTTCGCACCTGTCCTCCTCGGTGTTATCAAGCAGTATGCAACCCTTTCGGCGGGTCTCTCGATTTTGGGCATTATCTGGCTTGTTGCAGGCGTTGTGGTATTGCTGGGTAGCAAACTCTTTTATCGCAGAGATTTCGAGAAGTTGCAGCAACCTCAAGAGTAGGGCGGTGGTGCGATAAAACAAAAACGGCAGTGAAAATTTTCACTGCCGTTTTCTTGTTTTTCCAAAACCCGATAAAGACTACTTGCGGAACGAAGCGCAGCGGTCGTTGAGGTACTTCTTCACATCCTCCCACTTGTAGAATGGAGCGGTTGCGCTCTCGATAGGGAGTGTCATATCGTTCTCGTTGTGGAGAATGCGCACCAAAACATCTGCCGACTTCTTGCTGCGATAGAATACGAACTGCATATTCGACGCCATAGTGATAAACTTGTGAGGTTGCCAATTCTCTGCCAACTTGTCGATGTCCGAGTAGTCGTAGTCCATCTTTATCTCGTTGAAGTTGGTGGTAGCGAGCAGACCGAGCAAGTAGTAGTCGTGTCCGAAGCGAAGGTCTGCCGAAGCGCTATTCTTACCCTCGATAGCGAGGTCGGCATACTTTACGATATCATCCACCAACAAGTGCATCGTAGCGAAATATTTGTTCGAATCAGGAAGCGATGTGCCGGCGAAGACACAGAAAAGACGATATGTCTCGTACTTGTAGATTGCGTGGCGCTCCTCGGCGGTGAAGATGCTGTCCAAGAACGAGCGGTCGTGCCATCCGAGGTTCTGCATAAATGCCAAACGCTTGTAGATAGAGGAGATAACATGAATCTCGCTCTCGTCAAAGTGTTTGCAGATAGGCTTAATGTCGGTGAAGAGGGCGTTGGTGGCGTGCGAGAAGTTCTGCTTTGCTGCCCAATTCTCCATAATCGGATCCCAGCAATGAGGGCTGTAAAGACGAATGTTGTGGTGATATTCGCTGGCAAGAGGACCTGTCGGGCGAATCATTGCTTGGTCGCTCTCCGATGCTACCAAGCGAGTCTCGATAAGTGGCTCGCACTCTTTGAGCGACTCGTTGAATGCCGCCATACTCAAAATACAACGAGTGTAGGTCGACGAGCGAGAAGAGATGATTGCTCCACGCTGGAATATAGGCTTGAAGCGGTCGTACATACGACGAGCAATGCCCTTGTGCTGCTCGGCACCAATCTGGGTGAGCTCGCCAATGCGGCCCTCCTGCAACGCCTTAATCTTCTCGAATAGAGCCTTTGCCTCCTTACCCTTTGGGGTGAGAAGTCCCTGCTTGTCGGCATAGTCGAAGTAGTTGATAACCTCGGCAGGGTGCTTGGCATTGGCCTCGTAGCGTGAGCCGTGGCGACCATAGTGCGAGATGTAGAATGGCTCGTAGCCCTTTGGTGCCTTGGCGATTGGCTGGGAGAAGTATGGTCCTGCATATACCGAGTGGGTAGATATTGCAAGGTCCGGTTTTTTGTCAATCTCCTCACGAGAACTCTGAGCAAAGGCGATTGTTGCGACGAACAATGCCGATAAAATAAGTAAAAATCTCTTCATAATTTAATTATTTAGTTATTCGTTTGTTGCAATTTTTGTTGCACTTGTCGCACTCCGATGCGGGGCAAGTGAAGCGTCGTATGCACCACGCTATGGCGAGCGCAAAGGCTGCCACTATTACCACCCAAGCCAATATTTCGTGCCACGCCATATAAAATTCAAAATTCAAAATGCAGAATTCAAAAATAACTACATAAATAGTTGCGCAATGTGGAATGTGATAAATGCACACAACCACGCTATTGCCGTACTATATACTGCCGAGCCGATTGCCCACTTCCACCCGCTCTCCGAGCCGATTGCCGAGATTGTTCCGACGCAAGGCATATAGAGCAGCGTGAAGACTAATAGTGCCAAAACCGAAGGCTGAGTGAAGTCGTTGCTCTTTGCCAAGTTCTGTTTTAGTTGTGCCGGACTACTGTCGGCATCGTTGCTATATAGCACTCCGAGGGTGCTGACCATCAACTCCTTGGCGGCAATACCCGAAATGAGCGATACGCTCGCCTTCCAATCGAGTCCGATAGGCTCGAATGCCGGCTCGCAAAAACGACCTACACGACCAATGTACGACTGCTCGTATCTCTCGGCTTGGTTCAAACTCTCATCTTTGTCTTGGCGAGGGAAATAACCCAATGCCCACACCACAATCGACGCTACGAGTATCATTCCTGCGACATTGCGGAGATACTGAGCGCATCGTTGCCACATATGCGACAGTATAGCCTTGACGGTAGGTATGCGGTATGGCGGCAACTCCATAACAAATGGAGTTTCATCCTTCTTGAACATAAACTTGCGCATCAGCACTGCCGTAATCATAGCCACTGCGATACCGAGCAGATAGATGCCCATCATCACCAACGCAGAGTGCTCGCCAAAGAAGGCTCCAATGAGGATGATATATATCGGCAGGCGTGCGCTACACGACATAAACGGCGTAATGAATACGGTGATGAGTCGGCTACTGCGACTCTCGATTATGCGTGAGGATATCACGGCCGGCACATTACAGCCAAAGCCCATAACCAGCGGAATAAACGACTTGCCGTGCAGACCTATCTTGTGCATAAGTCTATCCATAACGAACGATGCACGAGCCAGATATCCCGAATCCTCCATAAAGGAGATAAAGAGGTACAAAATCATAATGTTGGGCAGAAAGACTATGACACTGCCCACACCACCGATGATTCCGTCGCAGATCATATCTTTGAGTATGCCGTCGGGCAACCAATGCTCAAATGCCGAGCCGAGGAGTGCTACGCCCTGCTCAATCCACTCCTGCGGATAGGCTCCCAGGCGGAAGGTGCAGTAGAACATCAACCACATCACAAATATAAATATCGGGTAGCCGAGGATGCGGTGCGTTACGATAGCGTCGATGGCTTTTGCAATATTTTCGAGTCGATTGTTTCCTCTGGCGTATGTTTCGAGCAGTGCGCCGGCAATAAAACCTCGCTTTTGATCCGCCATTGTGGTCGATATATCCTCGTTGGCACCGAGGTCGGAGTGCAAATGCTCTCGCTCCTTCTCACAGGTGCGTTGCCACTCCTCGAAGTGGGGGCAAGAGGCGAGCATAGCGGTAATTTCGGCATCGCCTTCTAGCATCTTCATCGCCAGATATCGTGGCGAGAAGCACTTCGGCAACTCCTCACGGTGCTCCTTCATCTGCTTGTTGAGCGTCATCACGCTCTCCTCGACAATACCTTGGTAGATGTGAATATGACGCACTCGCTCATCTTTTCGCTCGTGTACGGCTATGATTGTGTCGAGCAATACCTCTATGCCTCTGCCTTTGTGTCCTACGACAGGGAACATCGGCAGACCCATCATCTTGCCGAGCAAATCGTGGTCGAGCGATGCCCCATTGCGCTCCAACTCGTCGTACATACTTAGGGCTACGACCATTCGGTAGCCGATGTCGATGAGTTCGGTGGTGATGTAGAGGTTGCGCTCCAAGTTCGATGCGCATACCACATTCAAAACGATATCGGGGGTGTGTTCAGCGAGATATTTGCGGACATAACGCTCCTCGGCGGTTGCGCCCGAGAGGGCATTTGCACCGGGGAGGTCGGTGACAAGGAGCTCGTAACCCTTATAGTGGCAGGTGGTAGTCTGAGCCTCAACCGTTGTGCCACCATAGTTGCCTGTGTGTCCGTGCTCACCCGTAATATGGTTGTATAGCGAAGTCTTTCCGCTATTCGGGTTGCCAACAATGGCGATGTTTATTCTCTTTATTGCGCTCTCCACGCCACAAAGATAAGAAAAAGACGAGAGACGAGAGACGAGAGACGAGAGATTTTTTACTTTTTTTGACTTTTCTCTTTTTGCTACGCAAATAGTTGCTTCTTTTGGGAAAAATTACTACTTTTGCCGATTAGAATAAAACGAAACAAAAATATATATAAAAATTATGGCAATTGCAGACAAGTATTTACCACAAGAGATTGAACAGAAGTGGTACGACTACTGGATTGAGAAGAACCTTTTCCACTCGGAGCCTGATGCTCGTGAGCCTTACACTATCGTTATTCCGCCACCAAATGTAACAGGTATGTTGCATATGGGTCATATGCTCAACAACACCTTGCAGGATGTGTTGGTGCGTCGTGCCCGTATGCTCGGCAAGAATGCTTGTTGGGTACCGGGAACCGACCACGCATCTATCGCTACCGAGGCGAAGGTGGTTGCAAAGTTGAAGGCCGAGGGTATCGACAAGGCAACCCTCACCCGTGAGGAGTTCCTCGCTCACGCTTGGGAGTGGAAGGAGAAGCACGGTGGCATTATCTTGAAGCAGTTGCGCAAGCTCGGTGCTTCGTGCGATTGGGATCGTACCTGCTTTACAATGGACCCGGAGCGTACCGCGAGCGTTATTTCGGTATTCTGCGACCTCTACCGCAAGGGTAAGATCTATCGTGGTGTCCGTATGGTCAATTGGGACCCTTCGGCAAAGACCGCTCTTTCGGATGAGGAGGTAATCTACAAGGAGTCGCAGGGTAAGCTCTACTACTTGCGCTACAAGTTGGAGGGCTCGGATCGCAATATTATCGTTGCTACAACCCGCCCGGAGACCATTTTGGGCGATACAGCAGTCTGCCTTAACCCTAACGACCCTCGCTATGCCGATATCGAGGAGGGTGCACGAGTTATCGTTCCGTTGGTAGGTCGTTCGATTCCGATTATCCGTGACGAGTATGTCGATATCGAGTTCGGAACGGGTGCGTTGAAGGTTACCCCTGCACACGATGTGAATGACTATATGCTCGGCGAGAAGTATGGTCTTGAAACCATCGACATCTTCAACGATAACGGTACAATCAACGATAAGGTTGGTATGTATGTCGGTATGGATCGTTTCGACTGCCGCAAGCAGATTGAGAAGGATTTACAAAATGCCGACTTGCTCGAAAAGACCGAGGCTTACACCAATAATGTAGGCTACTCGGAGCGTACAGGCGTGGCTATCGAGCCTAAGTTGTCGATGCAGTGGTTTATGGCTATGAAGGAGATTTCGGAGCCTGCAACCAAGGCTGTTTTGGAGGATGTTATCCGCTTCGTACCGGAGAAGTACAAGAATACATACCGCCACTGGATGGAGAATATCAAGGATTGGTGTATCTCTCGCCAGTTGTGGTGGGGTCAGCGTATCCCTGCATACTACCTTCCAAAGGGTGGCTATGTCGTAGCCGAGAGTGCCGAGAAGGCTTTGGCTTTGGCACAGGAGAAGACAGGCGACAACACTTTGACCTTGGCTGACTTGCGTCAGGATGAGGATGTACTCGATACTTGGTTCTCGTCGTGGTTGTGGCCTATCTCGGTATTCGACGGTATCCGCAACCCGGACAACGAGCAGATTAAGTACTACTATCCGACCAACGACCTCGTAACAGGTCCGGATATCATCTTCTTCTGGGTGGCTCGTATGATTATGGCGGGCTATGAGTACCGTGGCGAGAAGCCATTCGGAAATGTATATTTCACAGGTATCGTTCGTGATAAGATTGGTCGCAAGATGTCGAAGCAGTTGGGCAACTCGCCTGACCCGCTCGATTTGATTGCCGAGTATGGAGCGGATGGTGTGCGTGTAGCGATGATGCTCTGCTCGTCGGCAGGTAACGACTTGATGTTTGACAATGCTCTCTGCGAGCAGGGTCGTAACTTCGGAAATAAGATTTGGAACGCTTACCGCCTTATCAATGGCTGGCAGATTGACGAGAACTTGCCGCAGAGCGACTGCTCGAAGCAGGCTGTGGCTTGGTTTACAAACCGCTTCAACGCAGCACTCGCAGAGATTGAGGATAACTTCAACAACTACCGCATCTCGGAGGCGTTGATGGTTGCTTACAAGCTCTTCTGGGATGATTTCAGTGGTTGGTACTTGGAGATGATTAAGCCTGCATACCTTTCGCCTTGCGACGCTGCGACAATGGCGGCTACAAAGCAGATGTTCGAGCAGTTGATGCTCCTCTTGCATCCGTTTATGCCATTCGTGACCGAGGAGATCTGGCAGGACTTGGCAGAGCGTAAGGAGGGGGAGTCCATCTGCGTGGCTTCGATGCCGAAGGCTGGCGAGGCAGACGAGAAGGCTTTGGCACGCTTTGCTTTGGCGCAGGAGGTTGTATCGGCCGTGCGTAATATCCGCAAGCAGAAGAACCTCGCACAGAAGGAGGCGTTGGAGTTGAAGGTTGTTCGTGACGAGAACTATCCGGCAGAGTATGAGGCAGTTATCGCAAAGATGGCAAACCTCTCGGCTGTTACTTTCGTTACCGAGAAGAACCCTATGGATGCTGCCTTTATCGTAAAGACTACGCAGTACTTCGTGCCTATGGGCGACAATATCGACCGTGAGGCGGAGATTGCCAAGTTGGAGAAGGATCTCGCATATCAGCAGGGCTTCCTCGCAACTGTAATGAAGAAGCTCTCTAACGAGCGTTTCGTATCTTCTGCTCCTGCACAGGTTGTCGAGAACGAGCAGAATAAGAAGCGTGATGCGGAGGCGAAGATTGCAGCCATAGAGGCTCAGCTCGCCGCTCTAAAATAAAAATTGTTTTTAAGGGGCATTTGCTTCCTTGTCTTCAAAAAATGAGATGGTCACATACGCCCAAGTATGCTCCCATCTCATTTTTCTTTGACGGCGTTGCAACTACCTCCTTAAATTCCAATTTTGGGGTATTTGTAGAAACTCACACCTTCTGACAAGAAATGGAGAGTTGAGAGGTGAGAGGTGGCGCAAGTTTTAATAAGGGCAAGTAAGGGTCTGCGCCTTCTTTACTAGCCGTTACTAGCCCTTACAAACCCTTAATCCTGTCTGCGCCGTGATAACCGTCGGAGTACAGAGAGAACTTAGAGAAAGCAATAAGCAACAATCCCTAAATTCCCTATACTCCCTATATTCCCCTAACAACCCCTAACAACCTCTAACTTCCTCTAACAACCTCTACAAAAAAGCCAATGGCTAACAGCAAAAAAAAAATAGTCGTTTCTTTGCGAAACGACTATTTTTTTACTCTCCGAAATACCTATTCAGCAGGTAGGCGAGTCGGTAGCCCGCATTGCGCATCTCCAAATTGACAAGATCTCGTGAGAGCTCGACTGTATTCTCGTTGAGAACAGGTGTGTTGTGAGGATTCCACTTGTAGATTACTGCATTTTTCGGGCCGATATCCTTAACCCATTCGTGAAGGTTACCCTTCTGAATCTTCTTGATTTCGCCCTTCGAGGCGTTGTCAATCTCGGCAGCAATCTCCACGCACGACTTGTTAGGGTGGAGCAAATTCGGCATAATGTCATATGCGTAGTGGAACGACTTAATTTTCTTGCCGTTCAACTCGCAAGGCCAATGACAACGAGGACCCGGCACATAGGAGTGTGTCGGGCAGTGCATATCGCCTGCAAAGTGGAGCAGGCAACGAATATTCATCACGATAGCCGAGTCGGTCAAACGCTCCTGCTTGGTGAGGTTGTGCTCCACAACTTTCATTGCAAGAATTGCATCGCCCTTGTAGAGACGAGGGTTCATATCGTACTCGCCATTCTCATCTACATTATATACATGCCACGCTGTGGTGTAGCCAATCTCCTTGTCGTTGCGGTGAATATCCATATATACGGCATCTTTGGTGATGTCGTAAGGGATATATTTCGCAATATTCTTCTTCGTATTTTCGGTTATGTGTCGTTTGGCAACCTCGATAATAACCTCGTGTCCCAATCTTCCCCACGCTGATGCGCTCTCGATGCCTACGATGGCAATAGCTATGATTACTGCAAATAACTTCTTCATAGTAATATAGGTATTTAGATTATTTCGAATGCTATCTCCATCATATCGGTGAAGGTCTTCTCACGCTGTTCGGCGGTGGTCTCCTCGTGGGTTACGAGCGAGTCCGACACGGTGCAGATGCAGAGTGCTTGATTACCACTGCGTGCAGCGTTCATATAGAGTGCCGAAGCCTCCATTTCGACCGCCAAAACGCCCATCTTCTGCCACTTCTTCCACGCCTCGGGGTCGTCGTTGTAGAAGATTTCCGATGCGAGGATATTTCCCACGGCATACTTCACTCCCATCGACTTCGCCTTCTCGACCGCTGCGCTCAACATCTCGTAGTCGGCGATAGGGGCAAAGGTGCCCGGAAGGTTGTATTGGGCAGCGTAGTTCGAGTTGTCGCAAGCGCCTTGTGCGATGATGATATCGCCAATATGCAAATTGGGTTGATATGCACCACACGAACCTGTGCGGATGATGCGCTTTACGCCATAGAAGGCGTACAACTCGAAGGTGTAGATGCTGATTGACGAGATGCCCATTCCGTGGCCCATTACCGAAACCTCCTTGCCTTTGTAAGTTCCCGTGTAACAGTACATTCCACGCACCTGATTAACCAACTTAGGGTTTTCGAGATAGCGCTCTGCCATAAACTTGGCACGCAACGGATCGCCTGCCATAATCACTCGCTCGGCAATCTCTCCGAGCTTTGCACCAATATGTGGGGTGGGTGTTAAATTTGCCATAATATTCGATTATTTTGCATAAAATTTATAAACGCAAGTATGCTTATAGGTTTGTCCGGGCTCCAAAACCACGCTTGGGAACGATGCCTGATTTGGCGCATCCGGATAACGCTGTGTTTCGAGGGCAATCGCTCCACGATAGAGGATTGGCTTGCCGAATTTGTTGTTGTATGAGCCGTCGAAGAAGTTGCCGCAGTAGAACTGCAACGCCACTTGGTCGGTATATACCTCCATACCTCGACCACTCTTTGGCGAATACACATCGGCAACCTTGATGACCTCGCCATTGTCCTCACGGTCGATAATCCAGTTGTGGTCGTAGCCGGCACCCGCTTTGAGCTGTGCGTGGTCGGCATTTACACGCTCGCCAATGGCGTGTGGCTCGTTGAAGTCGAACGGAGTATCCTTCACGCACATAACTTCGCCTGTAGGGATAAGATACTCATTCACAGGAGTTATCGCTTTGCTCTTAATGGTGAGAATATGATCAAGAATTGTGCCTTCGCCATCGCCTTCGAGGTTGAAGAACGAGTGGTGCGAGAGGTTTAATACTGTTTTTGCGTCGGTTGTTGCGTTATACGATACTGCGAACTCGTTGTTCGGTGTGAGTTCGTATGTCATCGAAATTGCTCGGTTTGCAGGGAAACCGTCTTGTCCGTCAGGTAACTCGCAGTAGAATACAATCTTGCTCTCTGTAACCTCCTTTACATCCCAAACGATGCGGTCAACGCCAAGAGTTCCGCCGTGCAAGGTCTGTCCGTTATTGTTCTGTGGCAGGGTGTACTCCTTGCCGTCGAGCGAGAATTTGCCGTTGGCAATGCGGTTAGCCACAGGACCTACAACCGCACCGAGATAACGCTCACCTGTATTATTTATGTAGCGGTCGATATTCTCGTAACCAATCTCCACATCGGCATAGTTGCCATTGCGGTCGGGTGCCCACAACGAGATTACTCGTGCGCCATAGTTTGTCACCTGCATCACAAGGTCGCCAGCTTTGAGTGTGTAGAGCGATACGGCTTTACCATCGACCGTGGTCTCAAAGTCGGCTTTATCCAAAAGTTTTACCTCCTGCTTTACTCCGCACGATACGGCGAGAGCAAGTGCTAAAATTGCGAATAGATTCTTCATAATTTTGTTGCTTTTTTAGGTTTATCTTCACAAAGATACTAAAAACTTTGTAAAAAGTGCAACCGTTTCGCCAAAATTCGCTATCTTCGCTCTCGATAAAAAGCTAACGGCTAATCGCCAATAGCTAAAAGCAGAGAAAACTATGAATGTCCGTATTGCCGAAGATTGGAAGGCGTTGCTCCAAGAGGAGTTCGAGAAGCCCTATTTTGCCGAGTTGGTCGATTTTGTGAAGGCGGAGTACGCCTCGCAGCAGGTCTTTCCTGCGGCTCGAAATATATTCCGAGCCTTCGATAAATGTCCGCTCGACAAGCTCAAAGTTGTGATTATCGGTCAAGACCCCTATCACGGTGACGGTCAGGCAAATGGCTTGTGCTTTTCGGTCGATGACGGAGTCGATTTTCCCCCTTCGTTGCGCAATATTTTCAAGGAGGTTTCCGAGGATATGGGCAAGCCCGTGCCGTCGAGTGGAAATCTCGACCGCTGGGCCGAGCAGGGTGTTCTGATGCTGAATGCCGTGCTGACTGTCAGGGCTCACGAGGCGGCTTCGCACGCAGGTCGTGGC
The DNA here is from genome assembly GCA_017502025.1 of Alistipes sp. Taxonomy (GTDB): domain Bacteria; phylum Bacteroidota; class Bacteroidia; order Bacteroidales; family Rikenellaceae; genus Alistipes. The sequence continues at coordinate 17,918 of JAFVVS010000076.1, read as the reverse complement.
TGGGAGAAATTCACCGATGCCGTAGTTCGCCTTGTGGCAGAGCAAAAGCAGGGCGTTGTCTATATGTTGTGGGGTAGCTATGCGCAGAAGAAGGGAGCTATGGTCAATCCGTCGCAAAACCTTGTGCTTAAAGCGGTTCATCCGTCGCCACTCTCTGTTTACAGGGGTTTCTTCGGCTCACGCCACTTCTCGAAGGCAAACGATTACCTCTCGTCGATAGGCAAAGAGCCAATCGAGTGGTAGTTTATTTTTAATAAAAAAAAGTGAGGAAGGGTTTGTTTATATAGAAAAAATGCCTACCTTTGTGTCACCTTTTTGAACTAAAACGAACTGTGTGTGATGGACGCATTGCGCACGGTAGAACCTAAAACGATGATATTGCGGTAATTATGAGGGCTTATTGCGTAGTATAGGCCCGTTGTGGTAGAGATTGGTCGCCTCGCAGAGATTGCGGAGCGAGTAATCTTTTTGTTTTTTGCGCACGCACACTGCGCTCGTGTGTGCGAGGAAAACCGGAAAAGAGAGAACAAACAACAAAATTTTACAAACAATAATTTCAAACTTTTTTAAAAACTATTAGCGTGAAAAATTTTACTAAACTTTTGATGTCGGTAGTTCTGCTCGCAACTTTTGCTTGCGTGCAAGATCCAACCGAGAGCCAGGCTCCAATTGTAGTGGGTCCTGGTAGTGGAAGTGGCGAAGTTCAGACGCTGCAAGTTTCGATGCCTGTTCCAACCCGTACAGAGTTGGGCGAGAAGGTCGATGGAAAGTATCCTGTATCGTGGTGCGAGAGCGATGTTCTCGCAGTCAATGGTAAGCCGACAACCGGTATTACCATCTACAAGGAGACTCCAAATGTTGCAGTATTTGACATGCCGATGGGAATTACTATTCCGTTCCACCTCGTCTATCCTTATCCTGGTGAGGATGTGGCTGTCGAGGCAGGTAGCGGAAAGTATCCGGTAGTATTCTCTGCTGAGCAGAAGCACACCGAGGGCACTTTCGCTCCGAACAGTGCTCCGATGTACGGCTGGACAACAGGTTTCGAGGAGATCCAGATGGAGCACCTCGCAACAGCTCTCCGTTTCAGCATCAAGGCTAAGGAGGGTCAGGATGTTGATTTGAAGTACATCTCGGTTTCGACAGTGGATGCTGCTCCTATCGCAGGTGTGTTCGATGTCTATTGCACCGAGAAGGATGGCGTAGAGGCTGGAACACTCGAAGCTCGCAAGAGTACTTATCCTACCGTATTTTACAGCTTCGAGGGCGACAGCTACAAGCTCTCGAACGAGAAGGAGGATGTATTCTACATTGTAGTTCCAAAGGGTGAGTACACAACTTTCGAGGTAAACTTCGTAGAGCAGTCGGGTAAGGTTTATTCGAGAACTTTCGATGCAACAGGCGATAAGCAGTTGCTCGGTGGTAAGGTTCGTGAGTTCCCATCGCTCGTGTTCGACTTGGAGGATTGCGATAATATGCTCCTCATCGGTACCGATGCCGATATGCAGACTTTCGCAAGCGAGGTTAAGGCTGGTACCTTCAACAGCAAGTACGACGGTGTGCTCATGATCTCGGATGTGGATATGACCGACCAGACTTGGGAGTCGTTGGATGGCTTCGACTCGTTGTTCGAGGGTCGTGGCTACTCGATTAAGGGCTTGACAACTCCTCTCTTCGGCGAGAATGTAGTAGGTACAATCTCGAATGTTAAGGTTGAGGGTGTTGTCGTAGAGACAGTAAAGGGTAAGACCGGTCTTATTGCTCGTTCGCTCACAGTATCTGGCGACAAGGTTGGTACAATCTTCAACTGCTCGGCTACGGGTTCTGTTGAGTATAAGAATGCAGACCTTGCACTCTCGAATGATTATAAGTTGATCAACATCGGTGGTGTTGTCGGTGGTGTTTATGGCGGTAAGGTTTCGCTTGCTGAGAGCAATGTCGATATCACTATCACAACCATCGCAGGTGCCGACGGCAAGAGCAAGGAGTTCTATCCAAGCATCGGTGGTGTTGTAGGTTATGTTTGCGCTGAGGGCGAGAATCTCCCTGTCGTTGCAGAGAACACCAGCAATGGTGCTATCGTTTGGGACGATAACTCGGAGAGCACAAAGTCGTTCCCATATATCGGAGGTGTTGCAGGTTATGTAACCGATGGCTCTTTCGAGGGCAACATCAACACAGGTGCGCTTGCAATCAACGAGCCAATGCTCGACCTCGATTGGGGTGGTGTAATTGGTGCATCGAAGGTTTCGGTTGAAGGTTGCGAGAACAAGGGCTCGCTCACAATCAACGAGGAGATTACCAAGGCTAATATTGGTGGTGTGCTCGGTAAGTTGGAGGCAAACTCTATTACAGATTGCGAGAATAGCGGTAAGCTCAACTTCGGTGAGTCGTTCAAGATTAATAAGAATTGTAACATCGGTGGTGTAGTTGCTTATGCCGAGAAGGGTACAAAGGAGATTAAGGGTTGTACAAACTCTGGTTCGATTGAGTACCTCGGTTCGTGCTACTATGTAGCTCGTGATAATGTTGGTGCATCTTGTACCGGTTCAGGTTCTTCTCACGCAAGCCACCCTAAGGGAAGCGCTGTGGTTGAGAATGCTAATATGGTACTCGGCGGTGTAGTAGGTTTCACTTGGTCGGAGTTGGTTAGCGATTGTAGCAACAAGAAGAGTGCAGTCCTCAACATCGCTGGTGAAGTAGCAGGTAATGGTGATATTCAGTGGCACCAGGCAACCGTAGATAAGAATACTGCTATCGCAGGTGTTATCGGTGTTCGTGCTGGCCGTAAGGCAGTGTTGGGCATTGGCGAGAGCGTTAAAACCGAGAATTGTAGCAACGACGGTAATGTAAACTTCGGTTGGCAGTACTGCGGCGCTTCGTATATTTTCAGCTCGGCTTGCGTTGGTATCTTCTGCTCTGACTACATTGCAGACTGTAAGAATAACGGTGCAGTAAATGTGGAGGTTAATGTTGCGACTGATAACTACAACCACCCAACAACCAGCACCGTAACAGTGTTTGCTTCGGGTATGTTCGGTTATATCAGCGAAGACTGCGACGATATTTACAACTGCTCGAACTCGGGCTTGGTTAAGGTTTCGAACTCGTCTTCTCGTATGATGTGGGTGTCGGGCTTGCTCGGTACTGCAAGATACAATGCTGTCATCAAGATGAACGACTGTGCTAACACAGGCGATATCATTGTAGAGGACGATGTAAATGTTCGTGTATTGTATGTTGGTGGTATCTTGGCTAACACACTTAATATTAAGTTGCAGTATCCTGGTTGCTACAACTCGGGTAGTGTAGAGGCACGAGCAAATACTTCGGCTGAGACCTACATCGGTTCTATCTTCGGTTACTCGTATAACTCTGATACCGGTGCAGGTACTACCGGTATCCGCAATACAGGTCGTGTAACCTATGCCGGTAAGTCGCCTTTGGCTTACGTAGGTGGTTACTGCGGTGTGTATCGCGAGGGTAAGCATACCGTACAGTTTGACAATGCTGCGTCGGGTGTCGTTGAGTATAAGGGCGAGGCTTCGATAATGGCATGTGTTGGTGGTATTGGTGGTTTGGCTGGTGCTGTTACAACCAATGCGGCTTCGAACGGTGGTGTAGCAACCGAGATTACCAAATTGGACGCTGTTGTTGCAGGTAAGTTCCAGAATGGTATGACCAACAACGGTAATGTAACAATCTACGGCTACGCTCCGAAGGTTTATGTTTCGGGTGGCTTCGGCTATCTCACAGCTAAGGACAACGGTCTTAGCGGTTTGACCAACAATGGTACTGTTGAGGTGCCTGATATGACCAATGCAAGAAATATTCCTGAGAGCTTCTACATTGGTGGTGTATTTGGCTATGCAACAATGAATACAGCATACCCAACAACCGATGGCGGTGTAGGATTGACAAAGGCTATTTCGGATTGTAACAACACAGGTAATATTATATATAAAGGTATAGCAAGCGACGGAGCATATATCGGCGGTATCGCAGGTTGGACTTCGAAGGCTGCGCTCTATGAGTGCGAGAACAACGGTGAGATTCTCTCGGCAGGTCACGCAGGAAATACTTGTCCTCGTTTCAACGAGAAAGATGAGAAGGCTACTGCTAATAACTGGCGTAACATTATGACTCACGATATCGCAGTTGGTGGTATCGTAGGTGAGACCGACTTCGATATGTCGGGTTGCGTAAATAATGGTGAGATTACTCATGAGTGCTTGCTCAACCCATTGCGTGTTGACTACCTTGGCGAGTTGGCAACCTCTCGTTTCGATGTTGGTGGTGTTGTCGGTCGAGTATTTACTCCACAGGCAAATACTACTGCTTACATCTGCACCTTGGGTAGCTTGACCAACAATGGTAAGGTTACCATCTTGGGTACACCTGCTTCGACCAACAATACACCATCTGCCGATATGGAGGATAATGGTGAGTATCAGTGGTCTGACGTCGATGATAACGACCGTCAGAACCGTCGTTTGTTCGTGCGTGTGAATGTTGCAGGTTTGATTGGCCGTATGATGGACCTCTCGAAGATGCCTGGTACAACAATGAAGGAGACCTCATACAAGTTGTCTGGTTGTACAAACAAGGCGGCTGTAACAGTTCCAAATGCCGGCGGTGCAAAGTGTTTGAGCGTTGCCGGTGGTATTGCTGACGTTCTTGTAAGTAACTTGGAGTGTACAGCAGTAAACAATGAGGGTAGAATCGCTGTTGATAACGCAGGTATCGGAACTGTTATCGACAGTAAGAAGTATATCCACACCTTCTTTATCAATATGGGTGGTATCGTTGCTACACACTTCGACTACCGTCTCTTCGGTAACTTGGAGGGCGACTTCTCGAAGTATAAGCACTATGCTATCTTCAACTCTTGTAACAACTCGGGTGATATCCACTATGGCGAGGTAGGTGCTTCGGTATATCAGATTGCCGGAGGTATCCTCGGACAGGCTCTCCACTGCGCAGCAGACCGTTGTACAAACATCGGCCTCGAAGGCTATAGTGGTGGTAAGTGGTATAAGAGCCAGTTGCAGTTGCAGTTCAATAACTGTAAGAATAGCGGTAATATCGACTATCGTACAACTTCGATGGTATTGACCTATAACTACAACTACGCAGGTGGTATCCTCGGTAGTGCAAATATGGGTCACAACGGCTATACACAGCACTATGGTAACATCAATGTTACCTGCGACCACTGCGAGAACTCGGGTTCGATTCAGTGGGATCGTAGCAATACTGTGGCATCGCCAAATGCTAACTACTACAACACTGCTGTTGGTGGTATCATTGGTCAGTACACAGGTGGTATCGGTCACTCGACAAATAGCGATACCGCAGTAGGTGGTAACCTTGGTACTCGTGAGAACGGTTGTAACGCTACAATCATCTCTTGTAAGAACTCGGGTCGCATCCACGGCTTCTCGGGTATCTTGGGTGGTATCATCGGTTGCGGTAGCTGGTATGTGAAGATTACCGGTACCGAGGAGGATCCAACCATCAATACAGGTGATATCGTAGTTATACGTGAGAACGGTAAGGTTGTAACCCGTGGCCGTTACGGTGCTAAGTATATGTATGCCGGTGGTATCGCAGGTATCTTGCGTGAGTATATCTCGGCAACTTATGCAGTGGGTAGTGCTAAGTATTCGGACAACAACGCTTATCCAAACTATATGCCTGAGCATCAGTACTGCCGTGTTGAGTACGCTGTAAACGAGGGTGCCGTAGGTTCTACCGGTTATGCCGGTGGTATCGCAGGTTACTACTGGTCGGCAGTAGAGCCTTCGAAGCGTGATGGAGCAGAGATTGCACACCGTGGTGGTATGCAGTGGTGCCGCAACACAGGCGAGATTTACGCATTGGAGCAGGCTACAACAAATGTTGGTGCGCTTGTTGGTATGCCACGAATCTTTGTCTACTCTCAGAACACCAGCAACGATGTGTCTAAGTACCTCTCGGATGGTGAGTGGCCAATCGGTATCAACGATTGCGAGGTTGGTGGATATGTATTGCGTGGTGCAACCGGCGAGTTGAAGGTTGATGCAACCAACTATATGAACGCAATCTATGGCGAGCCTTGGGATGCAAACTGGACATCTACTTCGGATGAGAAGGAGTTTGACGGTTGTATCCTCTATGTTCCGGCTACCGAGGAGACTCCGGCAGATCCGGAGCAGGGCGAATAACCAGCAAAAACGGAAATAATTGACAAATAAAACAATAAAACAAATGTGTAAGATTAAATCATTACTTAGCATTGTGGCAATATTCTCGCTTGCGCTGGTATCGTGTGTAGAGCGCATACCGGAGAAGGAGATGCCGAATGTCGATAATGGTGCAATCACAATGGTTAAGGCGACTGTGGAGCCCCTCACTTTGAAGGGCGCCACAGGAGTCGGCAACTATGTGTGGAACGAGGCACACACTATCGGTATCTATGGCACCAACGCCGGTGAGAATGAGTGCTATATCCCTGTCAAATCGACAGTGGGAGATAATGAGGCCTATTTCTTCGGAAATGTGGTAGGTGGCGATTTGACCATCTATATGCCTTATGTGAGCGAGGGCAACAAGGCTGCTCTCGATGGTCGAGTAATCGTTCCGGCAGAGCAGAAGTTCTATGCTAACGAGTTCGACCACTTGATGTATAACTCAACATTCCTTGCAGAGGGTAAGTCGGAGAATGTTACTTTCGACTACCACGCAGGACTTGTGAAGGTAGAGTTGCATTACGACATCCAAAATGTTACCGAGGTGTTGGTAACTGTGGGTAATGTTACCGCCGATGGTGGTTACGATGACTACTGCGTTGGAGATATTGCAACTGACAGCTATGCCGAGGAATTTATCGTGAATGGTAAGAACCAGGTTGCTATCAAGGGCTTCCCAGAGGGTACAAACTCAACCCTCGACAATCCGTTGGTGGTATGGGTCGCAATGGCTCCTGGTACCTACGAGAACTTCGTTGTGTCGATCGCTTATGGCGAGAATGGCGAGATTTCAACTCCTGTAAAGGGTCCATTCATCGTAGAGAAGTGCGCTATTACGGAGAACGCCGTAGTTGCCAAGAAGGTTGAGCTCGACAATGGCATTGGTGGCTTCGAGGGTGAGAATGGTGAATTTAACCCCGAGAACTAAGAGTAAATGAAGTGTTTGACTAAAAAATTGAATGAGATTATGAAGAAGACTTATTTACTCGTTATAATGGCAGCTTTGTTCGTGATGAGCAGCTGTACCAAGGTGGAGCGTATCGATGTTACAGGTCGAGTACTTGCCGAGAAGGAGGTACCCGCACAGGCCGGTACATTCCAGTTGCCAATTACTGTTAATGGCGAAAGCAAACTTGTGTGGAAGGTTCGTCCTGTGCACGAGTGGTTGCATGTTGACGATGCAGAGTGGAAGCAGAACGCATACAATGTATTCGTTCGCTACGACTCGAACGAATCGTCGATGAACAATCGCAACTTTGCACGTGTAGGACACCTCGTAGTAGAGACCTACGACGGATTCGTAGCCGATACAATCGTTGTTAAGCAGCGTGGTATCACTCCTTCGATGAAGTTGTCGGATGTGACTGTCGAGGCTACCGAAACCAAGAGTGTTGTTCCGTTCAATACCAATCTTACCGACGCTTGCCGTCCAGGTATTCGCCTTTCGGCCAATGAGAATTGGGTAGAGAGCATCGAGTATCTCAGCAATGGCAAGGAGTTGGAGGTTACATTTGCGGTAAATGACGGTGCAGAGCGTTTTGCTAATATCGAAGTAGTGTTTGTAGATGCTTGGGGTGACGAGCATACTGCAGAATGTGTGCTAACTCAAAAGGGACTTGAATAATGAAAAAGATACTTTATACACTATTTGCAGTGTCGCTCCTTGCGGTAGCTTGTACCCAGGAGGTTGGTGTATCTCGTGACCACGATATCGATGCGGAGGTTACCGATATGCAGACCAAGATGGAGATTACGACACTTTACTTGAACCTCACCGAGGCGGGAGATGTAAACTTGGATAAGTTGGCACTCTATCTCTCGATGAAGAGCGCAGATGTCGCTATGTTTGTTGCGCCAAAGACTGTTGGTACAACATTGCAGCGCGACTTTATGGACTGGTTCAATAGGTATGCTAATGAGAACAATTTGAAATCGTTGGTAGCAATCAACGATGACAATCGTTTGGTTATGGCTGCTCTCGTGAAGAGTGGTGTGACCATCAACGAGGTCTATACTCTTCAACAGGGTGCTACCCTCAACAATGCGGTACTTCACTTCAAGGCTAATGATATTCACTTCGTTGTTACGGAGTTGCTCGCAGCCAAGAATGCTATTCCGGATGATTGGGAGGCTCAGGTCGAGGCTATGACCAAGAATAAGAAGAGTGTTCCACTCGTATACACTCCGGATGTCCTTGCTGCCCGTAAGAGCGAGCTCTCTTACATTATCAAGCAGACCGTAGATAACAAGGCATTCTTGAAGGATGTAAATTGGTACTTTGCAATCAATACAAATGCCGATTCGCATCTCGATATCGTAAAGTACGAGAAGGAGTTCTATCGTGAGAACTGCTACGATGCTCCGGCAGATAATCCTGACTTCTATTGGGAGGATTTCCTTGCAACCGAGACCACATATTTCTCGGTGGAGGAGTTGCTTGCAGCGGATGATATCTATTTCACCGTTAGCAACTTGATGATGTACTACAACTTGGTAGAGTGCAATGCCGTACATCACTCGGTTTATACAGCATCGAGCACAGATGGATCACGTGCCAACAATGTCTATGCAACAGACGAGTGCTGGAATATGTTCCGTACATTCGACTTTGACGCATCGCTTACAGCCGAGGCGGGACTTGCGCACCATCCAATTATTGTTACACTTAAAAGTGAGGAATAGCAGATGAAACGCATAATTAACAGTGTAATTTACGCATCGTTCTGCATCGTGGCCCTGCTGTTCGCCCAAACAGCAATGGCGCAGAAGGCGCGTACCATATCGGGACAGGTGTTCGACAATAGTGGACAGCCTATGATCGGTGCTACCGTTGTAGTGGTAGGTAATTCGAGCGTAGGTACAACTACCGATATGCAGGGTAAGTATAAGATTAAGGCTACATCGGAAGATCAGCTCTCGTTCTCGTTCCTCGGTTATGTGGAGGTAACAGAGCGTGTTGGTACCCGTACAACCATCAACATCGTGTTGCAGCAGGAGAATGTGAACATCAACGAGGTTGTGGTCATCGGTTACGGTACACAGCAGAAGAGCGACTTGACCGGTGCTGTTACATCGGTGAATATGGAGGACTTGGCAAACACCGCAGCTGCTTCGGTTGATGAGGCATTGCAGGGTCGTTTGGCGGGTGTCGAGATTATGACCACCGACGGAGAGCCGGGTTCGGCTGCCTCGATTCGTGTTCGTGGATCTCGTTCAATCACCGCATCGAATGAGCCACTCATCGTTGTCGATGGTGTTATGGATGCCGTAGGTAGCTTTGCCGACCTCGATCCGGCTTCGATTAAGAATGTGACCATGTTGAAGGATGCATCTTCGACCGCAATCTACGGATCTCGTGGTGCGAATGGTGTAATCCTCGTTACTACACACGAGGCTAAGGCTAACAAGCTCAATATCACCTTCAAGGCTACATTCCAGATGTCGGAGTTGCCTCGTGAGTTGGATATGATGAATGCAGCGGAGTTTGCACAGTATCGTAACGACTACTTTATCAACAGTAGCGGTACATATCGTTTCCAGGCTCGTTCGTCGGACTACAACAGATACCAGAACCCAGCAAGCTATGGCGAGGGTACCGATTGGTTGGATGTGATGACCCGCAAGGCGTTCTCTCACAACTACTTCCTCTCGTTGTCGGGTGGTAGCAAGAGCACAAAGGTGTACTTCTCGATGGGTTACAACAACAATCAGGGTATTGTAATCAGCTCGGGTCAGGAGACTTTGAATACTCGTTTGAAGCTTGATCACCAAGCATTTAAGTGGTTGAAGTTCGGTGCTAATATCTCTTATTCGAAGCGTATTCAGGATAAGGCAAGCAACGCAATCTCGGGTACTTCGACAGTTGCTGTAACCAACCTCAACCCAATGAATGATCCAACTTCGATTTGGAACTTGTTGGGTGATAACGGTACCAATGGTGGTTCGGTCTACGACTCACCATATTTGAAGGCGTTGAATGTGACCAACACCTACGATCGTAACCTCTTGACCTTGACTCCGTATATTGAGCTTACTTTGGCTAAGGGATTGAAGTTGAAGTCGCAGTTCTCTTACACATTGACTCACACTCACAACTTCAACTACTCGCCATCGACCATGCCACTTGCAGATCGTCGTCACGAGGGTGGTACTGCAACTCGTACTAATAGCGAGACTTACAACTTGTTGAGTGAGACTACTTTGTCGTACAAGAAGACCTTCAAGAAGAAGCATAAGTTGGATGTTGTGGGTGCATTCACCGCACAGAACCAGCGCAACGACTATTTGAGTATGAGTGGTACAGGTTACCTCGATGACAATGTAACAGCCTACAATATGGATGCTGTCGTCGATAAGCGACGCCTCAATTCGAACACATCTTCGTGGATGAAGCAGCGTTATTCGGTGTTGGGTCGTGTGAACTACTCGTATGGCGGTCGCTACCACTTCACTTTTACAGGTCGTGCCGATGCGGCATCTAACTTTGCTCGTGGTCACCAGTGGGCATTCTTCCCAGCAGCTGCGTTCAAGTGGAGCATCAGCAACGAGAAGTTTATGAAGGGTACCAAGTCGTGGTTGTCAGACCTCTCTATCCGTATCAGTGGTGGTCGTTCGGGTAATGACTCGGTTGGTAACTATGTTTCGCAGATGTTGCTCACAACAAACCAGTCAGGTTGGTTGTTTGGCGACTCGTATGAGGTAGCATTCTATCCAAACCGTATCAACAACCCTAACTTGACTTGGGAGAAGACCGATTCGTTCAATGTGGGTGTTGATATGTCGATTTTGAATGAGCGTATCACAATGTCGTTGGAGGGTTATATGGCTCACACCAAGGACCTCCTCTACAATATGCAGAATGCAAATGTTACCGGTTTCGGTACTCGTGTAGCAAACATTGGTAGTACCCAGAATGCGGGAGTTGAGTTTACCTTCACTTCTCGTAATATCTCGCGTCGTAACTTCCAGTGGACAACCAACTTGACAGTTGCTCACAACTCGTCGAAGGTTATCGATATTGCAACTGCTCGTGGCTTCGTATCGACCTATTCGAGTGGTGGTTATATGATCTATGGTTACGCAGAGGGTTATCCGGCAAACTCGTTGTGGGGCTTCCAGTTCGAGGGTGTATGGCACACTCAGGACGAGATTAACCAGAACAAGCAGACCAAGACCTATGTAGGTTCGAGCAAGGTTCGTGGTTACGCTCGTTATGCCGATATCAACCACGATGGCGTGTTGAACGATAAGGACCGTATCTACCTCGGTTCGGCAGACCCAATCGTATATGGAGGTTTCAACAATACCTTCAAGATTGTGAAGAACCTCTCTTTGGGTGTATATTTCACTTATAGCATTGGTGGTCGTATGTACAACATTATCGAGTTTACCACAATGCGTGGTACTGCAACTTCAAACAAGGATCGTCGAGCGTTGGGCGCTTGGCACGCAAGCCGTAACCCATTCTCGAATATCCCTGGTGCATATATGACCGATAGCTATGGTAGTGACTTGTTCATCTACGATGCATCGTACTTGCGTTTGCAGAACATCAATTTGAGCTACCGTTTCGACTTGCGTAAGAAGTCTCGCTACTTGCGTGATATCTCTTTGACCGCATCGGTAAACAATGTGGCTCTCTTCACAAAGTTCCCAGGTTTTGACCCTGACGCAGTAAGCGGTGGTCGTCGTATCGACACAGGTCGCTATCCGAAGAACCGTAACTATTCACTTGCAATTCAAATTCGCTACTAATTATGAAGAAGACGATTTTAATAATACTTTCGGCTATTGCGTTAGTAGGTTGTACTCTCGAAGAGCGACTCTACGATCCGTCTCCGGAGACCTACTATCAGACAATTCCGCAGTGCCAGACAGGTCTTAACGGATGCTATGTCAATCTGAAGAGCCTCTATTCGAATGCTGACTACTTCGAGGCGTGCGAGGTGGCTGCCGATTTGATCTATCACAACTCGGACTCGTATGTTGATGCAAGATGCTACATTACGCAGTCTTTGCCTCGCTTTGGTTCAAGTATCTGGAACCAATGCTATCAGGGTGTGATGCGTTGTAACGCTATCTATGCCGCTATCGAGCGAGCTCCACTCACCGACGAGGAGAAGGCTCCATTGTTGGCAGAGGCAGTTATCTTGCGTGCATTCTACTACTACATTCTTACAATCAACTTTGGTGATGTTCCTTACTACTTCGAGGAGATTACCGATGCCAACAACGACCGTATCGCACAGATGGGTCGTAAGCCGGCAAAGGAGCTTCGTGCCGAGTTGATGGATCAGTTGGAGTATTGGTTGCTCGAAAAGCAGGCTTTGCCATTTGTTAAGACTTACGACCCATCAAACCACTATCGTATCGGTTCGATGGTAGGTCTTACTATCGCAGGCAAGTTGGCTATGTGGAACAAGCGTTTCGACAAGGCAATCGAGTTCTATGCTCCAATCGAGCAGGTTTATGGTACGGTTGATAGCGATGGAAATTACGCTCCTCGTGACGCCTTGATGGGCTACGATTTGAAGGATGTTCAGTTCCGCAATCGTTACACTCCTGAGTCTATCTTGGAGTTGCCGGGATATGCAAAGGAGTATGGTTTGCGTGTAACTCAGGGCTTGGCTTCTCGTTGTACTCCAATGCGTAGCTCGTCTATTGTCGAGGGTGCTGTCGATGATGCCGACGATGAGGTGATCGAGGAGGAGGGTATGGACTTCTCGCAGAAGGACGATATCTTCGACGGTGTTCGTATCCCTGAGTTGGGTATTAATGCTCGTACCACTTCGCCTTACCGTCCAACAAACTACCTCTACAAGACTTTGTTGCCATACAATGCCGTGGATAAGCGTCGTGCAACCTACGACCCTGCAAAGTGTACTCCACAGGAGGCTGTTGAGATTGAGGGTGGTGCAGGCTGGTTGGCTTGGTGTTACAAGGGTTGGAAGGATAAGAATGTTGATATCAACGACCCTGCAAACCCTCCTGGAGGACACTTCTTCAACTCTACAAAGACCAAGGATGGCCGTCCATATTTGGGCGATAAGTTCTGGTGCCCAGGTATGATCTATACCCAGGACTCGAATAACCTGAAGATTTTCCGCTTCGCACACGTTATTCTCGACTTGGCCGAGGCAAATATGCGTGTCGGAAATTGGGATTTGGCATTCGACTATCTCAATGCTTCGAAGCAGCGTGCTGGTCGTCAGGATTTGAGTGGTGGTCACGCCGATGAGGTGTTGTTCATGAAGGACTTGGAGCAGGAGTCTGGTCGTGAGTTGTTGGGCGAGTTTACTCGTCGTCACAACCTCGTTCGTTGGGGAATCTGGTACGACCGAGTAATCGAGGGTTCTGCCGGCAACGATATCGTTGAGTTTGTAAAGGAGGGCCCTTGCCGTGAGTACTATCCAATTCCGGATACTCAGATTATCCTTTCGAACTACAATTTGTCTAACCCTGAATACGATAAATACGGATTGTAATGAAAAAGATATTTGCAATAATTACGGTGATTTTCGCTGCTGTTGTAGCGACATCGTGTGTTGAGCCTTACGAGTTGACAGAGCCTTTGACTATCGACAACTACGACTTGACTATTCCAAAGACTGCATCTAAGAAGGGTGTGAATGGCGAGAGCCTTCACTACTTCCAGATTACCGCTACCGGTCCGTGGGAGGCAACTCTCGTGCAGCAGACCGAGGATGAGGTTTGGTGTTGGTTGAAAGACCACTATGATGTGGCAAAGAAGGATGAGGCTGGTAATACCATCAAGGATGAGTATGGCCGAATTCAGACCGAGTCTATCCCTGTGGCGGAGGGTGTAGAGTACTTCCCGCTTGGTGAGACTGATGGTAAATTCTGCAAGATACGAGGCAAGGCAGGTGTAACCTTCTTGCCAATGCAGTACAATGATAACCAGAGTGGCGTTGTGCGTTTTGCTCGATTGGATGTTCGTCGTTTGGACATTGACTTCGAGAAGCACACTAACATTGCTCAAAGCAAATAATTTGTGACTATGAAGAAGATTTTTGTAACAATATTGGCAGTCGTAGCTTTTGCTTCGTGTACTTCGCCATACTACCCTGAGTACCGCCCCGTAGTTGCGTTGGGTGCGGAGACCAGCAACTTGGTAGTGGAGAACACCGAGGATGTTTGCCGCTTGGCCGTTATTTCGAATATCGAGTACGAGGCAACTATTATCTCGGGCTCGGAGTGGCTCTCGTTTGTTGATACCGAGGGCGTAGTTCGCCCAGGTAAGGGTAATGAGGCTCTCCACTTCAAACACAAGCAGAACAACAACGACAAGCGTGTAGCACGCTTGGTACTTTCGTCGCACAGCCGTCGTGATACTATCAAGATTAAGCAGAAGGGCCGTTTCGAGGACTTCATCGCAATTCACGACGATGACAAGGAGCTCTTCGGATTGGAGAATGGCACTCGTATGGAGATTCCATGGGAGGGTGGCGAGTTCTCGTTCCGCTTGCGCACCTCGTGTATGGACCACGAGCTTTCGGCTTGGTCATCGGACAAGACCATCGTAAATGGTTTCAAGTTCGAGAATGGCGTATGCTCATTCTTTGTTGCGGCAAACGACGAGTTGCAGCCTCGTATCGTAACCTTCCGCATCTCGTATGTGGATGGTTGGGACGATGTTCGCACTTTGGAGTTGTCTATCCGCCAGCTCTACAATCCTGAGTTGGCAAATGATGATGATAACGACTAAGTTTTAGTCGTCGAGAGAAAGGTGTCGGGTGAAAACTCGACACCTTTTTTTTGTGCGAAAATTTTGTCTATTTGAGATTTTTTATTTAGTTTTGTATAATAATACAAAGTCGTTGAGGGCGAAATGCCATCCCCCGATTTTTCGGGAGAGGGATATTTTGAACTTTAACATATTGATAGTAAGACACTTAGACAATACTTCAACCAATTTATTAACTAAAACCAAAAACAAGATGAAAAATTTGACAAAAATTTTCATGGCGGTTGTGGCGGGAATGTTCGCATTCTCTTGCGTAACAGACACAACCGAGGACCTCGGCATCAAGGTCGAAGGTCAGGGCGTAACCGAGCTCACCCTCTCGTTGGAGGAGAGCCGTACTCACCTCGGTGAGAAGGTTACAGACGAGGATGGCGTAAGCCTCTATCCGCTCTATTGGAGCGATGGCGATGCTATCTCGGTAAATGGCGTGGTTTCAAACGAGACTGTTATCGGCTCGGATGCAGCTACTGCAGTATTTAAGTTTGCAGAGGAGGTAACCGCTCCGCTTTGCGTTGTATATCCTGCTTCGGCAGCTGCAACCGTAGAGGAGGGTGAGGGTGAAGGCGAGGCTACCGAGCCTGCTCCTGTTACCGCTTATCCGGTACACTTCTTGGCTGAGCAGCCTTACACTGTTGGCACATTTGCTCCACAGGCAGCGCCAATGTACGGCTACGCAGAGACTGCCGAGACTATCGCAATGCAGCACCTCACAGGCGTTCTTCGTTTGGCTATCGCAGGTAATGGCGAGAAGGTTACAAGCATCAAGGTAACTGCTCAGAAGGGCAAGATCGCAGGTGCTTACACCGTTGATTGCACTACCGGCGTGGTAACTCCAAACGCAGAGGCTGTAAGCAGCTTGACCGTAACCTTTGCAGAGCCATTGGTACTCGGTGCTGAGGCTACTCCGGTCTATTTGACTGTTCCTGCAGGAGAGTACGGAACTTTCGTTATCACCGTAAACACTGAGGCTCATCAGAAGATGACCGTTAAGTTCGACAGCGACAAGAAGCCTATCAACGCAGGTGTAGTTCGTGAGTTCTCGGCATTCACCTACGAGGCTAACGCAAACGACAGTGAGGATGTATTCGAGATTGACAGCAAGGAGGCTCTTATCGAGTTCGCTCGCATTGCCGGCACCTTCTACCCACGCACCAAGGCTGTCGTAACCGCTGAGATCGATATGACAGGTTACGACTGGACTCCAATCGCAAACTTTGGCGAGTTCGAGTTCGACGGTGGTAAGGATGAGGGTTACTCAATCAAGGGTTTGAACGCACCTTTGTTTGCGACCGCAGCTGCTTACATCCACAATCTGAACTTGACCGATGTAAATATCGTTGTTACCGATCTTCTTCACTCGGGATCTATCGCTTGCGACCTCTATGGCGACATCGACAACTGCTCGGCTTCGGGAACTATCAACATCAACAATACTACTTTCAACGGCACTGCTGGCAATAGCTATGACGGTATCAATCACGGTGGTTTGGTTGGTACGCTCTACAGCCATAGCGCAACTAACTGTACTAACGACATCGACATCACTGTCACTTCGTTGGTTGCTTCTGAGAAGTCTTTGAAGGGTACTGTCGGTGGTGTAATCGGTGGTGTATCGGGCGAGGCTAACGAGTGTGAGATCAACGGCCTCGTAAACAATGGTGATATCACCTATGTAGGTACAACCCAGATTGCAAATGTTTACATTTCGGGTATCGTTGGTAAGAATAGCGATACCAACGGTCAGTTGGACTTCAAGGTTATCAAGAACTGTACAAACAATGGTAACCTCTCTACTTCTAAGGAGAGTAAGAGTACAGCAAGCATTCTCCTCTCTGGTATTACAGGTCGTTTGCAGATTGCTGCAGATGTTGTTTGCGACAAGTTGGTAAACAATGGAGATTTGACCCACAACGGAACAGTTAAGGCTCTCTCTCTTGGTGGTATTTCTTGTTATTCTAGTGTAGCTTCGCTCACCAACTGTAAGAACACTGGTGCTCTTACTGTTGCTGATGGAGCAAAGGTTAGCGGTGATATTCTCCAAATCGCAGGTCTTTCTACACAAGGTTTGACTGCTGACAAGTTGGAGACCTGCTCGAACAGCGGTAAAATTTATGTCGGTTCGAAGGCTACTGCAGGTAAAAAATCTATTATCGCAGGTCTTGTTGCAGGTGAGACCACTATCGCTACTGTTAGCGGTTGCCACAACACTGCTGATATCGAGGTTAAGGATGCTACATTCGAGTCTTGGCTTATCATTGGTGGTTTGCTCGCAGGTAGTTATAAAGCAACTACTATTGACACTTATCAGAACTGCTCGAACTCGGGTAACATCTCTGTTGCAACCGACGCTACACTTTCTGTTTCGCTCCATATTGCGGGTTGTGGTGGTTACAGCTTGTATATCAACGAGTTGATGGACAATGTTGATAACACAGGTAATATCACCGTTGGCGACAATATCGCACTCCTCACTGGTGGTCTTTACATTGGTGGTATTGCTCGTTCTATCGTCAACCACGGCGAGGTTAAGAACTGTAACAACAGCGGTGCAATTAACATTGGTAAGTGTAGCAATGTTGCGACCGGTAACGGTGGTCGTTTGTATGCAGGTGGTCTGTTCTATCAGGCTATGGGTGGTACTTTCACCGACTGCGTAAACGAGGCGACTGGCGATATCACCATTAAGACCGGCAATTGGGCATCACGCCATATTGTCGGTGGTTGGGCTGCATATTTCTCGTTCACCGCAACTAAGCTCACCACTCTCACAAGATGCGAGAACAAGGGTGATGTAATCGATATCCCTGCTGAGGGTTGCACTATTGAGTCTTGCGAGATTGGTGGTTTCACCGGCGAGCCTTACGCAAACGAGGCTGCTGACGAGAATGGTGTTCAACCTACTATTGTATTCACCACCTGTAAGA